>NZ_JBWEYV010000022.1:0-54276 GCF_056329745.1 Epilithonimonas sp. | reverse complement strand
AATTATTAACAAAAAACTCTACTTTTGAGTGTGCCTAAGATGGGTGAGATTACACTCCCTCTATAACCATCGTTATAATCTTAAAATGTAACTTTCCTTTCGTTAGAATTTATAAATCATCTATTGATAAATGATGGTTATGAAAGAGCAATTTATCTTATCTGTAACTGTATTCTAAGTGTTTATTCAGGTATTGGGCAGTATATGATATTTTATTTTTTAAAAGCTGTGTTACCGTACCTTCAAAAACAATATTTCCACCATATTTACCGGCACCTAAACCTATATCAATAATCCAATCTGCCTGGGAGATAATGTCTAAGTTATGCTCTACGACAATAAGGGTATTATTTTGACTGATCAGGCTGTTAAAATAAACCAATAACTTTTGTACATCAATGGGATGAAGCCCTGTACTTGGTTCATCCATAATGAGTGTTTTGTTAAAAGTTTTTAGTTCTTTTGATAATTTTAATCGTTGTCTTTCTCCTCCTGAAAGGGTATTCAACCGTTGGCCTAAACTGAGGTAATCCAAACCTAATTTAACCAGAATTTCCAAATTTTCTATAGGTATTATATGCTTAAAAAACACGAGCGCATCTGGTACGGTCATGTCCATCACTTCAATAATATTTTTGCCTTTATAGTTGTATTTTAGAACCTCTGGTGCAAAGCCAGATCCGCCACAAACTTCGCACGGCTGCTCGATATCATCTAAAAATGCCAGATCTATTTTTTCAAACCCTAAACCCTTACAGTTTTTACAGGCGCCTTCACTGTTTCTGCTGAAAAATTTGTTGCTAATCTTGTTGGCTGTTGCGAATAGGTTCCTGATCTTATCTGATAAACCCAGGTAGGTTATTATATTAGAACGACTATTACCAATAATAGCAGACTGGTCTATTACAGTTGTTTCTTTTTCAAACTTTGGTAAAACGCTGTTGATAAGGGTGCTTTTACCTGAACCAGCAACGCCTGTTACTACGGTCATCACACCTTTTGGGATGCGTACAGATACATTTTTCAAATTGTGCGTATTCGCATTCTGAATTTCAATATAATCGGCTGATTTTATTGGTGTTTTGTTGATTTCAAAAGTTTTAGAAAAATACTGTCCCGTTTTTCCATCCGAATATTTTAAATTTTCAAACGAACCTTCAAATATAATCTCCCCACCATTTTTACCTGAAGCCGGTCCCATATCTACAATCCAGTCTGCAATTTTTATGAGATCAGGATCATGTTCTACAATCAAAACAGTATTTCCTTTATCCCTTATTTCTTTGATGATGGATGAAATGTTTTCCAAATCTTTTGGATGAAGGCCAATACTGGGCTCATCAAAAATATACAGAAGATCCGTAAGGCTGTTTCCTAAGCTTTTCACCATTTTTATCCGCTGAGATTCGCCACCGGAGAGCGTATCAGTGCGTCTATCAAGCGTAATATACTGTAATCCTATATTAATGATATTCTGTAATTTTTTAGTGAGTTCCCTGAGAATGATCTCATAGGTTGTAGATTGAATCGACTGTATAAAATCAAGCAACTCATCTGCTGAAAGAGCGGTGCAATCTGCAATGTTTTTATCATTGATCCTGCAGGAAAGAATCGTACTATTCAGTCTTTTACCGTGGCATGCCGGACAAGTTTTGCTTGTTGTGATATTTTTTAAATTTTCTTTCCTTATGGTATTTTCCTGAGAATCTTTTTTTAAAAACGTTCTTTCAATTCGCGGGATAATCCCTTCATATTTCACCGTTCTACCCCATTCTTTAGCCGGATGAGCTGGCTTATGTTCTGGTGCATAAAGTAGCAATTGCCATTCTTTGTCAGTGAAATATTTTAGCGGTTTATCATTATCAAAATAGCCGGATAGTGTATATCTGGTTAATCGCCAGCCACCAGGCTGAAAAGTAGGAAATAGGATCGCCCCATCATTTAACGATTTTTCCTGATCAATCAAAGCATTTATATCAATGTCCTGAACAACTCCAAGGCCTTCGCACTCAGGGCACATCCCTTGTGGATTATTGAATGAGAATACATTGGAGTAACCCACAAAAGGTTTGCCTATTCTCGAAAATAGCAACCGCAAGGAAGCATATATATCTGTAGCCGTTCCTACGGTTGAACGGGCGTTTCCTCCTAATTTTTTTTGGTTAATAATGATGGGGACATTGAGGTTTTCAATTTTATCGACATCGGCAATACCATAATGCTGAAGCCGTGTTCTCACAAAAGAATTTTGTGTTTCATTGATTTGCCTTTGCGCCTCCGCACCAATGGTTTCAAAAACCAGCGAAGATTTCCCTGAACCCGAAACACCGGTGAATACGGTAATTTTATTTTTTGGAATTTTTAATGAAATATTCTTTAGGTTGTTTTGTCGTGCATTGGTAATGATAATGTCATTCATAATTATTTTACTTAACTTTGAAAATATTTAACTAAGTTAATCATTTATCTGAAATGAAAGATATAAGTAAAGATTTTTTTGAGTCATACACAGATTTTCAATGTTTTATCCTCGCCCATATGAACAGAGGTAACATTAATGGTGTAACAGCCACGCATTATAACATCATTGAATATATTTACCGGAATGATAAACCTACAGGCAAGACATTAGCCAAAGCATTCAATGTCAGCCAGGCTGCTATTTCAAAGCAAATGAAATTTTTAATTGAAAATCAATTGATAGTACAGGAACAGGACGAGAAGGATAGGCGTGTTTTTTATTTGTTGATTACTGAAAAGGGGAAATTCATCATTGATAATTCGGAAGATTTCCGAAAGAAAGTTGCAGAACAATTTCAAACTGTGTTTTCAGCCGATGAGTTTGAAACGTTTACTGAATTGTTGCAGAAATTTGTGAGAAGTTTAAACTAAATTTACAAAACTGTTCATTTATTAGGCGTTGCAATTCTCGCCTCTTTTTCTACAATAATATTTTTAAAATCGCCTATTAAGGGATTAGCTTTTCTTAAAAAGCAATGATTTTAACAAATACAGTAGTATGTAACTGTATTGAAACTCAAGAGATCCATTTTTCAACTTTCCTCTCTAATTCATAGATATCGAAGGGTTTTGATAAATAGTCAACAACATGAGATTGCGAAGAGATAAATGCCACATCATTTTTAGCTGTGATAAATATAACTGGTATCTCATTGTAAAGACTATGATTTTTCAATAATCTGGTTGCTTCAACTCCACCAATTACTGGGATGTATATATCCATAATAATGAGGTCAGGTAAGAAAATAGCCACTTTTGCAATAATGTCATCTGCAGTTTCTGAGATTTGAACCTCGTAACCATCTTCCTCGAAAATAATAGATACAACATCAAGTATGGAAGCATCATCATCAAAGATTAAGATTTTCTTCCTACCCATCGGATTTGATAAATTTTCGCTCATGGAAAAATACTACGTTAATCAAACAAAATTAAAGTTATATCTCCATCAGTTTTATGATTTGAGTCATAATATAAAATTTGATAATTTAATTTTTCGGCATAAATATTACTTTGTAAATTAGCTTATAAACCATCAATAATTAAACTATGCTGATTCCAGAAGACCTCCTTTTAAAATATGGCGCAACAGTAGAAAACTACAAAAAAGGTGAAGCTATTTTCAGCGAGTCCGAAACCCCTAAAAATTATTATCAAATTATTTCTGGCAGTATCAAGCTTAATCATTACAATGAAGAGGGCAAAGAATTGATATTTGCTATTCTAACTAACGGACTGAGTGTTTGTGAGATGTTATTATTTATTGACCATCCTTTTCCCGTAAACGCAATCGTTTTTGAAGATTCAAAAGTCTTAAAATTGGCAAAATCAAAATTTACAAAGTTGTTGGATGATCATCCACATATTTCAATAGAGGTCAATAAATTTCTAGCGGAACGACTTTACCAAAAATACATCATGCTGGAAAATAATTCTTCTTTACACGCCCATGTAAGAATTAAAGGTGTTTTGGATTATCATAAAAGTTTTAGCCCAGAAGGTATTAAATACTCATTTCAGTTGCCCTTAACCAGGCAACAATTAGCAGCAATGACAGGTTTAAGAGTCGAGACCGTGATAAGGCATATTAAAAAACTTGAAAATGAGGGCTTACTTAAGATTGTTAAAGGTAAAATCTTCTATTGAAAATACTTAATAAAAAATCTTTCGGTTCTTTATCTTTACCACATTTTCCTTTTCCATTGTTTTTAGTGTTCTAATGGTTGTTTCAACACGAAGCCCTGTAAGATTGGCCATCTGTTGTCTTGTCAGGGGAACTTGAAAGGAAAAAGCAGTAAGATTATCTTCTGAGCTTTTAAGGTAATCCAGTAAGAGTCGAAGCTTGGTTCCAGGGTTTTGTGAACAGAAAATTTCCCCCATAACATACTTAAAATACATTGAATGAGATAAGCTTTTGATAATGTTGGATTGATTCTCAGGAGATTTGGTGAGGATTTGAAAAAACTTGGCCTTAGATAATGAGATAATTTTACAAGGCGTAATCGCAATAGCGTTTACAGGGTAAGGTTTATCAATAAACAGTAAAGCCTCACCTATACTCTCCCCTGTTTTCAAAATAGCTTGAATCGTTTCTTTGCCATCCTCATTAAAGTTGTTCAATTTAACTTCACCTTCAATAATCTGGTAGTAGTAATTAGCAGTGCTTTTTTCCGCAAAAATGATTTCTGACGGTCTATATTGCTTCAATTTTCCTCCGAATAGCTTAATGATACTTTCCTCAATAACCATATCAATCTAACCTCCTCCCTAACTATTTTAAAATCTCTTGACGACTAAATATGTGGATTAAACTATCTGGTCAATTTGAAGTATAATAATGATTTGATGTGAGTTATGCATTACCGTTGAGTTAATCATAGTTCGTTATTAATAACATCAAAAATAGAGAGAACTCGACAAGAACTTTATGACTTGGGTCATAATGGAATTTCGATTTTATTCTGAGCGGTTTTATTCTTGAAGAAGTGGTTGTAGTACTGGTTGCGTCATGATCTGTTATCAAACTTTAAGGTACTAGTCAATGTCTATTTTTTCAAATAGCAAACCTCAAAAAATTCATCAAAAATCAAGCATGCCATCTGCGAGTTTTTTCCACTGAATTTTAGTTAATTTAAAAAATCCCGCAAAAAAAATAATTAAATTCCTGATCTTATTTACGAAATGTAGCAAAGCTCTTTTACGAATTAGGTTTTAATACAGGAAGTAATAATGAACAATTTGTAGTTATTATGGGTATCTGCCCTTTTACGGAAACCCGTAAGGCTATGTTCGGCGGGATTTTTAAATTTGGTGGTTAATAAACATAAAATAAGAATTATGAAAAAACTATTATTACCTGCCCTACTTACCTCGGCAATAAGTTTCGGGCAAACCAATACAGATCTAAAAAATGATCTGAACCAGATTAAAATCGATCTGGGTACCGTGAAGCAGCAAGTACAGGCTGTGATTATGCAGAACACCTACCTGAAAAAAGTCGTGGATGTAAACGCGCCAATTGTGGAACAAAACAAAGATAACACACTATACCGTATAACCAGTGTAGTAGGCTCTAAAAAAGACAAAACCGTCACCGTCACCTTTTTGGCAGAATCTAAGGATCAGAATAAAACAGCCTCTTTCAGCAATTCTACCCTTATCGATCTGGAAGGTAATGCCTTTGATTTTGATTATAATCAATCCTCCAACCCGTCTCCTAAGCTTACTCTAAATGTTCCGCTTAAGATAAAGTTTGTCTTTAAGAATTTTGTTGATGAGCCTGAAGTTATTAAGCTTTTTAAATTTAACACAAGTAATACACCCGAGGATTTTTCTAGTATTGGCACCCGATCTATACAAGAGTTCAGGGACCTAAATGTGAACTGGCAGTAGATAAGTAGAGGAAGAGGGATGCCGGGCTTCGAGACCTTCAGTCTAATATGATGGGGCTGTTAGGTTATATGTAAAAGGTTCTTATAAAATTGAAGAAGTATCGTCATTTATGGGTATTAAGATCAGCCAATACCATTTTAAAGAAAGCACAATAAAACCAACCATCCATTATCAATACCTCATTCATAGATAAGCCATGGATACTCCATAGCCTACCCTAGTATAGTGCATGAAAAAAGAGGGAGAACTTGGCAATCAAATTCACAAAAATACAACCCCAAAAACAAAAATAATGAAATGAGAGAGAACCAGAAGATCACATCCATCTCGTAGAATTTTCTACCAAAGCCTCTGTAAAATAGCAGCATCCGGATAGCGTAAACCAAAGATAATAAAAACAACAATATAAAAAAGAAAATAACCATCCCTTAAAAAACTGCCCTCCTAACAGCTCTCCATCCCTCTTCCCTCTTCCCTCCCCATTAGAGGTAGAACTGGTTGCTCATTTACCAAAATAAAGACAATGATCTGTAATAACGTGGTGACATTCTTAACCGAAAAAAATCTGGATTAAAATCTAGCAAGACTTTTCTCTTTTATAAGAAATTGTAAGGAGAATGACCAATAATGAGTAAATTGTCATCCAATAATTAATTGCCGCTGCTTGGTCGTAGCTGAACTTGATCTTCATGTAAGTACGCAATTCATCAATACTTTTTTTCGCTAACAGCCTTTGGAAACAAAATCGGATATCAATAATACAATATGATGATCGAAAACACTTTAACCACACTTAACCAAATCCCCAGCGACTTAAAATTTGTAAAAGAGCTGGTTTATGACCAATGTAGTTTTAATTGGTCGAACTTTAAGCAAAATTCGGAAAGTATAGAATATGGAGCTTGTTCATTTGAACTTGATGGAATGACAATCCAACATCGTGTGTCTAAGATCACACCAACAAAAACGGGTCAGTTCGTGACCATTTGGAAAAGGAACAAGGAGGGAATTACAAGACCATTCAGCATATCAGATGACTTAGATTTTATAATAATCACATCAAAAAGTGATAACCACTTTGGACAGTTTATTTTCCCAAAATCTGTGTTACTTGATAAAGGAATTATAACAAGAAACGATAAAGAGGGTAAACGAGGAATAAGAGTTTATCCACCCTGGGACATCGTAACGAACAAGCAGGCAGAAAAAACCCAACTTTGGCAGACAAAATATTTCTTGACAGTTAAAAAAGATAATTCAACCGACCTCGGCTTAATAAAGCAACTATTAACTAAAACAAGCTAATGGTGATTAATCGGTTTTTCTTAAATTTGGTTAGTAGCTATAATCGAAATAAGACGCCGTGATAAAAAGAGAGTTTCCAGAAATAAGAACTGAAAAATTGATTCTAAATCAACCGAATAAAAATGATTTAGAAATTATTACAGAATTATTGAATAATCCAGTTTATTCAAAAAATACTATTAATATCCCTTTTCCTTATTCTAGGAACGACGCAGAATTTTGGGTTGATCTAGCCGATAAGGGATTTAAAAATCAAACTCAGTATATTTTTGCTATTCGACTTGCTGAAAATCAGAATTTAGTTGGGGGAATTGACTTAGGAATTGATAACAGGTTTAATAAAGCAGAATTAGGATATTGGCTGGATGAAAAATATTGGAATCTGGGATTGGTAACAGAGGCCGTTATAGCAATAATTAAATTTGGATTCGAGGACCTTAAACTAAAAAGGATTTTTGCCACTCATTTTGACTTTAACACCTCTTCAGGAAGAGTAATGGAAAAGGCAGGAATGAAGAAAGAAGGCGCTATAAAATGTCATACTTTCAAAAACGGAGAATATCAAAACCATGTGCTATACGCAATAATCAATGAATAATTTGGCTACAGATAGCATAGAACTACGTTTTCTATTCAGAAATTAACGAAAAAAATTTTCACAAAACTTTTAATCGGCTGTTAGTAAATAGGTTTTAGCTTTTGATCTGTTTCTATTTGAACTACAAATCCTGACGTTGTCATAATTTGTAGTTGCGTATTTTCTATAGATCAGAAAGATGCATAGTAGTTTGTAAATGTTTACAAACGTATAATAAATAATGTAATGTACTCGCCAACAGCGATATATGTAGTTTTAGAGATTATTGGTATTATGTGATAATTGCGTACATTTGGTTGTTATACGAAATACAATTTCCCAAAAACCAATTTACACTTAATTATGCTGTATATTAAGTAGTTATAAAATATAATTATGCAGATTAAAGCACAAAAACGCAAGTAAATACTTGTTTTGTTGTACTAAAAGTTGTACCTTAGTATCACGTTGCACCGCTTTGAAATAGCAATAAAATCAATGCTTTCACTGTTTTGCATCGGATTTATTTAATAGTACAACAATCCAAATACAGTTTTATTATGGCTTCAATAAAATTAGTACAGCGTACACAACAGGAAGATGCAACAGGACAAAGCCCTATCTACATCAGGCTAATCAAAGATCGCAAAGCCAAGTTTGTTACAACTGGAGTAAAAGCAAAAGTTAGTGAATGGGACGAAGCAAAGCAGAAACTCAAAAAGAATTACCCCAACAGTGCCAGGATGAATGCCTTCCTTGCTCAAAAGGTAGCCGATGCACAGGCACAGGTAGCCGACCACGAAAGAACCAAAAAATCAGTTTCAGCAAGAAAACTAAAAGAAGCCATCAAAGGAAAAGCAGATCCGAATTTCTTTGACTATTGCGATAAACGCTTAGAAGTTCTCAAAGGCATTGTTTCTTATCGTACTACGGTCATTTACGAGGGTTATATCAAGAAATTCGAACGCTTTTTGGGATATAGAGATTTCTATTTCTCTGATATCAACGTAGGTATTTTGAATGATTATGCTAACTACTGCAAAAAGAAATTAAGCAATGGCAATACAACTGTCTTTACCTCACTGCGAATATTGAGTTTCTTTTATAACGATGCAATGGAAGAAGAATTGATACCGTTAGTCCCTTCCCCATTCTACAAAATAGACATTCCAAAAAGTAAAGTAGAACGTCTGTACCTCAACAAAAAGCAGATAGAAGATTTAGAAAACTTAGACTTAAGCCAACGACCAAAAGCCGTAGTTCACAGAGATATGTTTTTGTTTAGTGCCTTTGGTGGTGGTTTGCGTATTAGTGATGTAATGCTGTTACAGTGGAAATGTTACGATGAAGAAACACAAAAGATTACAAAAGTTATTCAAAAAACACAGAAGCAACATAGCTTTAAATTAGGAGCCAAATCTGTTGCCATACTCAACAAATACAAACCGAAAACAATAGATCCCGAAGCATTTATATTTCCTGTATTAGAAAATCCAGAAAGAATATTTAATGATGAAGTGTACAAGAGTACCCGCATACGTTCAAAAGTAAGATTAGGCGATGTGCATTTAAAGAAAATGGGCGAAGATTTGAAACTACCTTTTAACCTGCACTTCCATTTAAGCCGTCATACCTTTGCTACCAATGCTTTGAACAACGGTATGCGTATAGAGTATGTAAGTAAGTTGCTTGATCATGCTACCATACAGCAAACACAGGTATATGCAAAAATTGTAAGTGAAGAATTAGATAATGCGGTAGATAAGTATATCAATTAACAAATACCCTAACAATGATTGAATTTCATAACTTTGTAAAATGAAACGCAAGG
The DNA here is from genome assembly GCF_056329745.1 of Epilithonimonas sp. Taxonomy (NCBI): domain Bacteria; kingdom Pseudomonadati; phylum Bacteroidota; class Flavobacteriia; order Flavobacteriales; family Weeksellaceae; genus Epilithonimonas; species Epilithonimonas sp. The sequence goes on along the minus strand of NZ_JBWEYV010000022.1, from coordinate 44,650 downwards.
AAACAATAAAAGAGTTTTACACTAATCACGGACAAGAATATCCAACGACAGGACAATTCAACATTTATCGCAGGGAAGAATTTGCTTGCGACAGTACTTCGCTACCACCAAACCGTAGGGATTTTTATAAAATTTCAATCGCTACAAAAGGAACAGGTATTTTGAGTTATGCTGATAAATCTATCAAAATGGACAAGCCATCCATTACGTTTCTAAATCCACTCATTCCTTACGCTTGGCAACCTACCTCAGAAGACCAAGCAGGCTTTTTCTGTCTTTTCACTGAAGATTTTGTAAATGCAACATTGAAGAATGAAAGCCTTTCGCAATCTCCGTTATTTAAAGTTGGCGGCAATCACGTGTTTTTTCCAAGTGAGGGAAGTTTGAAGCTTTTGCAAAGTGTTTTCGAAAATATGTTTCGTGAAATCAATTCTGAATATGCCAACAAATACGATCTATTGAGAAGCTACGTGCAAATCATTATACACGAAGCAATGAAAATACAACCGCCCGAAACCTTTTATCAACCTGCCAATGCTTCGGAGCGTATCAGCACTTTGTTTTTGGAATTGTTGGAACGGCAGTTTCCTATTGACGCACCAAGCCAGACGATGAAACTAAAAACAGCCAACGAATTTGCCTTACAGCTCAACGTTCATACGAATACATTAAACAGAGCTTTGAAAGAAAGTACAGGTAAAACAACAACCGAATGGATAGCTGAAAAAATAGCTAAAGAAGCAAAAGCATTATTGCAATTCAGTAATTGGGACATCGCAGAAATAGCATATAGTTTAGGCTTTGAACATTCGTCAAATTTTATCAATTTTTTTAAGAAACAGACGAATGAAACTCCTAATCATTTTAGAAAAGAAAATGTTTATAATGCATAATCATTTGTTTGATTTGCATAACTTTTAAAAAACCAATCTAGACAACTTTGTACCATAATAAAATTTAAAATTATGGTACAAGAAAATTTAAAAGGAAAAGTTGCTCTAATCACCGGTGGTGCAACGGGAATAGGTTTAGCTTCTGCAAAACTGTTTTTACAAAAAGGTGCCAAAGTTGTTATTGCCGGACGAAGAAAAGAACAGGGCAATACTGCAATTACGGAACTGCAAAAAATAAGCTCTGATATTCATTTCGTGAAAACCGATGTTTCCAAAAGTGAGGAAGTGAAACATCTTATTGCCGAAACTGTCCGCATCTTTGGCAGACTTGATATTGCTTTTAATAATGCAGGTGTTGAGGGGCATTTCGCACCAATTGACGAAACATCCGAAGTAGAATTTGATACCGTTGTAGGCATCAATATCAAAGGCACTTGGCTATCCTGCAAATACGAAATTGAACAATTCAAAAAACAAGGTTCAGGAGGAACTATTGTAAATACTTCATCGTGGCTTTCAAGAGGAGCCTTTGCAGGTTCAGGAATATACTCCGCAAGTAAAGCTGCCGTGGACGGATTGGTTCGCGTTTTGGCAGTTGAAGCCGCACCAGCAGGAATTAGAGTAAACAGCATTCAGCCTGGTTATATTCAAACCCCGATGTTTGACCGCTTTTATCCCTTCCCCAAAGAAGAAGCCGACAAATTAAAAGAGCCAACGAAAAAACACGCTCCGCTTGGTCGTTTCGGAAATCCCGAAGAAGTTGCTGAATTGGTCGCTTGGTTAAGTAGCCCGTCAGCTACCTTTGTTACAGGAGAAAGCATCCTAGTGGACGGAGGTTTGACTATTGGAGGACAACGCTATTAATTTAATTTCTTATTCAATTCAAAAGATTATGCAAGCAATACAATTAGAAAACTACGGTATAGAAAATCTGAAATTAGCCGAAGTGGCAACTCCCGAAGTTGGCGAAAATGAAGTTTTGGTAAGAACTACTGCCGTTTCGCTTCAATACCTCGACTTGCTTACCGTAGAAAATACGGTGGGTTTAAACATACCACTTCCGTTCATTCCTGTTTCGGAGGGTGTGGGTGTCGTGGAAACCATTGGCAAAAATGTAACATGTTGGAAGAAAGGCGACCGTGTGCTTATCCCGTTCATTACAAATTGGGAAGCAGGAAAAAATACGCCTTATCATAATGCTTTAAGAACAGGTTTGCAAACTTCGGGAACATTGGCAGAGTTTACCATACAGCCTGAAAACACCCTTGTCCGTTCACCTCAAAACCTTACCGATGAAGAAGCCACATCGCTATCCGTTGCAGATCTTACCGCTTGGGCAATGCTTATGCAGGCAGGTATCAAAGCAGGACAGACCATTCTGATACAGGGAAGCGGTGGCGTTTCCTTATCTGCCCTGCAAATCGCAAAAATTTCGGGATTGAAAGTAATAGCAACCACAGGAAGCAAGGAAAAAGAGCAAAAGCTAAAAGACTTGGGAGCTGATGAAGTTATCAATTATAAAGACTTTCCTGATTGGAGCAGTGAAGTAAAACGGCTGAACAACGGCACAGGCGTAGATGTTACACTCGATGTGGCAGGACAACACACCATTCAGCAGAGTATTCTTTCTGTAAAAGAACACGGCTTTGTGGGATTAGTGGGTTTTATGTCGGGTAGTAAACTGTCTTTTGACGTGTTACCGCTTATTATGAACTATATCCGCTTGCAGGGTTATTCCGTAGGCAATGCACAGGATTTGGACGAGTTAGTAAATGCTATTGAAAAGAATAATCTAAAACCTGTTATAGACAGCGTTTACACCATAAACCAAACACAGGAAGCTTTTTTAAGGCTTAAATCGGGCAATGCTTTCGGTAAAGTAGTAATCAAATTTTAAAACAATCGGAATTATGAAAGTAAAAAGCATATTAACAGCAATATTTATCTGCATTGGATTAAGCAGTTTTTCACAACAGGTGATCAATGGTTTTGCTACTCCAGAAAGCGTAACATCGGACGGCAAACGATTTTTCGTTTCCAATCAGGGACAGGATTTCAGTAGCAGGGATAGTGACGGATTTATCAGTGAAATTTCCGCAGACAGTAAACTGATAGAATTGAAGTTTGCCCCTACCAAAGGTGTGTTACACGCTCCTAAAGGAATGGCTATTGAAAACAATACTTTGTACGTGGCAGACCTTGAACGTATCGTAGGCTTTGACATCAACAACAGGAAAACGGTTTTTGAATTGGCTATTCCGCAGGCAACCGTACTGAATGATATTTGCCGTTTAGAAAATGGTTTTATCGGTGTTACAGACACTTATTCGGGCAATATTTACAAAGTAAATACCAAAAATAAATCCTTTGAAATTATTGGAAATATCCCAACTATAAACGGTATTTCGTTCAACAAAAACACCAATCAAATTGCCGTTTGTACCAATGGGATAAATTTGGGTGATGGTTCGGTTTACGTCAAAAATGGAAACGAGGATTTTAAGAAATTGCCCAACATTGCCAACGGATTTTTTGATGGCATAGAATGGATAGATGATAACCATTTACTGATTTCGGATTGGGTTACATTCCCGACCAAAGGCTATGGCAAACTTTGGGTTTACGATTTGAAAACCCAACAATCAGAAATGCTTTTGACCGAAGAAAGCATTGCGGATATTTTTTATGACCGCACTACTCAAAAAATCTATATGCCACAAATGCTGAAAAACAAGGTAATTATCTCAAATCTAAAAGAATTGCAAATGACAAATAAAGAGAAATACAACAAGCTATATCAATACGGGGTAGCTGATGCTTTTGTTGGCGGATTATACAAAGGAACTTTGCCCTTGAAAGATGTAAAACTAAAAGGAGATTTCGGGCTTGGAGCACCTGATATGTTGGACGGAGAATTGACAATGTTGAACGGAAAAGTATATCAGACCAAAGCAACAGGCGAAACCGTTGAACCCGATAATGATTTTAAAACGTCAATGTTTTTCACCACCTTCTTTAAAGCTGATACGGTTTTAAATATTGAAAATCCGATAGACGAGAAGGCACTTTTGGCACAATTATCTGAAAAACTAACAAACAAAAACGGAATGTACACCATTAAAATAACAGGAAAATTTGACCACGTGAGAACAAGAGCTTTTCCGCCTGTAAAAAGTAAGCCTTTCTCTGTTATCACAACCATTTTTAATACACAGAAATTCTTTGATTTTTCCGATACCGAAGGAACATTAATCGGGTATCATCTTCCCGAATACTTGAACGGCATCAACAGCAAAGGTTTCCATTTTCATTTCCTTTCATCGGACAAAAAACAAGGCGGACACGTTTTGGACTTCACTGGAAAAAACCTGAAAATTGAGATTGCCGAAGTGAAAAGCTTTGAATTGGAAATACCCACAGATAAAGATTTCCAGAATTTCAAGTTTGACACTAAAGATAATGAAGCATTGAAACGTGTGGAACAAGGGAAGTAATAATACTAATTGCATTGTTATAGCAACCAATAAAATTTATGCCACAACCTTATCAAATAAATCACATCGTGCAGTTTACTGAACTAACGGCAGTTCCAAAAGAACAGTCGGAAAATGCTTTGTTTGATATTTTGCTGAAATGGAAAAGATAATGGATCATATTGTAAAGAACTCATCAATAAAATTCTGAAACTACCCTATGCACAACTTCCCGATTTCTTTTCGCATCATTGCGATTTTGTATCTGATCCTTTAAAATGGATAAACAAAGTTGAAAAGTTGATTTCAGAGAACGAAGAATTGTTTGTGAACAGAACAATGCGTGGACGGATGATGAAATGCTACACCATTATTGAGAGCAAACGAAAAGAATTAGAGATTACACGAAACCGCCACGAACAGAGAAAACCACCAATGCAGTATATTAATGCCGAATGTGAAGAGCGGTATTTTTCATTCCGGGAAGTAAAAAGTAAAGTAAACGGTATGGAAGATTACACCGAAAAAATTATGTTTTTGACCAATGAAAAGTTCGATTACGAACAGGCAAGTATTGATTTCATCAACCCAAAATTACCCGATTATTCCGACCAATGTCAAAAGGAGATAGACCAGATACAGCATTTAATTCGTTTAACCGATGAATTTTCTAAACAGCAAATGAGAAAAAATGCGGAGGGCATTCCGTTCAATAAACTAAAAATCAATTGCAACATCAATCAGCTCGTTGATATATTTTACCAGTTACACAGAGAGTTATTTGTAAACGGCAAACCCATTCTGGATGGAAATATCAATGATTTTGTTGCAGTCATCGTAAATTCATTCGTAGATAAAAACGGACAGGAATTAAGTCCCGAAACCATCAAAACCGTTATCACGCCTTCAAAATCAGATAAACATCCGAAACCTCATAAGCGGATAGACATTGATAAATTACTGTAAATAAATTTTATCCCGAAAGACCATTTCGGGATTTTTTGACTTTGTACTGTTGCAGTCCTTTGCTTCCATAATCTTAAAAATTAAAGAAAATGGAAGCAGTAATTTTATCCAAAGACCAGTACACCGAAATCATCGAAAAACTGGACGAACTCGTAAAACGTATCGATGCGAAAAATGAACCTAAGAAAGATACGTTCTTAGACAATCAGGAATTTCTATTGCTGATGAAGATTTCCAAACGCACCGCTCAAACCTGGCGAGATGAAGGTCGTATTTCGTTCTCACAGGTCGGAAACAAGATTTACTACAAACTCTCTGATGTGGAAAAGCTCCTGCAGGAACACTACAACAAAGCTTTTGCTAAAAAATAGTGCTAATCTCAAAACATCAGAATTATGGTAATAAGTATCTTTCAGAACTTCAATGAGGTGGTGCAAAACCAAAAAATCATTGAGGTACTCTACGACATCAAGACAGGTAAATACATCAATGTGATTACCTATCTACGGAAATCATTAGCCGAAAACAAAATGGAAGCGTATGAAAGGGCAAAGAAATCTTTGCCTGCTTTCACTCCATCAGCAACTTTTAAAGGTGGACGAAAACCTGAATATCTAACCGCTTACAATCCTTTGTTGGTTTTGGATATTGATAAACTTTCAAAAGAGCAATTGACTAATGCTAAAGCATTGGCAAAAGAAACTCCTTATACCTTTTCTTGCTTTACAAGTCCGTCAGGCAATGGGTTGAAGATTTTGGTTAAAGTCAATTCATCACAGGAAAACCACAAAGAAGCATTTTTACTACTACAAAAGTATTATGAAGAATTGCTTCAATTGCCTATTGATAAATCCGGAAAAGACGTTACAAGATTATGTTTCGTTTCCTATGATACCGATTTGTATTTGAATGATGAAGCAGAAGTCTATCCAATAGTAAAGCAAGAACCAATACAAACAGCGTTTACAAACGAATCATTTAAAACAGAACCTATCAACAATGATTATTTAGCAGTCTATGAACATTGCATTCGGTTTACAGAGAAAAAGGAAAGTTATATCAATGGTAATCGGAATAATTTTGTACATCTTTTAGCAAATAATCTCAATCGTAAAGGCGTTCCGTTGGCAGTAGCTACAGGATATATTTTGTCCGATTACGGTTATGATACTAGTGAAGTAATGACAACCGTAAAAAGTGCGTACAGCAATACCAACGAATACAGCAAAAACAGTAATCCAACCATTTCAAAATCAGAAAACAATAAAGCGAAAAATGAGGATATCGAAGAGGAAGAAGAAAAACCGAGTTACATTGACCGTTTGGAAACATTTCTGGATTATCGGTATAACTTTCGGTACAATATCGTAACCGGAAAGCTCGAATACAAAACCATTAAAGCCAATCTCTGGAAACCCATTACCGATTTTGTCGAAAACTCTATTTTGAGAGAAATCCTCAAAGCAAAAGTAAAATGCAACATCAACACTTTGCGAAATTTGTTGCATTCCGATTATTGTCAGCAATACGATCCGTTCAGAGATTATTTTCAAAGTTTAGAAACCAATGAGGATGAGGTTGATTACATCCATCAATTAGCCAATACAGTTAAAACCACGAAGCAGGAATTATGGCAAATCTGTTTCAAAAAATGGTTTGTGGCAATGGTCGCTTGTGTAACGAACGAAAAAGCCATCAATCAAACCGTTATTGTATTCAGCGGAAAACAAGGAGTAGGAAAAACAACCTGGATAGAACGATTGATTCCGAGAGAGCTCAAAGAATATATGTTTTCAGGAACTATCAATCCCAACAACAAAGACACACTAATACATTTGGCTGAATGTATGCTGATCAATCTGGATGAACTCGAAAACCTGAACCGTACCGAAATCGGAACTCTGAAAGAACTCATTACTAAAACCCACATCCGAATGAGAAAAGCGTACGGACACAACAATGAAACCTTACCACGAAGAGCATCATTTGCAGGAAGTGTAAACACCGCTCAGTTTCTGAATGACACTACAGGTTCGAGGAGATTTCTTTGTTTCGAAGTAGAGCATATCGAATACACGCATAACATCGACATTAACCTAGTCTATGCACAGGCAATCGAATTATATAAGAATGGTTTCCGTTATTGGTTCAATCAGGAAGAAATCAAAGAAATAGATCTGAACAACGAACAATACCAGATCCGAAGTCCAGAAGAAGAATTGTTATTAACTTGGTTTGATATAGCCAACAGAGAAACCGCTAATAATTTCCTGAACACCACACAAATCGCAGCCAAATTAGCAGACAAAGCAAAGCTTAATGTAACAGACGGAACGGTAATGAAATTGGGCAAAGCATTAAAGAAACACGGCTATTTAAGACTATCCAAAAAGAACGGTTATGTCTATGCAGTTCGTGAATTGAGTTGGGATGAAGTGGAAAACAGCAACCGAGAGAAAGAACCCAAGCCAGAACCACCGCCACCACCCGAGCAATCAAAACTTCGTTTTGATAATTCTTAAAGGTGCATTTTGCACCTTTTTTCATTCATTGGAGTGGATAAGTAGGATAAGCATTTTTGGTAAGAAATATTTTTCATTTTTTAGCTTCGCTAAAAAACAAGCCAAAACAAATCCTTTGAGTGCAAATAGAAACCTGCGGTTTACTATTTTGCACTATTCTAATCGAATAAATCCGTTTTTTATTTCTGCGAAATAAAAAATAATCTTTTTGGCCAAGCTTACTTATCCTACTTACTTTATGATTTTACATTCAATTTCCTTTTAGGTTTTGCCTTAGGCAAATACCTGCTTTATAAAGCTTCGCTTTGTCTTAAAATATCAGTGCATTCTGCACCTCATTACTTTATTTTAAGAGGATAAGTAGGATAACCTTTTTTCAGCAAAAATATTTTCATTTTTTTATCTGCGATAAAAAACAAGCCACTTTGCACCTTTTAGGTGCAAACCGAAACAAGCACTTCGTTGCTTTGCTTCCAATCATCCCGATAAATCGGTTTTTATATTTCTACGAAATACAAAAAATAAGTTTTGCGGAAATGTTGTTATCCTACTTACTTAAAAAGAAAGAGGCTATCCTTATTTCAGAATAGCCTCTTTGGTTTACAAAAATAAGTTCCATCTTATTTTTCTTTGCGAACACCTTTAAATGGTGTGCCGTCTTTTTTGACATCCATAAAACGCCCAGTATCACTGTCTCTTTTTACCCAAGTATCAGTTTTTGGATTATGCGTTTGGCTTCTGTCTTTTACAGCACCATTTCTATGCACGTCACCTTTAGGAGGATTAGTTGCCATTTTCTTTAAATTTTAGAATTAATAATTAAGATAAATCTTCAATTACGGCATTTGGAGCGTATCGTTTGACCGCTTCTATACCATTGTCTCGGTTGTAAGTTGATGAATACATTTCACTCGTACCTAATACTTGATAGTTATTAGAATTTTGAGTAAAATAAGGTTCATTCCGAACCGATGTCAGTCTCTTAAAATTAGCGTCTGCAACGCTAACTTTACTACTTGCAATACCGCCTTGGCAGTTTTGCTTTGTAGTATAAGTTTCACTTGTTAATAGGGTTTCTCCGTTAGAAGCTTTTAAAACCCACCAATATTGTCCGTTGGACGTTTTACGAATTATGTACTTTGACATTTTTTTTAAAATTTTAATTAGTTAATCAATTGTAATTGTACCTCTTCCAAGGTATTCTGGATGGATGAACCTTTGCTAAGAAGTTTACAATATCTGTTCTTCCTTGGTATCTTGGAACACCACGGCTGTTTTGAGCCATCAAAACAACCGGCATTCCCGGAAAAATAGTTTGAAAACCACTTCTAGCATTGTTACACTCTGAAGAGCTATTCAATACGTGTTCTTTTACTACTACAATAGCAAATGATACACCCTGCTCTTTTATTACTGCTCCTTCGAACGTCATAAAATGTAATTTTAAATTATTAAAAACTTATCCTCTACATTTACGGAGTTAGGAATTCTACCCGGTGCGTACTTTTATTGAAAAACTAATTAAAAGCTATGTTTATTAAAATAAACATTTACTTTTGCAAAACGAAACTTTTCAATATTGGAATGCCAAAGGGTTACCAACCCCGATAAGCTACACACTGCTTTTTACATTCCGGTTTAAATTATTGTCTTAAAAGCTGCAACTTTTAAGACATTTTTTTGTCTTTTTTTCTTGGTAATTTTTATCCATTTAATCTAATTCTTACTTCTTCTCTTATTTTCACGTTGCTGTGAACGAAACTAAAATTGTTCAATAACTGCGTAACTTCATTGTAAATATTTCCTCTTTTCTTTGTGTCCTTAATTGTTACGACCAGACAAAATTCTTGGCTCGGAACAGTTTTTTGTATCTCGCACTTACTTTCTGTAAAATGCCTGAAAAGCCCTTCAAGTTTTAAGTACCAATTTTTAGGTGCTTTTAAAAACTTATCTTTATTGGTAGGTGTAAAATCATCAAAATTTACACTCCATTTCTTCACAGGTTGGAATTTATCTCCATAAGAAAGCAACATTCTTTCACTAGCGAACGAAGTCTCAAAATCCTTCATAGCCTTTTTGCTATAAACGCTTGTTGCTAAAACATTTTGTCTTCCATCTGCACCAATAGGATTTTTAACCCTTGGCTGAGTTATATCCTTTTCAATTTTCTCATCATAGCTTCCTAAATAGACATCTATATTTGATTGGCAATATTCTGCTCCTTGAGAAACTTCCAAAATTGGAGAAGTTACAAGTGTTACTGTTAGTTCTCCATAGAAATAGCCTTCATCATCTATCATACTTTGTGGAAATGGAAAATCAAGAATATCAATGAAAGAACCCTTCTCTATATTGTCTTGAAGAATTAATGTAATCTCGTTGGGTTGATTAAACAAAATATCGTTGATATTTGATGGCATCCCAAATCCTGCTGCATCAATTTTTTCTGCAATAGTCATTTTCATCTCTTCAGGATATTTTGCAGAATGTATTACAAGGGCTTTTAAAAGCAAAGGATTAAATTCTTCACTTAGCATTGAATGAACTCCTGCTGTTATAGCTGCAATACGAGGTGTAGAAAAGCTAGTCCCCACTTGTTTTGCTAAACTTCCATCTGATGAAAAAGACTTTACAGGATTAATAACAAGTTTATTGTTAGTGTCCAAACCTGCATTTCCTCCAAAATGAACTACATCAGGTTTTATCAAATTTGATGGACCTGGTCCAATTCTTGAAAAAGGAGATAAATTGTTTTTTTCAGCGTAATCTGTTTCCAATTTGTCGTGAGCAATAGAACCAACTACAAGCCCTCTAACGGTATCGGCAGATTTGGCTATTCTACTTTTAGGTGCATTGATTTTAAAATTATTACAATTACCGGCAGATTTACATATCAAAACATTGTTTTCTTCTTGAATTTCATCTAATGCCTTTGCAAAATCTGAAAACTCATATAAATCGGCTTCTCTGTCCGTACCAAGAGATAGGTTCCATATTTTTATTTCATTATGGTCAGTAATTGCTTCTCTGATATTTTCAATTAATTCGTCCTCAAATATTTTTTGTTTACTCAAATCGGGCATTACTATGGCTTCAAATAATTTACATCCTTCAAAACCAGTATAGTCTTTACCTTCTAAATTATCGCCATATAATAAAACGCCGGCTACAAAAGTACCGTGTCCTTTATTGATATAATCTTCGTGATATTTGGTAAAGCTTTTATCGTGCAGCCAAGGAGTAAGGTGTGGAATGTTTGAAATCCCTGTATCAAGAACACCAACTACCGGATAATTAGCACCTTCTTTTGGCTGTTTTATTTCAATAACATTTTCCTCTGTAAATTCATCCAAAGTCAGGCTATAAGTAGGCATTTCTGTTATTAGCTGAATACCGTCAAAGTCACGTAGTTCTTCAAAATCATCAGTAGTTACCTTGCTAATTCTGAAAATGTTTAATTCTTCTGAATATTCAGCTTTTTCAAAATCAATATTGTTTTCCCTACAGTATTTTTCAAAGCTTCTGATAAGGATATTATTCAAATCGGTATTGCCATAATTGAACAGTTTTACTTTATAAACTTGCTCTTCGTCCTCTTCCTCAATTTCGATTTGAGGCTTAAATTCTTCTATGTTATTAATAGCTGATATACCTACAAGCGTTGTGTAATTAGGAAAAGCTAATTTAGCATCAGAAAAACGATTTAAAATATTTTTCAAGTCAGCTTCATTATCAATCTTAATCAATACTTCATCCTCACCGCTCACACCAATTATGTTTAGCTTACCAACGTTGAAAAGATTACCAATTTCTTTTCTGTAGGTTTTAGCTAAAGCATCGCCACTTACCTTTAATTTGACAACTGAAGGTATATAGTTATTCTTCTTAACTTTTTCGGCTAATGAATTGGAAACATTTGCTAAGACTGTTTTAATGTATTCTGATTTCTCTCTTAGCTGTCCTTGGGATGCCCATTTGGGAATTGTTTGACCTCCACTAGCTTCAGTTCCCATTTCATCTTTCTGTCTTTTCTGAAAGAATTTGATTGGTAAATTTCTATTTTCCATAGCTTAGGCTTGTTTGTTTAAGTAGTTTCTAATTTGTCTTAAAGATACTTTCATACGCTCAGCGATAGTTGCTTGCGGTACTCCATTCTCATTTAGGAACTCAACAAGCTTTTCTATAGTAATATTTCCATTATTATTAAATTCGTACAGTTCAATAATAATATCTTCATAAGATAAGGTATCACTGTTATGAATAATGGTGTGTGCTTTTGCATTATTAATGATAGCCTTTATATCTGATGGAGTTTTTCCTTCAAAAAGTTTCACTAACCTGTCTTTCTTTTTTTCATCATTTATGAAATCTGTTTTGAAGTCGTCAACAAAATTTTTAACAAGCTCTTCGATTTCATTTTCTTGCGGAGCACCAATTTCGATAACAGTATTAAATCTTCTCCAAATTGCTTTATCTAAAATTTCCGGATGATTAGTAGCGGCAATAAGTATATTGTTTTTAGCAAAGACATCAATATTTTGAAGGAGGCTATTGATAACTCTTTTCAATTCGCCTAATTCATATTGGTCATCTCTTGCTTTAGCTATTGCATCGAATTCATCAAGAAAAAGAATACACGGTTTATTTTCAGCAAACTCGAATATTTTTCTAATGTTCTTTGCTGTATTTCCTAAAAGAGATGATACTATAGCATCAAATCTTGCTATTACCAATGGAAGACCTGTGCTTTCAGAAATATATCTTGCAACGCTTGTCTTTCCAACTCCAGGCTTTCCGAATAGTAATAATGTATTAGAAGTTTCAATACCACTTCTAATTAATTCGTTTTGATGTTTTACAAGATTGATGAAGTCGCCAATTTTGTTCTCTACAAGTTGAGGCAACACAATTAAATTCTTCTCTTTAGACGGAACTTCCACATCAACAATACTTAGGCGACTTTCTTGGTCAACAGGTGTTGTAAGCAATTCGTCCATAGTTACTGTTGTTGCAGGACCTTTATCTATAGTCTTAAGGATAAGTTTAGCCAGCTTTTGGTCGCCATCGCCGTCTAGCTTTTCAGCAAGCATTTTTGAATAATTTAAAACCTTTTTAGTGTCCTTATTCAGCCCGCCTTCAATTATCCTTAGTATTTCCGTGTACATAATATTTCGATTGTAAGTTACATTTTGTGATACAAAGATATTGTTTTTTGGAAATAAAAACAAGTAAATTGTAAAATTAAATTCAAAAAGTGTAATAATTTTACAAAAATCGTTATTTAAGCATATTTATTCGGAATATTATTTCTGAAAATCGGAATATTAAAGTAGTAGTAGATTACTTTACGAACAATCTACACAACCCACGCTTTGCCACCAAGTCAGAAATTGAAGGACAAAATTCTTTTAAACAAAAAAAGGAGCTTAAAAGCTCCTTTTTTTATATACTGAATAATTTAATTTCTAAGCTGTCAGAATTACAGTTGCAGCAGTAATTTGAGAATTTCTATCTTTCACCTGATACTCTCTTCTCACTGTTTCCAGTTGCTTATTCATAGTTGTAATGGCAGCAATATGTTGTGCCGAATTAAGAGAGGTAACTTTACCCTCCTGTTTCATTTTAGCTCTAATAGCTTCTGTTCTACTTATCTTTGTTATCATAATTCGAAATCATTAAGGTTGTGTTCGAATATTCGAAAGTCCTGCAAAGGTAATATATTGCTTTCTAAATTACCACTAATTTCATCAAAAAGTATTAGTTTATCCTGATATGCTGCTAAAATCAAAGGCTTATTAAAGTAAATATTCGCTTCAGTAGCGTCTACAATAATAATACCATCAGCTTTCTTTTCTTTTATCAAATCTCTTGTACTTACTTCTGCCACCCATATAAATTTAGGCATAGAAGTTTCAATTAGTATACTTTTTAAATCTTCTTGAAAACTATCGTTTTTAGCTATTGCATCTTTAAAAGAACGACTGGATGCAAGATAAAATCTCAGTAAAACCTGACTATCATTACTCAGTGGTTCTGGGCCTGTTAAAATAAAATTCCTTACATAGTTCTTTGCTTCATAAGCTTCTAAATATATCTTTGGATATAGAGGTGCAATGAAATACGTAATTTCACAGTTCTGCCATTCTGCATTATAATGTCTTGCTGGTTGAGCTATAGATGCTTTTTGATAAGGGGAATGATTGTCATCAATAAAAATAAGGTCCTTAGTTATAGCATCATAATCATATAAATTAATATTCTTAGCTGCCAAAGCTGCTGTCAACGTAGCATTTGGTGTCGTATATGGTGCCAAAGCATCTATCTGACCATTTTCTATTTTACTATGACCAATAGCTAATAGTGCGTGTCCAATACTGCCTCCTTTATGTCTATTGTCAATAGCTACAATAATTGGTATCCCACTCTCAATATAACAACTCAACAAACCTTCAAATTCTGTAGCGTACTGTTGTTTACTGTAAATTCTTGTACCAAATCCAAATTCCTTCAATGCATAAGACATTTGAGCGATATTCAAACCTTTAGAAGGTATTTGTCTTTCGGAAGACACTTGATTAAGCGTTCTAATGATTTTAGAAGGCAATATGGGCTGATAATCGGAATACTTATTACTAAAATACTCCATAATTGCCCATAAGCTAGTTTCTGCACAGCTAATTGTTTCTGTGTCTTGCGAGGAGTGAGGGAACCCTTTTACGGTAAATTTAACGCCATTAACTGTGGTATGAAATTTACTCGCACAAACAAGGAAATTATTTGTTTTCATCAAATGAGGAGAAATAATACTTCTTCCTATAATAAATGGGTCAATAGGTCTCAAAACAATGAAGCCTCGATATTTTTCCTGGAGAGTACTATGTTGTGCCCCATCAAAAAAGTCCGTGTCTGATATTGCTTCTTCAAAAAATGATAATCTGATACTATCTCGTTTATATTTATGTAATTTGGAAGAATAATAATGATAATAACTATCTCGATAAACTTTATCTACATAATTAGTTTCAGCTAAAATGAAAGTATTATCCTTGAAATTATCAAAATGCGGTTTCACCAAGTTTGTAAATAGTATTCCAGCGTTAGTTTCACTAATACCAAATTCATCTTGTAATAATTTTTTAACCAACTCTTCTCCGTTTGCAATCGGCTCTATATAAATGGAAATACTCATAATATGAAGTGTAAATATTGTAGTTGCAAAAATAGAAAAATGAATAAGAACTTTTATGAAATATACCTCCTTAAATCCCACGCTCTGCCCACGCCAAGTAAAAATACGGCTTTAGCCAGGCTCCAACCGCACAAGCCCAACGCTTAGCCTGTCTGCTATGGCATTGCCCCCGATTTGCAACTGTCATACTTTTTGCGTTGTTTTTGCCAAAGCTCCACAGCACATTGCCATCCTCGTTCCTGCGGTGGCAAAGAGCTGTCCCAACCTCAAAAAAACAAAGCAAAAAGACACTGCACTCCAACCACCACCACCGTTCCGTTTATGCCAGTATGCAAATCGGTGGAAGCTAAGTTACATAATGTGGCATTATAGTACATTTTACCCACGCTTATAGGCGACTATGCCAACGCAAAAATGTCCTATAATAACATTATGTAAAATAGCCAATGCCATAGTCCGCTACCCGAAAAAATATCCCAACGCACAATGCCAACGCTGATATTTTTCGGGTATCGGAAGCCGTCTTTTTTCTCCCCAACGCCTTGCCCACGCTTCTTGCCACGCTCCCCACCACCCATTTCAGCGGTGCAGGAATAAAAAGGCATTAGTTTTTTATATCCCAAGTGCCTGTGGCAGTTGCAAACAGCATTGTTCCATTGCATTGCACTTTGCTTGATTTGCAACAGCCTCACCACCGCACAGCAAGCGTATTGCGAAACGCATACCCTTGCTTTTTTCCAACGCTTCAAATTATGGTATGCTTTATTTTTTACTGCGGAGTGTTTGCCCCATTGCCAACGCTCAAAGGCGATTTTTCAAAGGAATAAAAGGAAGTCAATAGACATTTTCCAAAAGAAAAAAGAATAAAAAGGAAAGCAAAGGTAGGTGGCTACGCTCAATGCCAACGCTCAATAAAAAATCCAAAAGACTACGGCATAATGGCAAGGCATTTAAGGAGGCTTCGCCAAGTTGTTTTTTTGCCTTGCCACACTTCGGGACTTATTCCGTTTCCTTTTGGATTTTTTGCCACGCCACCTGTTGAATGGCTTTCTTTTTTTTTTCTGTTTTTTTCTTTGTAAAAAAGTTTTGGTTTTCAGCCACAACAAGGAATAAAGCGGAGCTAATCTCAAAAGTTGTGTGATATGAAAGCCGTTAAAATCTTTACTTACAACCCGAAACATTCTAAATCAGAATTTGAATTGTATGCCCTTTCCAAAGGGTTAAATAGTGGCAAGCCATTAGATAACCCTTGCCCGAATTGCTTTGTTATTTCCTACTGTAATGCACAGGAATTGGATATTTACCGTAGTTTATTGTTTGGATTATGGAAGTCAAAAGCATTTCATCAATTCTTTGTCGGTTCGGTTATCCCTTTCATCCGTATTGCCGATTTTAAAAACTTCGTTTTTGAGCAAATCAAACACATACAAGGCAAAAAAAATGATATTCAGAAAGTGAAAGCTTTAGAGCAAAAAGAGCGTGCAATGTATGAGCAACTACTTTTGATTTCAGAATTGAAACGTATTTACATTGCAAGGCATTTGAAGAGATAGCTTTTTGTTTCACCCTTTATAAGCACAATGTAAGCCATATAAAGGACACATAACCGCATCTGATGGAAAAACGGGTGAAGCAAAACAAAAAATCCTACCCGTTTGGGTTTGTACAGGATTTAGAGAAGGAATTAAGCATGATTTGAAATACTACTACTTTTTGATACAGAAAAAGTTACTAAGTGCTGTGCCTCATACTTTCTTTATGGTTTTCCGTATTTTTATCACTTTTCTTTTTCATAAATTTACAAGTATAAAAAATAGCGAGAGGATTTATATTCAAAAAATAATTTCCTTTCTATTTTGATTGAAAAAATCTTGTTCTCGCAAAATCCAATAGCCATAATGATTGACAAAAAACATCTAGAAGAAAGAAGAAAAGAATATGCGGAGGAACTTCATGCAGGAAGTGTTTACAGAGATATTCAAGCAAGAGAAAAAGAAAGAACAATTTATGAAAAGAGATGGTTTTGGGAATTACTACAAAATGCAAAAGATTCTGTTGAAATTAACAACAAGGTAGATGCAAAAGTTGAAGTTAGCGACTCAATAGTTTCGTTTTCTCACACTGGAAATCCTTTTAAAGTCGATGAGATTTTAAGTTTAATTATCCAAGGTTCTTCCAAAATAGAAGATGATAACAAAACAGGGAGATTTGGTACAGGTTTCATGACTACTTATCTGTTGTCTAAAAAAGTTGAAATATCTGGACAATTAGAGAATTCGGGAGTTTTTTTTAAGTTTAATTTGAATCGTCATGTTAGTGATATAAAAGATACCAATGCAATAAAAGCATTTTTTCACCTTCAAAAAGATGCTAATGATAAATTTATAAATTCTATTAATGAAGTTAGTTACGTTAGAGATGATAGATTTCAGACTCGTTTTACTTATATTTTAGATGAAAAGGGAAGAATAACAGCAGAGAAAGGATTGAAAAGCCTTAATGCACTCATCCCCTTTACCCAGATATTTAATAATCAAATTGATTCAATTACTGCTATTAAAAACGAGGAATCAGTAACTTATACGAAGAATAAGATTAGTGAATACAAACTTGAGCAAAATAGAATTCAAGAATGGGCGTTAAACTCATCTAATTCTGATGATGAGTTAAAAGCTTATCTAATCCAAGATAATGAGTTTGATATTGTATTTATAACTGAGACAATAGACGGAGTTGAATATCTAAAACATTTATCTAATCAATACCCTAAACTCTTTTTTACTTTTCCACTTATCGGAACAGAGGCAATTGGTATTCCTTTTATTGTTAATTCTACACAGTTTGATCCCAAGATTGAGCGAGATGGGATTTACTTAAAAAATAATGAAAAGAATGATGAAAATATTAATAGAAATAAGTATTTGTTATCCCAATCATTATCGGTTGCAACATCCGTTTTTCCTGAAATTATAAAGAAAAATAAGATCAAGGCACACTTTAATTTCTTTAACTTCTCAAAGCAAAAAGATCATAGCTGGATTGACGAGGATTGGTTTACTAATTTAAAGCTTACACTTATTGAAAGTCTTATAGAGCAAGAATTTATTTCTTTTGAAGATGTAAATTATAAGTATAGTAATTTAAAAATACCGTATTCGAAAGATAGCAACTTATTAGAAAAGGTATGGAAACTTGTAAATGACTCAAAAACATTTTCTACAATTCCATTTACTGAACAAAATGATTGGATTGTTATAGCTGAAAATTTTGCGGACTTAAAAAATAATGATGTCTTTTCAGAAGGCAATATTATAGGTTGTAATAAATTGATGAATTATATATCATCGATGAAAGAACTAAATATTCTTCAAAAAGATTTAAAAATTGATGTACACGAATGGCTAAATAACTTATATTTTTTTGTTCAGAAAGATTTGAGCAGATTTCCATTAAATGAAAAAATATTATTAAATCAAAAGGACAATTTTGTTGAAGCAGAAGCACTAAAATGGGATGGAATAAAAGATGAAATACTAATTAAAATTTCCAATATAATTGATTTAAATTTTTCTGAAAAATTGATTTCAAATGATATTGTTAAATTTGAAATCACTGGGGTTGAAAACTTTGATAAAGAATCAGCTATTCAGGAAATAATAAACAAACTAAATCAGTTTTCTGAATCTGAATATGCTTTAGATAATAAAGTAGAAGCTAATGCCATATTTTTGAAATGGCTTATTGACAATTCTCGTTATGACATCATCAAAGATTTAAAAATAGTGTCATTTGACAAAAGAGAAGGCTCTAATATATCATATAGAGTTTTTCCGTCTGGGAAACATTTGTTGCTACCCCCTAAAAGTTTTTTTAATCAAGAGTTTCCAAAATATTCAGAAATAGTACGAGACAAAGATTGTATGCATCCTTTATATACGACGAAATTGGATGCGAAAGATTTTGAAAAGCTTAGAGATTGGGGATTTATTCATTATTCTCCCTTAGTAAAAAGAAAGGAAAAATTGGATTCTAAAACCCTCGAATTATTAATTCAAAATAGCAAAGACCTAAATGATTTGAGGGATGATGATGGCAAATTGATTGAAGATATTGAATTAGAATATAGTGATTTTGCTTATTTAACAACATCAGAAGGACATATTTATGATAGAAATTCAACAACCACATCTAGCTTAAAAATATTTGATTTTTTACTTAATGAGGCAGCATTGAAAGACCAATTTATGAGTATCGGTGTAGAGGCAGTTACAACAAGTGGTCAATCTATCAATTTTGATAAAACACTTTGGTTAAAAAGAGCAAAAAATATTCAATGGGTTAATGTAAAAGATATTGAATCAGAAGTTCCTAATAAATTTGTGAAAGAAATTCCTTCATCAAAGAATCTTTCAGAACTTATTAAAGGAAATGACGAATTAATAAAGACCATTCGTGGAGAAAAGCAAATTGCATTTTTATCTAAAATTAAAGTTGGGGTATCTGATCTTATAAGAAATACTTTGAAAACAGAGGAGATTAAAATAAGTTGGGATAAAGCACTTACTACCATGATTACAAGCGGTATTAAACCAGAGCTAGCTCAAGAAATCTTTAGTGATCCTATGATTCAAAATGAATACCAAAAGAGGCTGGAAAATAGAAGATTGATTAATCGAAATCAAGAAATAGGAGCCCTTGTTGAAAAGTGTTTTAAAGAGTTCATCCTTGATTTACAGAGTAAAGGAGTTAGTATTAATATTAAAAGAAAACCTTTTGGGAGTGATTATTTACTGACAGAAGATTCTTCTGATTTAGTTAATGATAATAATCAAGAAGAACTTTTTAATATAAACGATTGGCTGATCGAACTAAAAGCTACCGGTAAAAATTATGCAGCTATGACTTCTTTACAAGCAGAAAGAGCTACTGAAAAAAAAGAACAGTATGCTTTAGTTGTTGTTCCTTTAGATGGCTCAGTTATCAATTTAGAATATGTAAGAAATAATGCAAAAGTTGTTGATAAAATAGGATATAAGCTTTTGAAAGTCATGAGAAATTACAATACATTAGAAAATCAAAAAAATCAGCTAATAGAAGGACTAGATGGAGTATCTGTAAATATAGAAGATACTAACGTTCGATTTAACATAGGTTCGTCTATTTGGGATTCGGAAAACGGAATTTCCATTTTAGACTTTATAACAAAATACTTTACACAGTAAACAGATTTTGATTAAAAGAACTTCCAAATTTATAAAAGTAATGCAATGAAAAATCCTGTCCATTTGGACAGGATTTAAACATTCAGAAAATCAAATCTTATTACTCAGGAATTTCTTTTTCTTTATCTTCGGAACTCATAGCCGTTTGAGCAATCGCAGTCGCCACCGTTCCACCTAGTAATACATAACCTGCTACCATTACAATCGTTGCAGGTAAAGCCACCGGAGACGCCAAAATTGCACCGCCTACGGCTGTTAATGTAATTCCCACATTCCGAATAATTTTAAACCATTTCGGAGTTGGAGCTTTCACACGCTCCACAAAATTTAAACTATCTTTTTTCATTGTCTTGAATTTTAAAATTGAAAATTATTTTCGATACTGATGCCATTCTGTTCATCCTGGGCTAATGCTAAAAGCTTTGGATAGATCATCTGATAAGCATCTTTACTTCGTAATACCTGGTAATCGCCATTGACCATTTCAAAACCGAAACCACAGAGCGGACAGCCTGCTGTTTGTCGGTAAAAGTTTCCGATATGGATATACACAAAACTGAAATTTGGCAATCCGTTAATCTCAATCATTCCTTTGTGAAGCTTTGGGAATTTCTGCCGATACTCAGCATTCATTCCGCCCCAAGTGTTGAGTCTTAATGTGTAGTTTCCCTTTGGAATCGCAGTTTGCTTTGGTATTTTCACATCTCGGATTTTATCTTCCAGTAAGTAGCATTGAAAGATATCATCAATGTACAACTGGCTCAATGTACTTTGCTTGCCTTCGGCAACTCTTATGATTTTTGTACGCATCATATTTGATTTTAAGGGTTAAACAAAAAGCCCTCTGGATAGAAGGCTTTGATTGGTTTACTTAAAAGGCATCTTCTATGCGTAAACTGTTACCGGAGTTAAGCGTGTAATAAGTGCCGTTAACTTCCTGAAAGAATTCAATACCGATGCATTGAATAACCGTTACGTTCGCACCAAGTGTTGGAGTTCCGGGAAGTGTAGCTGTCAATGTTCCGCCTGCATAATCTGCATTCAAGGGAATATAAGCCGAATATTCAACGATATTCAATTCGTTGTTTACAATGTCATCAGGATCGTATGTTCCTGTAGTTGCATTATAAACAAAATCGGAAACAACCGCTAATGCATTAACCAAACGAAAATGCGTAGCTCCAATTGGCGAAGCAATCAGATCCACAGGATTGAACGGTGCAACGATAAAATCGGCACTTTCACGACCTGCGGTGTGTTCCACATCATACGGAGCATTGAATACCGTACTCAGAGAAATTCCTTTGTTGAACTCAAAACCTAACAGATAAGTTCTTTGAGTTGAAATTTCGACTTTACGGTAGCCTCTGGCTTCCGTTCCATCCTCTAAGTTGATTTTCTTCATTACTGAAGTTAAACGTCCTGTAACCTTACTATCCGCCATTTTGGACATCAGCGAAGAAAGAGCGGTTCTAACCGATTTGCCAGCTCTGGCACATCCGCCAAATTCGTTCATATTCTCACGGGTACGCTCAAATTCGGGAGCAGTTTTAATTTGTTCAGCGGTGGGACCGCCAACCATTCCGGCGAAAAATCCTTTTTGACCTTTTATCTTGAAGTGTCGTACATCGCCAATCGTTCCGACATACTTCATAAGTCCTTTTTGTCTTGCCATTTTACTAAAAATTAAAGAGTTAATAAATACTTTGCTGCAGCTTTTACAAAGTTCACTCTCTTCGTTTTTATCGACAATACACAAGGTGTTGTAATGCAGTGTAATACGGTGCTAACGCACCGAAAACACAAAAGTGTTTGAATTAAATCTGCAATTGGTAGAAGAAATAGGGATAAAAAACAAAAATGTATAGCGTTTCAATGCCAGTAATTAACTATTTTTATACGGTAAATACTTGTAAAGTAAAAAGGTTCTCAAAAGTTGTACTTATGTTGTACTTCTAAAAATAAAGTAAGCTAAACCCCTTCATTTACAAGCATCTACAAAGTAATTACCGATAATTGGGTGTTAGCTGTAATCTCAAAAAAAATATGACCTTAAATAGAATTAAAGTAAAATTGATTTTTTTTCTAATCTTTATTAATATATCGATTATTTCTGCACAGAAAAAAAGTATTATTAATAACGAATCCACATATTTCCAAATTGATGGAAAAAATGAAAAAATAGATTTTATAATTTATGATGTAAAACTAGATACTAAAAAACCAATTTTTCTTTGGTGTCAAGGTTCGCTTCCATATCCACTTTATGTAAATTCTAAAGATGGAATTTGGATGATTGGTGGTGGAATAACAAATTTTGATGTACCAGAAATTATTAAAAATTATCATTTAGTAATTATTTCAATGCCTAAAACTCCAGTTATTGCAAACGAAAATGAAATAAATGAACAATATTGGTATTTTGGAAACTCTAAAGACAAAAATTCTGTAACTGAAGAATTCAATAAAGCTGATTATTTAGAAAATTATGTAGACAGAGCTATAAAAGTTTTAAAATATTTAAAGAAGCAACCTTGGATTGATAATTCAAAACTCATTATTGCGGGACATTCTCAAGGCTCAAAAGTAGCAACCAAAATTGCATTAAACTATAAAAAAGTAACCAAAGTAGGTTTATTTGGTGCAAATCCTTTTGGTAGAATAGACCAAGATATAAGAGAATATAGAAAAGAAGCCGAACAAAGAGAAATTACTTGGAAAGAAGCAGATGAAGGGATAGAAAAGCAATATCAATTTTATAAAGATGCAAATACACCAGAAAAAATAAAAGAAAATCCAAATTTACATACTTGGAAATCCTTTTCGGAACCATTACTTGATGATTGGTTAAAAATAAATAAACCAATTTATTTAGCTTATGCAACCAATGATATTGCTAGTGATTTATGCGATTTAGTTCCTTTGTACTTTATAAGAGAGCATAAAACTAATTTGACTTATAAAAGATATTTGAATTTAGAACATAATTTCTTTGAAATAGATGAAAACGGAAATCCAAATCACGAAAAACCACATTGGGAAGAAGTAATGAATTCTTTTGTGGAATGGACTTTGAAATAATATATTATAGAGACTACAGCTAACATAGAACTATGGTAAAAACCAAATTTTCTATGCAGAAATTAGCGAAAAATTTTCACAATACGGTTTCCCAGATTTCAGGATTCCGAACGATTGCTTGAGCAGCTTATTGCAAACTGCGATGATCGCTACTTTTCCACTCTTGCCTTTCCCTGTGATACGCTCGTATAACGATTTACAAACCGAATTATACTCAATCGCATTGAACGCACACATAAACAAATGTTTTCTCAGCAATCCATTACCCATCTTGCTGATCCTTGGACGGGAACGTACACTCCTACCCGATTCCCGAATAACAGGCGTTAAACCAGCATAACTGCACAATTGTCCCGAACGCTCAAAACTCCGCATCCCATCCGTGAGCATTACCAGCAAACTCGCATTCGCTTTGATACAGGAGCAGCCGAGCACATATTAAAACACCAACAAGATTAATTTTTACACTGAAAAGCAAAACAAGAGTAATTTTTTATTATTTTTACACTCGTAAACAGAATAGCAGTAAGATTTACACTCGATACAATGACAAAATTTGACAGCAAACTTCCATTTAATGATTTGCCTTTATTACCTCCTCAAACGGATATAGAGACCAAAAACATTTTACGTAAAACCATTGCTGCTGGTCGAGCTTTGGCTCAACTTAACGGAACGCTTTTAAACTTGCCTAACCCAACCCTATTTTTAGATACAATATATTTACAAGAAGCAAAAGCAAGCTCCGAAGTCGAAAATATAATTACAACCAATGATGAACTTTATAAGTCTTTTGTTGCCGATAGAAAAATAGAAAATTCATCAACTAAAGAAGTTTTGAGTTATAAAGAAGCACTTTGGTTGGGTTTGGAAGAACTAAAAACAAAACCTTTCATTACAACAAATCTCTGCATAAAAATTGTACAATGTATTAAAGAAAATAACGCATCTATAAGAGTTACTCCAGGAACAACATTGAGTAATAATCAAGGAGAAATTATTTACACACCACCAAGCGGAGAAACTATCATTAGAGAAAAATTAGCCAATTTAGAGCGATTTATTAATGAAGAAAACGAAATTGACCCTTTGATCAAAATGGCTTTATTGCACTATCAATTTGAAGCTATCCATCCATTTGCAGACGGAAACGGAAGAACGGGAAGAATTTTGCTCCTTCTCTATTTAAAACTTTCAGGACTTTTAGAAGTACCAGCTATCTATTTGAGTGAATATATCATCCAAAATAAAGCGGATTATTACACCAAACTACGAGGCGTTACCGAAAACGAAAATTGGGAAGATTACATTTTGTATATGTTGGATATGATTGAACAAACCGCTTTAAAAGGATTAGAACGATTATATCAAATAACAACGGCAATAGATGAAATGACGACCGAAATAAAAACTAAACTCCCAAAAATGTACTCAAAAGACTTGGTGGAATTATTGTTTAGGCTACCGTATACCAAACGTCAAAACTTAATCGATGAAAATCTAGGAAACGCAAAAACTGTGGGGAACTATTTAATGGCGTTAGAGAAAAATAGTATTCTTCAATCCGTGAAAGTTGGAAAAGAAAAATTATACCTTAACCCAAAACTATTGAAAATACTAGAAACTAAATAGGCGAGGATTGTAGTGAAAAATGACTTTAACAATGTAAAATAGGAAATCCATTTTTTTTACGTTTCAGAAATCTGTTATTGTTTCCCCTTTTCTATAGACTTCTATCTGCTCGTCTGAAGTCTTTAATTTGAATCCATAACCTATTCGTCAATCTTCCTACTCTCTCTTGACCTTGATGTAGAATTGGATATGCAAATAAAAAGTGCAGTATAAGTTAAGCTACATTTTGATAGATTTTGCTTCGATTGTTTAATTCCTGGATTGTTATGTAATTCAGGGTGCTATGTCGTCTTTTTTTGTTGTACCAGATTTCGATGTATTCAAAGATCTCAAGTTCAATTTTTTCTTTGGTGATGAGTTTGTTTCCGTAGATCAATTCCGTTTTTAAAGATTTGAAAAAACTCTCCGATACCGCATTATCCCAGCAGTTTCCTCTACGACTCATACTTCGGATAACGGCATAAGATTCAACTGTTTTAGCAAATTTCTTATTCGCATATTGTAAACCTCTGTCGCTGTGAAAAATTAATCCATTACTAGATTTTCTGTTTCTTACTGCCATTTTCCACGCTGCAAAACTTGTTTCCTCAGTGCTCATTCCATTACTCAAACTCCAAACAATGATCTTTCGGTCGTACAGATCGATAATTGTAGTGAGATACAAAAATCCTTCTTTGGTTCGAATGTAGGTGATGTCTGAGAGCCAAACCTTTGATGGTTCTGTTACTAAAAAATTCCTTTCTAATACATTCTCTACAATCAAGTAATTGTGTTTTGAGTTGGTAGTGACTTTAAATTTTCTGCTCAACTTGCTCTTCAAACCCAGCTCCTTCATATATTTTGCAACCGTGATCCGAGATATTTTGTAACCAAAGCATTGAGTTCAAAAGTAATCCTTGGACTACCATAACGTTGTTTGATGCCCAATTCTCTGGCCATTCTGAGATATTAGCTCTTTCATTACTCAATTGGACAGCTTTGGTTTTAAAAGCAGGATCGTAGATTTTTCTCTCTCGTTTCATAAATTAAAATTTAGGGTTTATGCTTAACTTTAACTGGAAATTTTGCCTAATAAATAATCATATTATGAAATAAATGATTGGCCATAGTCTATGATTTTTAGCAAAGATATTTTTACAAATATAAATTTTAAAGCCATTATGCTTTGACGCCACCTTGAATGTCTTAATTGTACAATTTTATAAGTAAATTATATTATTCTCTTATAGCAAGGTTTTAGAATTTTGCAGAAACAATTCTTTTTAATCTAAAAGAATTAATAGAACTATCATGAGCGATCAATCAAATCATTTATTAACTCCTGGCAAAGAAGGGGAAGCATTTAGGGATTCTGTGAATACGATGGATGAAGCAGGAAAAAGAAAAT
This sequence comes from Epilithonimonas sp., assembly GCF_056329745.1. NCBI lineage: Bacteria > Pseudomonadati > Bacteroidota > Flavobacteriia > Flavobacteriales > Weeksellaceae > Epilithonimonas > Epilithonimonas sp. The sequence goes on along the minus strand of NZ_JBWEYV010000022.1, from coordinate 18,285 downwards.
GGGTTTTCCCAAGAAAACCAAGAGGTAAGTACACTAATTATCGAAATTATGTTAATTATTTAATGCTTGTAATTTTTTTCATAATTCCTTTCCTCAACATTAATGACAATCCTATACTACTTATTAATATAATCGACAGACAGTTCTTTATTTTAGGTAATCCTTTTTATCCTCAGGATTTTTTCATTTTGGCATTGGGAGCAGTATGCTCTCTAATATTTATTATGTTGTTCACAGTTGTATTTGGAAGGATTTTTTGTGGGTGGATTTGTCCTCAAACTGTTTTCATGGAAATGGTATTTCGAAAGATTGAATACTTAATTGAAGGTGATCGAAATAAACAGATAAAATTAGATCGTCAAAAATGGGATGCAGAAAAAATAAAGAAAAGAGGATTGAAATATCTTGTTTTTGCTGTGGTATCATTGATCATTACCCACGTTATGTTTATGTACATCGTGGGCTATAAAGAAACATGGCATATCATAAAATTAGGCCCTATTAAGAAACTAGGATATTTTGTTAGTATGGCGGGTTTTACAGCAGCTTTCTATTTCGTTTTTGCATGGTTTAGGGAGCAAGTTTGCACGCTTGTTTGCCCATACGGAAGACTACAGGGGGTTTTGATTGACAAACAAACCATTAACGTCTACTACGACTTTAAAAGAGGTGAAGGTAGGGCAAAATGGCGAAACGGTGAAAATAGAGCTTCAGCGGGTAAAGGCGACTGTATTGACTGCCAACAATGCATTGTTGTATGTCCCACGGGAATCGATATAAGAAATGGGCAGCAACTTGAGTGTATCAATTGTACTGCCTGTATCGACGCCTGTGATGAAATAATGGATAAAGTGGGACTTCCAACAGGTTTAGTAAGATATGCAACCCAGTCGGAAATTGAGTCCCAAACAAAGTTTCAGTTTACAACAAGAATGAGGGTGACGGCAGTTTTTCTTACATTATTGACAGGCTTTCTATTTTTCCTACTTAGTAATCGTGGAACAATGGAGGCAAAATTTATTAAATCTCCTGGAAGCACTTATCTTGTACAAAATGGTATAATATCCAATGCTTATGATTATACTTTCATTAATAAATCAAATGAATCAAAAAAAATTACTATAAAAGTTATTACCCCCCATAACGGAGAAATTTCTTTTGGGGGATACTCAGATCAAATTATACTTAAAAGAAATCAAATTTTGCAGGGACATATTAGGATAAATTTTCCGGAAGAGGCCATGAAACTTAACAAGCAAAACATAGAAATTGGTGTTTATGATGAAAATGGAGATCTATTAGATTCGTACGACACTTACTTTGAAGGTCCGTTCACATATCAGTTTTAATTAGATTTTTACAATTATTATTTATAATGTTTGATGAATTGTGTTGGCGTTAATCCAGAACTTTTTTTAAAAATTCTAACAAAATAAGAATATTCCTCATAACCTAAAATAAATGCAATATCTGAAAGGCTCTCATCTAAGTAAATCAGCATTCTTTTCGCCTCCAAAATTACTCTATCTAGAATTATTTCGGAAGCAGTTTTATCCACAACTGTCTGGGTAATTCTGTTAAGATGCTTTGAAGAAATTTGCATCATTTCGGCATATTGCTGTACTGATTTTTTATTCCGAAAATGAAGATCAACAAGCTCTTCAAAGAATTGAAAATGTGTGACATATGCTGACTTTTTTAGGTTGTTGATAAGACTAACCTTGCCAGCATAGAACCTCAACGATGTGACATATATTAGAAAAATTACAGAACAAATAAAACCGCTTTTATAAAGATTGCTTGTTGAGTTTTCCATATTTAACTGTAAAAAATAAGAAAGGATTATGTCCTGCTGTTCACAGTTTAAGCTTAGTTTTCTGGTGAACTGGATAGAACTAAAAAAGGGGAAAGTTTTAAGTTTTTCAGAAATGTAATGTTGTTCATAAAAAGACTGTGAATGAAAAAATATGTATCCGTCAATATCATCTGAAAGTATCCAGCTATGCATTTGTCCAGGAGAAAGAAAAAAAAGGCATCCCGCATTCACTTCATATTTGGTAAAATCAATTTCATGAATCCCCGTCCCTTCAGTAAAAAACACGGTGACATAGAAGTTATGTCGATGTGCTTTTTCAATATATTTGTGACTGGTTCTCAGATGATCTTTCAGTGAACTGAAATAAAAGTCAGTATTGTCATTTTTAGATTGAAAAAGTTGAATATTCAAGACCGATAATTCATTCATAACTTTGACATCATTAAGGATTTATGTCGCAAGATACGGAAATGAATTGAAGAATATAAATTCTCTAAATGTAGTTTTCTTCTAGTCATTTTTGCTCTAGTATTATAATATTTAAGAAGAAAAACCAATAATAATTTTTTTGAAATTATGATGATTTAATTGATAAATTGTAGTAAATTATATCATCTTATATACTATTTAATAAAAAAAAATATTTATTTTAATGCTAATTAGTAGTAACAATTCTAAACATTGTTTGGCAAATAGTATAATTTGCAGAAACGTGCTAAAACAGCAGACTTTTTAGTTTTTTATGATTGATTAATAAAAAATTATAAAATTATGATATTAAGAAATATAGAAAAATATGATAATAAATTTTTGGCAGAGCTTACAAGAAAAATATTTAAGGAATATAATGCTCCATTAATTGGGACTGCCTTTTTTGATCCTACCACAGATAATCTTTTCGATTTGTTTGAAAACCCGCAGTCCGTACTATGGGTTGCAGAAGAAAATGGTCAATTTTTTGGATGTTGCGGAATATATCCAACTGACGGATTTCCGACGGGCTATGCAGAATTATAAAGTTTTACCTGTCACCAGATGCCAGAGGAAAGAGTATTGAAAAAGTTGATTGCGGCATTAAATTCTGCAATAGCGCTAACTTTTTCATATCTCTATCTCGAAAATTTACCTCAATTTGAAAATGCGATATCACTCTATGAAAGCGCAGGCTTTAGAAGAATTGAAAATGCTTTGGGAAAATCCGGACATACTTCTTGCAATATTTGGATGGTAAAAAATATAATCTAAAAATTGTTAATATTAAACTGTCATTGTAAATTTTAATCTTTTTAGCCGCAGAAAATGACGTAAATATAAAAATGATCAGATAGTAAATTTAAAAGAATTCTAACCTTTGCCTTATTTTAATGACCATTCGTTTAGCAATTATAAGTGACATCCACGGCAATATTTTAGCTCTTGACGAAGTATTGAAGGATATTAGTACAAAAAAAATTGATCAAACTTACTGTCTTGGTGACTTAATAGATTTTGCACCTTGGAACAATGAGGTGGTAACAAGAATTAGAAATTTAAAAATACCATGTTTACAGGGTAATCATGATGAGCGTGTCTCATTAGACCTCCCCATCTTATCTTTATCTCACCAATCTGGGGAAGAGCGAGCTATGCGAATTCTTGCCATTGAGCATAGCAAAGCAACTATATCCAAAAAAAACAAAGAATGGATGAGCAAACTTCCCCATAATATTGAACTTGGATTTAAAATTGGTAAAAAGATTAAAAAAATACTATTGGTGCATGCTAGCTTAAAAAGCAATGATGAATACATTCACGAATCTGATCCAAAAGAAGATTTTATTAAAGAATTGTCTTTGAAAGGAATTGATGTCGTAATAATGGGACATACGCATTTATCTTACATACAAAAAACAAATGGCGTAACATTAATAAATTGTGGATCGGTTGGGAGAACTAAAGAGAAAGATAGAAGGGCTTCGTATGCTATTGTAACAATTTCTGACGATAGAATCGATGCCGAAATCATTAAGATTAAGTATCCCATAAAAAAAGTAGCTAAAGCTATTTTTGAAAGTGAAATTCCAAATTATTATGGGCATTTTTTGTTGAAGTAAATTTGAATTTTTACCACAATAAATTTTTGATAAATACTTTTTTAGTCAAACGTTCCACAATACTTTTTTAAGAGATACAAGCACTATTGATGCCATTCCCTAATCAGATATCTCGTTAAAATATATATGCTTTGAGATCAAAATGACAAAATTATATATTGAAAGAATTTACTCTAATTAGCCAATATAAATTTTTAAAAATTAAATTGCGTGCAATATAATTTTATGCTAAATTTGCAGAGTCAAACAAATAGACAGTTTTTCAATCATTAAGTATTGTGATAGGAAAATAAAAGCAGAAGATGTTTAAATAGTTGGTTTTGTAATCTTTTTAATTCAAGCTGGAAAAATACTCTTTAACAAGAAAATGAAAAAATGTTTTAAAGATGTCATGCCTGATAGTTTGCCAGTTGCTATAGATAAGGTGGTAAAATATTTCGGAGATGCAGAAATTGCATAATGTTCTGGTATGTAGCTGTGACTGCTTTTAGACGATAAAGAGCAAAAATGTACACTTGCTAAAATTTTAACAGCTTTCTTTGGTATGAATACACATGAAAAAAAGATTCAATAGATTATTGCAACAATCCAAATATTTACTTTGGGCTTGGTTTACAAAATAAAATTCAAATAAATAAAAAAATGTCATTATTAGAAGATTTGAAATGGAGACATGCTGTAAAAGCATATAATTCCGAAAGAAAAGTATCTGAAAAAGATTTAAATCTAATTCTTGAAGCAGCGCGTTTAGCGCCTACATCATCAGGTCTACAGCCTTTTCGTGTGATTGTTGTAGAAAACCAAGATTTTAAAGAAAAATTAGTTGTTGGAGCATTAAATCCAGAAGTAATGAGAGATTGTTCTCACATTTTGGTTTTTGCAGCTTGGGATTCTTATTCTGACGAAAAAATAGACGAAGTTTATGATTTTACAACAGACGAACGAGATTTGCCGAGAGGTCGTTTCGGAAGTTATACCGATAAATTAAAATCAATTTTTAGGGCACAAACTCCAGAGCAGCATTTTGCTCATACTGCCCGTCAAACTTACATTGCTTTAGGATTAGCAATGGCGCAAGCTGCAGAAATAAAAGTGGATAGTACACCAGCCGAAGGTTTTAGTAATGAAGTGGTAGATGAGGTTTTGAATCTTAAAGAATTAGGATTAAAGAGTGTCTCTCTTCTTTATTTGGGCTATAGAGATGAGGCAAAAGATTGGATGGCTTCAATGAAAAAAGTGAGAATTCCAATGGATGAATTTATAATTCACAAATAATTAATGATGGAATCTTCCGAATCTTTGTTGCTTAAAAATCAAATCTGCTTTCCGCTTTATGCACTTTCAAAAGAAATAATTGGGATGTACCGTCCTCTTTTGCAAGACTTGGGTATTACTTACCCTCAATATCTGGTGTTGATGGTGTTATGGGAAAATGATGGAGCCACAGTTAACCAAATCGGAGAAAAACTCTTTTTGGATAGTGGTACGCTTACGCCTTTATTGAAGCGTCTGGAAGCAAAGGGTATTTTGAAGCGTCAACGAAAAATAGAAGATGAGCGTGTGGTTCAAATTTTTCTTTCGGAAGAAGGGAAAGTGATGCAAAATGCCGCTTGCGACATTCCAAAACAATTAATCAATAAACTGGATATAGATATTCAGGATTTGAAAGATTTAAAAAATTCAGTATCTAAAGTTTTAAATAAAATAGAAAAAAATAAATAATTTGAAATCGCTTTGGATCCAATTTATTAAAACTGGTGAAGACTAAGAGCGATTACTTATAACTTATTAAAAATAATAAACAACAATATAATATGAAAGCATTGTATACCGCTGTGGTTACAGCAAAAGGTGGAAGAAATGGTCATGTCGAATCAGATAATGGCATTTTGAATTTAGATGTTCGTTCTCCAAAAGCATTAGGTGGAGCGAATGACGATTATACCAATCCAGAACAGTTATTTGCGGGTGGCTACGCCGCCTGTTTTGATAGCGCCTTGAATTTGGTAATCGGTAAAGTAAAATCTGCGGCTACGGTGACTACAGTAAAAGCAGAAGTGAGCATTGGTTCTAATGGTGAAGGAGGTTTTGGCCTTGCTGTAGTTTTAAATGTGAATGTGAATGGTGTAACTTTGGAAGAAGCACAATCGTTGGTAGAAAAAGCACATCAAGTATGTCCTTATTCTAATGCAACAAGAGGTAATATCGAAGTAACCCTTAACGTAACAAACGATTAACGATGTTGTCAACTTTAGCAATTATATTTACTGTTTTCTCAGCAGTAGAGCACATTTATATTTTATGGATGGAAATGTTTGCTTGGGAAACAGCAGGTAAAAAAGTTTTTGGAAAATCTTTGCCCACAGAATTATTCAAACCAACCAAAGGATTGGCTGCAAATCAAGGCCTTTATAACGGGTTCTTAGTAGCAGGAATTGTTTGGTCCTTTTTGATTGATGCACCAGAGTGGGCTTTCAACGTAAGAATGTTTTTCTTAGGGTGTATTGTTGTAGCAGGGATTTATGGAGCGATTTCTGCTTCTAAAAAAATCTTTTTTATGCAAGGTCTACCCGCTTTAATTGCTTTAGTTCTGACATATTTAGCTTATTGTAATTGAAAATAAGTATGGCTAAAAATGGATGTAAAAATTAGTCCTTAATGAACAACTCAAAAATCTGATTTTAAATTAATAGAAAAAGGGCTTGCCACGTTTTTACAAATGAAAGGTGAAAGTGAAAAACATTAATGCTTTTCAGGGTAGACTTAGAAGGTTATTTCAATTGAAAAGCAAATTTAAAAAATTAACAGCTATAGTAAGCAAAGGATGAATTCGCCTTCCAATAGTGTTGAAAATACAATAAGAGTTTTTAAAGATTTGTTGATAGTTTCTAATGTTGGGAAAATGCGGTTTGTTTTTTCATTTAAATCGAGTTAACAAGTTATCGTTTTTTTTAAATTAAATATAAAAACACTTCCTGCGCCCAATTCACTTTTAACAGTAATTTCACCACCTTGCGCTTCAATTAATTGTTTACTGATATTCAAGCCCAAACCTGTTCCTTCTTGTTTGGTACCGGGAATTTTGAAGTATTTTTCAAAAATTTTATCCAGATACTGACCTTCTATTCCGCGGCCATAATCTTTTACAGAGAACCTTACTTTATCGTTCTCTTTTCTGACATTGATATCGATTTCAGAATGGTCGTAAGAATAGCGCACCGCATTGGACAGGAGATTATTCAGCACCCACGAGGTTTTTTCTTCATCGGCAAGTACTTCTGTAAGCCCGTTTTCTATAGTGATTTTAAAATATATATGCTTTTGCTCTGCAGCAGATTTGTTGGCATTGACCGCATAATCAATCATTTCATTTATTGTAGACGGTTTACTGTTCAGCTGGATAAAACCGCTTTCTACCTGCGTGATATTCAGTAATTCTTTGGTGATGTTCAACAGCCGGTTAGAGTCTTCCCTGATTCCGCTGACGAGATTTTTCTGCTCGTCATTCATAGTTCCAATCTGCTCATTTTCAAGTAGCTGCAATCCCATCTGGATGGAAGAAATTGGTGTTTTGAACTCGTGCGAAACGGTTCCCAGGAAATTGGTCTTGGCCAAATCCAGCTCTTTGAAAGGCGTAATATTCTTCAACATAATTACCTGCCCGATGAAGCGGCTTTCCTGCTCTCCGGTTGGGATAATATTGATGTCTACTATTTCTTTTTCAAAATAACTTTCTTTGCCATCGGCATAAATTTTCATCGGTTCTTTACCCGGATTTTTATCTCCCGGAAATATCAGTTCTTTAATCAAATCCCGGATTAAATCATTGCTCACGGCAACATCCTGAATCAATTTCCCGACCAGATGCTCTTTCTTCAGCCCGGTGATTTTCAGTGCTTCGTCATTCACGAAAAGAACTTTTTTGTTTTCATCAATACCGATAACGGGGTCGTGCATATTGTCTATCAATGTTTCGATGCGCTTTTTGCCTCTGATGATTTTATCGAGCCTGCTTTCGGAATATTCCTGAAGTTTCTCCGCCATCGTGTTAAAGGATTTTGCCAGCTCGCCAAACTCGCTCCTGCTTTCAAAATGAACCCGTTCCTTGTAATTTTGGTTGGCAATCTGCCTAATACTTTCGGTTAAACTTTTAACTGGGTTCGCAATATTGGAAGGCAGGTTCACCAATAGGATGAATGCAATGATAAAACACATCATTCCGGTGGCAGAAATGGTCATTATCGCAGTTTTGGCAGTAGAATCGGCGATACTACTTTTATGTTCAATGGCACTCATATTGAGCTGCATCAGTTCGGCAATATCTTTTCTGATAGATGACTGCTGCGCCACATTCTCCGAATCTTTTTTTAATGAACGAAAATGAACGGCAATATTGTCGGTAGCCACCTTCTCTCCCGGCTCGGTCACATTTTTCTGCTGTTTTTCCAGATGTTTTTCGAATACGTTAAATGCCAGTGGGTCTGTATTGATTTCTTCCAGCGCCAGAAGCATATTGCGTGAATATTGCAGCGTGTTGTAATTGGCTTTCAGGATATTGCTGGTATCTTTTTTCAGTTGGTTGATATACCATCCGCTTAAAACGGACAATACGATTATCATTATAAATAGCAGACCAACGCCTATATTAAGTTTTGTTTTAATTTTCATCAGGAAAGAATAATTAAATCTATATTTTCTTTTGACAATTTGTTGAGCAAGGAGTTGAAAGTATCTGTAGCCACAATTATTTTCCAAAGGTTAAGGTGGGGTTTCCCGATACAGACCGTTGTGATTTTCCGTTCTTCGCACTGTTCCATAATCGTATGGGTCACATTGGAACCTTCTACCTTGATAACCTCCGCTCCCAATTCCGTTGCTAATTTAAAATTATTAATGAGATGCCGCTGCTTATCGAGCGCAATTTTGTCGGCGCTTTCTCTCGGAATCTGCACATACAGAAGAAACCATTGGCTGTTGTAATAATTGGCCAGCCTGGAGGCTTTTCGAATTACGTTTTTTGCCGTTTTCTCATTGGAACTGATACAGGCGAGAATCTTTTCTTTGCGAAAATTTTTGATGGGCGAAACCTCCGACTCTACTTTTCTTTGTACCTGAGAGGCCACTTCTTTCAGAGCCAGTTCCCGAAGCTGAAGAATATTTTCACTTTTGAAGAAATGGCTGAGTGCCAAATTGATTTTGGACTGGCCATAGATTTTGCCAGCTTTTAGACGGTCAATCAGCTCCTCTGCGGTGAGGTCGATATTCACCACCTCATCGGCCTGAGCCAAAACACTATCGGGGATTCTTTCTCTTACTTCAATGGCCGTAATCGATTTTACATCTTCATTCAGGCTTTCAATATGCTGAATATTAACTGCGCTGATGACATTGATACCGGATTCCAGGATTTCCATCACATCCTGCCAGCGTTTTTCATTTTTACTCCCTGCGATATTCGTATGTGCCAGCTCATCTACGATGACCACTTCCGGGTGGAGGCTGATGACCGCCTGCACATCCAGCTCGTCCAACTCCTTTCCTTTATAGAACAGGGTTCTTCTGGGGATTATGGGAAGTCCGTCCAGCAGAGCATGCGTTTCCTTTCTATGATGCGTCTCGATGTAGCCGATTTTTACATCAATCCCGTTGGACAAAAGCGAATGCGCTTCCTGAAGCATACGATAGGTTTTTCCTACACCAGCGCTCATCCCGATGTAGATTTTGAATTTTCCCCGCCTTGATTTTTTTATGAGGTTAAGAAAATCTTCTGCTGTATGTGATGGCTTCATTGGATTTGGCATTTAATCAGTAGAAACAATTATCCTGACACAGAATCTCCGCATCAGGAATAATTTTATGATATTAATTATTAATAAAAATCATTTTTTTAGAGTCTGAAAATGACAGCTAATGTCAATCTGCTATCCGATTTTCTAAGATCAGGTCTCCAGTTATTGATGGGTGTATCTGCCCATCCGTCCGGACTGGTAGTTCCCCCACTGCCTGCAAAATAAGGAAGATTACTTTTTCTGAAACCATATTCCAGCCTAAAGGTACAAAATTGGTTAGGCATATAATCTACTGTCGCCGTTCCCTGAAACATTTTCAGATTTTTACCCGCCGCCAAAGCATCATTAAAATCATTGTTCGTAACTGGTGAAGGTGAAAATGCAAGATAAGCTCCGGGATTAGTAACCACATCTCCACGAAGTGTTAATGCCAGTTTATTTTCATAGAACCATAATCTGTTAGCCAAAGATGTTCCTGCCATATAGTTATCCTTAGCTCTAACACCTGGCCCTGACTGGAACCCGTAATGGGTATTCAGGCTGAAAGCGGCCTGTGAAAGACCTTTGCTATTTTTTCTGTTGTAATATCTTGCCACAATACTATTATCGTGATGAAATCTTCTTACGCCCGGATTATTTCTTGTATCTTTTCCGTTGAGATAAAAATTGGCAACCAATTGTATATTTTCATTAGGACGGTAATAGTTGGAGTTTCCGATAGACAGCCCTGTGTTCCAGGAGTTGTAGCTTTGCCAGCCGTTCATAACCCAGACTTCTGTTTTAAATTTTTTTGAAGGATAAGCCTGGATTCTTGCACCCTGAAAATAGAACGGCGTAAAATCACAGACCAAACTTCTCTGGTAGTTCCAGTTTTCATTCAGGACATAACTTTCCAGTCCGATGTAGCTCATAAAAATACCGGCTTCTACATTCAGGCCGTGCATCAAGTTGAAATGGTAGCCTCCCGCCGCTTCCCGGATATATTTTAAATTGCTGGTATTCGTATTTTTTCCGTGATTGACGGTTCCATCCAAATCCTGAACAATAGATCCCATCTGGCCAAACTGAAGCCAAAGGCGACCAATTACATTCTTATAGTTCGTTTCCAGTCCCACACTTGCCATATTGATGTTGAACTCATTGGTTCTTCCTATGGCAGAGGAGATGGTCTGGGTATTATCCTTCGGCCTGTTGAAATTATAATTGTAGTAAGTATCTACATAAGCAACACCGGTTAGGATAGTTTCTCCGTCTTTGTCTTTCAGGGTCAGAGGAAAATCTGTTTGCCTGTTCTGCCCGTTTACCCAAGATAAATCGTAGCCATCAAATGGAATTTTCGAGGGCTCGATGACGGAATCTTTTTTTATCGAATTAACTTTGATAGAATCTGTAGTTTTTTGTGCCAATGCAGAAGCAGATGCTAATAAATACACTGCTAAGATTTTAAAAGTAGAATTTTTCATTTCTAAATTATAATTTTTTATTGTTTTAAACCGTCCAAAGCAACATTGAGTTTCAGAACATTGATTTTTTCTGTCCCGAATAATCCCAAAAGCGGTTTTTCTGTGTTAGAGCTTATCAATTCCTGAATTTCATTTTCATTGATATTCCTGATTTTTGCAATTCTTCTTGCCTGGACATCAGCCGACTGAACGGAAATATTGGGGTCCAGTCCGCTGCCGCTGGCGGTCACCAGGTCAGACGGGATTTCTGATAGTTGCACTCCCGGATTATGCTTGATGAATTGGTCGATTCTTTCTTTGACGGTTTTCAGATAATCGGGATTGGAAGGGCCTTTGTTGCTTCCGCCCGCTCCTGCTGCGTTGTAATCTACAGTGGAAGGGCGTGACCAGAAATAGCGGTCCTGGTCAAACTTCTGACCTACATTCGTATAGTATGTTTTGTTGTTGAAGTTGAGTATTTCACCTTTTCCGTTGTTAGCAGAAAACCGGGCGACACCGAAAATCATTAATGTGTAAAATCCTGAAAAAACCAATAAGCAAACCAAAGTCAGTCGTATTGCAGGAAGAATATTCTGTTTCATTTCTTTTAAATTTTAAATAAATAGTGATACAATCAGGTCGATAATCTTGATACCGATGAAGGGAATCAACACGCCTCCCAAACCATAAATCAGGAGATTTCTTCTCAATAATGCGCTGGCACCGATGGGTTTATAAGCTACGCCTTTCAGAGCCAAAGGAATCAGCATCGGGATAATAATCGCATTGAAAATAACTGCCGACAGGATGGCCGTTTCCGGAGAATGAAGGTTCATAACATTAAGCCCCTGCAAAGCCGGAATTGAAGCGATGAATAAAGCCGGAACAATGGCGAAATATTTTGCTACGTCATTCGCAACACTGAAAGTGGTCAACGTTCCTCTGGTCATCAGCAATTGCTTCCCGATTTCCACCACTTCAATCAGTTTGGTGGGGTCGTTATCCAAATCCACCATATTTCCTGCTTCTTTGGCGGCCTGTGTTCCGCTGTTCATTGCCACACCTACATCGGCTTGTGCAAGAGCCGGCGCATCATTGGTTCCGTCTCCCATCATTGCGACCAATCGGCCTTCGGCCTGTTCTTTTTTGATGTAATTCATCTTATCTTCGGGTTTTGCTTCCGCAATGAAATCGTCCACGCCTGCTTTTTCTGCGATATATTTTGCAGTCAGAGGATTATCTCCTGTTACCATTACCGTTTTGATTCCCATTTTTCTCAAACGTTCAAAACGCTCCTGTATTCCCGGTTTGATGATGTCCTGCAGCTCTACCACTCCCAGTACTTTTTCGTTTTCGGAAACTACCAAAGGGGTTCCGCCGTTGCTGGAAATGATTCTTACCGCTTCTGCCATTTCTGCAGGGAAAGGATTGCCTGCTTTTTCAACTATATTTTTAATAGCATCGGATGCGCCTTTTCTGATTCTGATATTATCAAAATTGACCCCGGAACTTCTGGTTTCTGCCGTAAAACTGATGAATTTAGGATTATTGACCTCATAACTCAAAGGATTGACACCTGCCAGCTCCAGGATTGATTTACCTTCCGGCGTTTCATCCGCCATCGAGCTTAGTACTACTGCTTTTGTAAAATGTTTTTCATCAATCCCATCTGCCAGATGAAAATGGGTTGCTTTTCTATTTCCGATGGTGATTGTTCCTGTTTTGTCCAGTAAAAGAACATCCACATCGCCGGCAGTTTCTACTGCTTTTCCGCTTTTTGTAATCACGTTGGCTCTCAGTGCTCTGTCCATCCCGGCAATCCCGATGGCTGATAACAATCCGCCAATCGTAGTCGGAATCAGACAAACAAATAATGAAATGAAGGCCGCAATCGTAATTGGTGTATGTGCATAATCCCCGAAAGGTTTGAGCGTTACTGTAACGATGATAAAAACGAGTGTGAAACCTGCCAAAAGAATCGTCAAAGCGATTTCGTTGGGTGTTTTTTGTCTGGAAGCACCTTCTACCAAAGCAATCATCTTATCCAGAAAACTTTCTCCCGGCTCTGTGGTCACTTTTACCTTTATCATATCAGAAAGCACTTTGGTTCCTCCTGTAACACTGCTTTTATCGCCTCCTGCTTCCCGGATGACCGGTGCACTTTCGCCGGTAATGGCACTTTCGTCAATCGTGGCAAGACCTTCTATTATTTCTCCGTCTGAAGGAATAATATCGCCGGATTCGCAAAGAAAGACATCGCCTTTTTTCAGTTGAGAAGACGGAACTATTGTGATTTCATCATTAAAAATCTCTCCAACTGGTTTTATCCATTTCGCAGGGGTTTCTTCTCTTGTTTTTCTGAGAGAATCTGCCTGTGCCTTGCCTCTGGCCTCTGCAATCCCTTCTGCAAAATTGGCAAACAGTAATGTGATAAACAGCACTGCCGTTACAATGATATTATAGGTTAAGCTGCCCTGATTCTGCTCTCCTGATGCAATCCAGATGCAGACGCCTGCCATTACCAAAGTTCCCACCCACACCATAAACATTACCGGGTTGCGGAACATCTTGGCAGGATGCAGTTTTATAAAAGATTGTTTCAATGCTTCGTTAATCAAATCTGCCTGAAACAAATTATTGTTATTTCCTTTCATTTCAAATTTTATTATTTAAGTGAAAAATATTCTGCAATCGGACCCAATGCCAACGCCGGGAAGAATGATAAGGCCGCCACCAATGCGATAACTGCAAACACCATCAATCCAAAGGTTGAAGTATCGGTTTTCAGTGTTCCGGCACTTTCCGGGATGTATTTTTTAGCAGCCAGGCTTCCGGCAATTGCCACAGGACCGATGATGGGAAGGTATCGTGCCATCAGCATTACGATTCCGCATGCAATATTCCAGAACGGGGTATTGTCTCCCAAACCTTCGAAACCGCTTCCGTTATTGGCACTGGATGATGTAAACTCATACAACATTTCGCTGAAGCCGTGGTAGCCCGGATTATTGAGCCAGCCTGCATAAGCTTCGGGATTATGGGCGTAAGTGTAGCTAGCTATTGCTGTTCCTGCCAAAATCAATAAAGGATGGAGAAGGGCGATAATCATTGCGATTTTCATTTCCCGGGCTTCTATTTTCTTGCCCAGAAACTCGGGGGTTCTACCTACCATCAGTCCGCTGATGAAAACCGCCAGAATGATGAAAACATAGAAATTGAGAAAGCCTACGCCTGCGCCGCCATAGAAACAGTTCACCATCATCCCAAGCAACTGATTCATTCCGCTGAGCGGCATAAAGCTATCGTGCATCGCATTGACGCTTCCTGTAGAGATAACGGTTGTCGCAATGCTCCAGTACGCCGATGCTGCTGAACCAAAACGGACTTCTTTCCCTTCCATATTTCCCATTGTCTGGGCAATTCCCATTTTTGAAATCGCAGGATTGCCGTTGACTTCAGATATGATTGTAGGAACCGTGAGAATCAGAAAGCCGATGGTCATCACGCCAAAAATCGTCCAGGCCAGTTTTCGTCTCTTGACAATATAGCCCATCGCAAAAATCATTGCTAACGGAATCAGCATCTGGGTGACCATCTCAACGATATTGGTAAAATAATTCGGATTTTCCAGCGGATGCGCCGAGTTGGGACCGAAAAATCCACCACCGTTAGTTCCCAAATGTTTAATGGCTACAAATGCGGCAACGGGTCCACGGCTGACTTCTATTTTGTCGCCTTGGAGATTGGTGACAGCATCTTTCCCTTCAAACGTCATCGGAACTCCGTTAAATGCTAATAAAGATGCGACCAAAACTGAAATCGGGAGCAGAATCCTGGTGCAGCTTCGGACAAAAAAGAAATAAAAATTTCCTAATTTTTCGGTAGTTCTTTCTTTCATCGCCATAAAAACGACTGCCGCAACTGACATTCCGCAGCCGGCACTGATAAACTGCCACAACATCAATATCAATTGCCCAAGATAGGACATCCCTGTCTCTCCGGAATAATGCTGGAGATTCGTATTGGTGACAAAACTGACTGCTGTATTGAATGCCAAATCGCCACCCATCGAAGGATTATGGTCGGGATTCATCGGGAGCCAGCCCATATTGGTCAAAACAAACATTGCTGCCAGAAACCAAACCAGATTGATAGTGAGCAATGCAATCAGATGCTGTTTCCAGGTCATTTCTTTTTCGGGATTGATGCCTGAAAGTTTATAAAATAATGTATCTACCGGATTCCATAGTTTGTCCAGCCAGGTTTTCTCATTACTGAATATTTTCCCGATGTATCTTCCCAATGGGATGGCA
Source organism: Epilithonimonas sp. (assembly GCF_056329745.1). NCBI lineage: Bacteria > Pseudomonadati > Bacteroidota > Flavobacteriia > Flavobacteriales > Weeksellaceae > Epilithonimonas > Epilithonimonas sp. Next base: position 2,832 of record NZ_JBWEYV010000022.1, on the reverse strand, counting down.
AGGGCTACAACGAGGGCAAACATTAGTATAATTCCTAAAATTTCTGAGTTCATTTTTTTTTTGAATATTGTTTTGTTTAATTCTTGATAACCGGAACGTCGAATTGCTCGCAGCCCGGCCTGAGTTGAGCTCTTTTTCTGTTATTGCGATAGTAGAAATGTTCTAGTGGATGGACTTCCCTTCTTTCGCAATGACATAAAAAAAAGCGGGAACGGAGGACGGAAAAGCTGCCATAAAAACTGGTGTTGCTATTCTAGAATTTTTCCGGTTTTACGAGCACATAGCACATATAAGCAAATACGGCGATGGCGATGATGAATAATGCTATCATATCTTTTCAAAATATTTTACCGTTAGAAAAAAGAGGGCGAACAAGGCCGCTCCTGTGAGGAGTAATACTGTGGTCATTTTTTTATTTTTTATGTGAACTGAATAATTGCTGCTGCTACGAAGACACCTAAAATCACAGCAACATTCACGGTTACGATGACGAGATTATGTCTGTGACGGGTAGTTTCTAATTCTTCCCAGTCTTGTTTGAAGATTCTTCTTTTCATTTTAAATTCCGGATTTATAAACCTGATACAGGTAAGCCTGATGAAGTTTGGTGGGTATTTTTTTGAAGATTAAATTTTTGTAAGCATTATCGCAGCCGAACGTCAGGCTGTCCAAAGAATAGACAAAGACAGATTCTATGGCATTTTTGAGGGCTGCATCTCCTTTTTGATAGAGTTCATTCATCTTTTTCAAACTTTTGACAAGAAGCTTCTCTTCCTTTTTCCTAATGAGTTTCTGGATTTGTTTTGTAAAGACATTGATGACCATAAAAGAGTTTTTGGTCTTGTACGTTTCTTTAAAATCTGTTTCAGCCTCGGGCGCTACTTTGATGATTTCCTGTATGGCTTCTGTGTGATTCATTTTTATATTGGTTTTGAATCACTAATGCCAAGATGTATTCCGATGAGAATTGAAAAGATATAAACAACTATCAATCAAACTGATAAAATTATTTCCGGGATTTTCGGACACAAAAAAGCCTATCAAAATGATAGGCTCGTTATCAATATGATAAGATTTTTATGATAATTTGTATTCTTCTACCTTGCGGTAAAGCGTGGCAATCCCGATTTCTAATAACCGGGCGGTTTCTGCTTTGTTGCCTTTGGTATAATTCAGGATTTTCTGAATGTGGAGTTTTTCTGCACTTGCCATAGAAAATGCCGATAGGGTTTTGTCTGCTGGTTCCTGAGCGGCCGAAATCTGCTGCAAATCAAAAGGTAAGCTTTCAAACGACAATTCCGGGCTTTCTTCCAGGATAACGCTTCTCTCAATCACGTTTCTGAGCTCTCTAATGTTACCCTTCCATGAATGTTTTTTCAAGGCTTCCTTATAGTTATTGGAAATGGAGGTTATTTTTTTGCCTATTTTCTGGCTAAATTTCCTCAAAAAGAAAGCAGCAAGCTCCTCAATATCACCAGACCTTTCCCGCAAAGAAGGCAGGATGATACTGAAAATATTAATCCTGTAATACAAATCTTCCCGGAAGTTCCCTTTGTCGATTTCATTTTGCAAATCACGGTTTGTAGCGGCAATTATCCTTACATTGACCTTTGTGGGCTTGCTGTCGCCCACTTTTAGGAATTCGCCAGATTCCAGAACACGGAGTAATTTGGCCTGCAAGTCCATTGGCATCTCTCCTATCTCGTCCAGAAAAACAGTTCCGTTATTGGCTTCTTCGAAAATCCCTTTAGAATCTTTCAGCGCACCGGTAAAAGCACCGGCTTTGTGACCAAACAGTTCATTTTCCAGCAACTCCTTACTGAATGCAGAACAATTGATGGCAACAAAGTTTTGCTTGCTGCGATGGCTTGCGTTGTGAATGGCCTGTGCAAAAACTTCTTTTCCGGTTCCTGTTTCGCCGGTCAATAGAACGGTTGCGTCTGTGCCAGCTACTTTCCCGGCTGAATCAATGGCTGACTTTATAAGCATCGATTTTCCGATAATATTGCCGAAGGACTGCCTGTCGCCCAGTTGTTTCTCGAGCTGTAAGACGCGTTTATTCAGCGCTACCTTTTCGATGGCTTTGTAAACCAGCGGAATGATTTTGTTGTTATCATCGCCTTTAGTGATGTAATCAAACGCTCCGTTTTTAATCGCCTGAACGCCATCGGGGATATTCCCAAAAGCCGTGAGGAGAATCACTTCAGAGGCGGGATACTTTTCTTTTACGGTTTTTAAAAACGCAACACCGCTGCCGTCCGGAAGCTTCACATCACTGATGACTACATCGATATCATCAACTTCCAGTTTTTTTGCGGCATTTTTCAAATCCGAGGCCTGAAAAACCTCAAATCCTTCCAAACCAATAATCCGGGAAAGTAAAGTCCTGATTTTTTCTTCGTCGTCTATGATTAAGATTTTATTCAAAGTCTGATTTTATGTTGCAAATGTATATATTACAAGCAAAATTCATAAATCTTTTTGCAAAAAATGTAAACTTCGCCTTACAACTGTCATCCACCAAAGCTAAAGCAATCAGTATTAATGAAAAGTAATATTTGTTAATAGCAAAAACTGTAAATTCTCAAGGTGTAAGTAGGTTAAGAACAAAAATGTAATGAGTAATTGCGTTTAACATAAGAAAAATTTGTAATTCATATGAAACCAATTATTATTTTTGCTTTTTAGGGAAATTTAAACCTTGCTATTTTATAATCATCCAGTATAATAAAAGCATCAAAAATTTCACCTTTTTTATTTTTCATATTTTTGATTAGGGTGTAATCTCACCCATCTTAGGCACACTCAAAAGTAGAGTTTTTTGTTAATAAT
>NZ_JBWEYV010000021.1:0-55670 GCF_056329745.1 Epilithonimonas sp. | reverse complement strand
TAGAAAAATGAATAGACTTAAAATTGAATTAATTTAATAATGCACTACGAGTTAAAAGAAGTAATTTAGCCGAATGTTAAAGAAACTATTTACAGCCATTGGCGAGTATTTTTTGCTTTTGGGCAAGGTTCTCAACAAACCGCAAAAAAGAAACGTTTATCTCAAGCTACTGGTAAGAGAGTTTTATGATTTAGGAGTCAATTCCTTTGGGTTGGTTCTTTTTACCTCATTTTTTGTGGGCGCTGTTGTTGCTATACAGATGTACAATAACTTTAGTGCATCCTCCTTCCCTATCCCTAATAGCTTTATAGGCTATGCGACAAAGGTGGTGTTGATATTAGAGTTTTCGCCAACCATTATTTCGGTCATCCTTGCTGGAAAAGTGGGGTCTTACATTGCGTCCAGTATTGGTACAATGAGGGTGACGGAGCAGATTGACGCACTTGATATCATGGGGGTTAATTCGCCCAATTTTTTAATATTACCAAAAATTGTTGCCAGCGTTATATTTAACCCTCTTCTAATTGCTATCAGTATCGTAGTTGGGATTTGGGGTGGCTATATTGCAGGTGTTGCAACTGGAAACTGGACAAAAGCAGATTATATCACTGGAATCCAGATGTATATGCCATCTTATTTTATATGGTATGCTTTTCTTAAAACTGCAGTTTTTGCATTTTTAATAGCAACAATCCCCGCCTATTTTGGGTATAATGTAAAAGGAGGGTCATTAGAAGTGGGAAGAGCCAGTACACAGGCCGTTGTATGGACAATGATTGCAGTGATTATCGTAGATTTATTATTAACTCAAATGTTACTTAGCTAATGATAGAGGTAAAAGATTTAAGGAAAAGTTTTGATAACGTTGAGGTTCTTAAGGGTATCTCCACAACATTTGAAACCGGTAAGGTTAACCTTATTATTGGGCAAAGTGGTTCCGGGAAAACGGTATTCCTGAAATGCCTTCTCAATGTTTATGAACCATCCAGCGGTGGTATTTCATTTGATGGCAGAGATATCATGACGATGTCCCGAGAAGATAAACAATCCCTGCGTTCCGAGATTGGAACCGTCTTTCAGGGAAGTGCTCTGTTTGACTCCATGACTGTTGAGGAGAACATCAGTTTTCCGCTGGACATGTTTACCAATCTCACATTTCGTGAAAAAAAACGAAAAGTTTTGGAAGTTATAGGCAGGGTTAACCTGCAAAATGCCAATAAAAAATTCCCTTCGGAAATATCGGGAGGGATGCAAAAAAGGGTAGCCATTGCAAGAGCAATTGTCAATAATCCCAAATACCTCTTCTGCGATGAGCCCAACTCTGGGCTGGATCCCTATACATCCAACGTAATTGATGATCTGTTGATGGAAATCACCAAAGAGTACAATACCACCACTATTATCAATACGCACGATATGAACTCTGTAATGACCATCGGAGAAAAGATTCTTTATCTAAGGCTGGGCGTTAAAGAATGGGAAGGTAATAAAGACATATTAGCTACCGCAAAAAATAAAAACCTATTAGATTTCGTTTATTCATCAGAACTCTTTAAACAATTACGAGAGTTTATGCTGGAAAATGATCAGACAAGTTTAACACACAATAAACCCGAAAACAATGAAAATGAGTAAGAAATTAATTAGTACACTGGCTTTATTCCTAGGAATGATGGCTTATTCGCAAGTGACTGTAGGATTGAGAGCCAACGCGCTTTTCAATACCTCTTCTGCGAGTTGGGAGAACTTCACCAATACTTTGAAAGGAGAAAAAGCTAACACAGGATTCAATGCCGGGCTTGCCTTCAAAATTGGTGCGCCGGTAGGTGGATGGTTTGTAATGCCGGAGATTTACTATACTTCTATCAAAAATGAAGCAACTGCCACTACCTTAACACAAGGTGACGTGACGGTGGAAGCAAAAAGCAACCGAATTGATGTTCCTGTTATGGTAGGTCATAACTTTCTTTTGGGTAAGTTAGCAGCTTTCGCAGGTCCTGTAGCGTCATACAACCTTACTACCAACAATACATTTTCTAATTTCAAAGAGAATGCAACCAAAGAATTTACCGTTGGTTATCAGTTTGGTGCACAGGCTACGCTTTCTAACTTTGTAGTGAATGCACGTTATGAAGGTGCTTTTTCCAAGGATACAAGGAAATTTATCAATAATGTTTCTGGTGAAGAAATCAGATATGATAACCGCCCGGGAATGTTTATTCTGGGGATTGGCTACAACTTTAACTAAGTTATTAAAACATCAAAAAAAGAATGCTGGAAAATATTTTCCGGCATTCTTTATATATAGACCTTAAAAATTTACAAAAATGTCCTTCGTGAGAATAGCATTTCTGTATTACAAATGTACTGGCTCTGTTTCAGAGATTATTTAACTTAATAAATGAAAAATATAACGATATTAATCTAAATTATTTATTTTTGTTTTGAATTGATATTAACAGGAATGAAAGTTATACTTGAACATATCCAGCCAGACGATAACAGTTCTTTCAAAGTGCTGCATATCAAGGATGTGCCTATTTCTGAACTGAACTGGCAGTACCATTACCATTCTGAGGTGGAAATTGTTTGCGTAAAAAATGGCAAGGGCACACGGCATGTGGGCTATCATAAAAGCCATTTTGAAGATGGTGCATTGGCATTAATAGGATCAAACATCCCACATTCGGGTTTTGGGCTTAATGCCACAGATCCACATGAGGAAATTGTTGTTCAGTTCAAAGAAGAGATTCTTGCCCTACCGGAGAATGAACCCGAAGCCCAATCCATCAAAAAATTGCTAGAGATCTCCCGTTATGGCGTTTTGTTCTCTTCAAAAGTAAAAACAGAAATCATCCCAAAACTTGAGAATATGAGCCAGGCAGAAGGTTACAGAAGATTCCTTTTGCTCCTAGAGATTCTTCATGATTTGTCAAAAACTGATGATTTTGAGCTGATGAATACCGAGGTTATGCCCTACACCATTGTATCCAGAAATCGTACCAGGCTGGAGGCTGTCTTTACCTATGTAGAGAATGGCTATCAAAGCGACATCGACATAATGCAGGCTGCAGAATTGGCGAACCTTACCAAGCCGGCCTTCTGCAATTTCTTTAAAAAAGCCACTTCCCTCACTTTTGTAGAATTTGTTAACAGATATAGGATTGATAAAGCGTGCATACTACTGTCCCAAGAAAAAAGCATAGCAGAAAGTTGCTATGCTACAGGTTTTAATAATATCACTTATTTTAATAAGATTTTCAAAAAGTATACTAAGATAACGCCGGGACAATTTATTAAAAACCTCTAGGAGTAGAGATTCTCGTTATTAGAATCATTAATAACTTTCTGTTTCTCCAACTCGGCTTTTTCTTTCTGTAACTGTTTATAATCTTGTCTTATTTTGGCTTCTTTTACTGCATTTCCTTTGCTAACATAGCCGACGAGACCACCAATAATAAGGCCAATCCCAATGCCACTTAATGCACCATAAATGACTCTTAGATCAATAGCCATATCATTAAGGTAGCAAAGGAGTGCTCCAAGACCAAGCAATATCAATCCAATTACAATTAAACTTTTCATCGTGTTTATTATTTTTAAAGTTTTCTACTTACCTCCAGCAGCCTTGTAATATTGCAATGCTTTTGGCATATCAGCATTAAGGTCTGCAATCCTATTTTCGGGATTAGGGTGAGTGGATAAAAATTCTGGCACTCTGTTACCCGAAGAGGCATTTTCCATTCTTTGCCAAAAAGCAGTTGCATTCCTTGGGTCATAACCAGCCATTGCCATCAGGTAAAGTCCCATTTCATCGGCCTCCGACTCCTGCTTTCTGCCATAAGCCAATAGGCCAACTTGAGCGCCGTAAGGATATAATTGCTTAACAACGTTCATTAGCTGAGAACTATTAGTGCTGCCGCCCAAAAGGGATCCGCCATATTGTGCCATCATCGCTTGCGAGATGCGTTCATTTCCATGGCCTGCCAAAGCGTGCGAAACCTCATGTCCCATGACTACAGCAACGCCGTTGTCATCTTTACAAATCGGCATAATTCCTGTGTAAAATGCTACTTTACCGCCCGGCATACACCAAGCATTAAGTTGATTATCCTGAATGAGATTAAATTCCCAGCTATAGCCTGCCAATGCAGACTCCCTACCTATACTCTTATAATAGGCGTAAGCTGCATTCTTGATTCTTGCTCCCACTGTTTTAATCCTGTTGGCATCTGCAGTGCCTGTTATTACTTTTGCTTTTGACAAGGTAGTCCTATATTCCGAAGCTGCTGCAGTTGCAATATCAGAGTTATTAGCAAACTGGATGGATGAACGCCCAGTAATAGGATTGGTAACACAGGCAGTAACACCAAGTCCTGCTACCAAAAGTGCTGAAATTTTTAAGATTTTCATCGCTTAAATGTTTATATCAAATGGTTTTTACAAGTTTTATTCCAAATATTATTATTTGTTGAGAAATGCATCCCAACCCTGTGCCGTTAATGGCACTAATTGATTGGATCCCCTAGCGACCAAAAAGTTGCCTTGCGATTCATCTGTGGCATGACCAATAACCGTGAAGTCTGGATGATTCTTTATTTTATCAAAATCCGAAGGTGAAATTGTCAATAACAATTCGTAATCCTCGCCTCCGTTAAGGGCGGCCATTGCAGGATTAAGGTTCAGTTCATCAGCTGTGGAAATCGATGTTTCATCCATCGGGATTTTTTCTTCATAGATATGGAAGCCTACTTTGGACTGATCAGAAAGATGCAGAACCTCGGATGCCAAACCATCGGACACATCAATCATCGATGTGGGAACAATGCCCAACTCTTCCAGTTTTTGTTTAATATCGGTTCTCGCCTCTGGTTTCAGTTGCTTTTCTAGGATATAATCATAGCCTTCCATCTCCGGTTGCATATTAGGATTAGCCAGATAAACCGAATGTTCTCTTTCAAGGATTTGCAAACCCAAATAAGCACCTCCCAAATCGCCTGTGACTACTAAAAGGTCATTGGCTTTCGCCCCGCTTCTTTTAACGATTTTGGCTTCATCTCCCAATCCTACCGCAGTAACACTAATGACTAAACCAGCATTGGAACTTGTTGTATCTCCGCCAATTAAGTCTACTTTGTATCGGGCGCAAGCCAATGCAATCCCGGCATAAATCTCTTCCAGCGCTTCTACAGGGAAACGGTTGGAAACAGCAACGGAAACCAGAACCTGTGTTGGCGTTGCATTCATAGCGGCAATATCGCTCAGGTTCACCACCACGGCTTTGTAACCCAAATGCTTCAGCGGCACATAGCCCAGATTGAAATGAATACCTTCTGCCAACATATCTGTAGAAACCACTACTTTTTGATTTTCTGGATCAATCACAGCAGCATCATCTCCAATAGACAATTTTGTAGAGGTCTGAACAACCGGGAAATGCTCCGTAAGGTGTTTGATCAATCCAAATTCTCCAAGTTTGGAAATGGGTGTTAATTCTTGCGATTTATCTTCTAACATTCTAATTTACTTAATGATAAAATTCTTACTTATTTCACTTCTTCGAAAAGAGATTGATCTACATTTTCTGGACGGAATGGCAACGTCCTTAGATATTCCTTTGAGATAGTCTGCACATTTTCTGATCGGAAGGCGTTCATTACCTCCATAATATCTTCAGGCGGCGTGGTCGTTTTTCTCAACATCATATCTATCCAGACTCCCGTGGCTTCTGCAGTGGCACAATGTGTACCATCCGGCAAATAAAACTTGTGGATAAACTGGTAAATAGAACCGTCTTCGGACAATGCCGAAACTTCCAAACCAACAAAAACAGTTTGATCTGCATAGATTTCCTTGAAGAAAGAATAACGCTCGTGCAACATCACCGGCCCCACGCCCCAACGGTTAAGCTGTGTTAAGCCAATCTTGTTTTTATTAAGAAAAGCCATTCGGGTTTGTGAGCAATAATCCACGTAGGTAGAGTTCCCAAGATGGCGGTTGGCATCAATATCACTCCAGCGGACTTCAAATTTATGGTAATATACAGACATTGTTTTGATTTTAATATTCTTCAAAATTAACCATTTGGGGTGGATATTAAAAATGTAATTTTGTGCATCGAATAGAAATGAAAAAAAAAGTTATTATCATTGGCGGAGGCGCGGCAGGCTTTTTTACCGCTGCCAACCTAGACGAGACTAAGTACGATGTCACTATCCTGGAACAAAATTCTGACGTATTGCAGAAAGTGAAAATTTCTGGCGGCGGCCGCTGTAATGTAACACACGCTTGCTTCGACCCGAGAGATTTGGTTAATTTTTATCCCCGTGGAAACCGTGAACTGCTGAGTGTCTTTACAAAATTTCAGCCCGGTGATACTATGGATTGGTTCGAGACCAGAAAGGTGCCGTTAAAAATCGAGAAAGATAACCGGATTTTCCCGGAAACAGATTCTTCCCAAAGCATTATTAATATTTTGCTGGATGAAGTCCGAAGAAAAGGTTTCGAAATCAAGACACAGGCTAACGTTCTGGAAATTATCTCAGAAAACAATTCTTACTTTATTAAAACAAAATCAGATAGTTACAAAGCTGACTTTATCCTATACAGCACGGGAAGTTCTCCAAAATCTTTAAAACTTATCCAACAACTTGGCCACAAAATTGTGGAACCAGTCCCTTCTCTTTTTACCTTTAATATAAAAGATGATTTGTTGAAAGATTTGCCGGGAACAAGTTTTGAAAATGCAGAAGTCAGAATTCCTTCGTTAAAATCCGAAGAGTCTGGGCCACTGCTTATTACGCATTGGGGACTTTCGGGGCCTGCTGTCCTCAAACTTTCAGCTTGGGAAGCGAGAAACCTCGCCAAAATGAAATACAACTTTGAGATTGAAGTCAATTTTATCTCGATGCCTATTTCTGATGCTGAAGAAGCACTGAAACATTTTAAAAATCAAAATCCTAAAAGATCCATTGGCCAATCAAAGATATTTGAGGTAACCAACCGTTTCTGGAACAAGATTCTTGAAGTTTGTCAAATCAATCCCGAAAAACAGATTGCAAACCTTTCCGGGAAAGAACTGAACCAAATTTTGGACAATCTTTGCCGAAAAAAACTGTTGGTGAGCGGCAAATCAACTTTTAAAGATGAGTTTGTAACGGCTGGCGGTGTAGACCTGAAAGAAATTAATTTTAAAAATATGTCTTCAAAGATTTTACCCCACTTTTTTATTGCTGGCGAAGTTCTTGATATAGACGCGGTTACGGGAGGTTTTAACTTCCAGGCTTGCTGGAGCGAGGCGTGGCTGATTTCCCAGCATCTTAATTCACTATAATTAAATATTTAGACTAAATTTGAACTTTAATTTTTGATCATAATGAAATATCCTAAGAATCTTCTCCGATTATTGCCACTTGTGATGTTGTTTCTTTTTGTGTCCTGCAAAACTACTGTGATGGCTCCCAACAAACCACTATACGATAATACGCTGGTACTTTATAAAACCTACACCATCCAGACCAATGATGCCAAAGTACACAAAATAAAGGTTCTGAAAGTAGATTCTACAAAAATCTACGGCGAATCCAAAACTGGTGAAAAGCTTGAAATCGAAAGATCCGATGTGAGAGACATTAAAAAAGCGAATGTTCTTGGGTCGGTTTTAATTGGACTTATTGCTGCGGCTGCCGTGGTTTTTATCCCGATCTAACCCACTGATAAACATAAGAATCATACAACCTGCGGCATAACAGGCAATATCCAGCCAGCTGAAAGAATTGCCAAGAACGGTCATCATGACGGGATTATTTTGAAACCCCAAGCGTTCTGCAAAATTCAAATACTGCAAGCCTTCTATAGCACAGGAGAAAATAAAAATTCCGGTAATTAGCTTTATCGGATTTGTTTTTATAAAAGCCCGGATAAAATAATAAATCAGCATCACCACCAGAACATCGCCAAAATAAGCCCTGATAAAAAAGATGTTTTTGAGCTTGGTAGCGATGAGAACCTCTATCAAAAATAGGAGGATCGCAACCATCAGGTTTTTGAGATTGAACTTTATGACGTTTTTCAAAGAATGGATTTATGTTTAAACAAACTTAGGGAAAGTATTAAAAACCAGCATATTTATTTTCGGTTTGATTTTTGAAACGGTTTTTAAAATCAAATCTTAATATTATGAAAAAGTTACTATTTATAGGCTTGGTATCATCACTGGTTTTCAGCTGTATCCCAGACAAAGGGAAAATTGATAAAGACAAAAAAAGCCGAAGTGCAGACAGTATCAGGAATGACGGGATAGATTCAGCAGCGGCCAATTCCCACAAAAATATTGGGGATACGATCTCAAAATAGAATTATTTCCCAATCATTTTTTTGATGGCATTCAGTTTCATCAAAGCTTCAATTGGCGTCAAAGTATTGATGTCAATTTTCGTGAGTTCTTCGCGGATATTTTCCAAAACAGGATCGTCCAATTGAAAAAATGATAATTGAAGATTTTCCTCGGTCACCCGTTTTATTTTCTCGCCAGAATCTTGTGTTGATCGGCTGGACTCCAAAGTTTTAAGGATATCGTTTGCCCGATTCACAACTTTTGAAGGCATCCCGGCCAATTTTGCTACGTGAATACCAAAACTGTGTTCACTGCCTCCTGCAATCAGTTTCCTCAAGAAAATAATATTGCCTTTAGCTTCTTGGATTGAAACGTGGAAATTCTTGATTCTCTCGAAATTAACGGACATCTCGTTCAATTCGTGATAATGCGTTGCAAACAAGGTTTTGGGCTGCGTTGGATGTTGATGAAGATATTCCGCAATGGCCCAAGCGATGGAAACACCGTCGTAAGTGGAAGTTCCGCGTCCAATTTCGTCAAGCAAAATCAAACTTCTGTCGGATATATTATTAAGGATATTCGCGGCTTCATTCATTTCCACCATAAAAGTCGATTCGCCGGCTGATAAATTATCAGTGGCACCAACTCTCGTGAAAATTTTGTCCAATGTTCCAATCTCAGCGTGTTTGGCAGGAACAAAACTCCCTATCTGGGCCAATAAAGCAATGATTGCAGTTTGTCTCAGAATCGCTGATTTACCCGCCATATTGGGTCCCGTAACCATAATGATCTGTTGGGAATCCTTGTCCAGAAAAACATCATTAGGGATATAAGATTCGCCAAGCGGAAGCGATTTTTCGATAATGGGGTGGCGTCCTTCTTTGATATCAATAGCAAAAGTTTCGTTCAGGATTGGCTTGGTATAACTGTCTTCAACCGAAAGGTCAGACAGTCCTACTGCACAATCCAATTCTCCAATTAATTTTGAGTTTTCCTGCAATTGGTCAATATAAATCAGGACATTTTCACAAACATTTCTATAAAGTTCAAATTCTAATTTCCCTATTTTTTCTTCAGCGCCGAGGATTTGATTTTCATATTCTTTCAGTTCCTCGGTAATATAACGTTCTGCATTAACCAAAGTTTGTTTACGGATCCAATCTTCTGGAACTTTGTCTTTATGCGTATTTCGAACCTCGATATAATAGCCGAAAACACCATTGAAATCAATCTTAAGACTCGTTATTCCGGTTCTTTCGATTTCGCGTTGGCACATTTCGTCTAAGAAACCTCGTCCTTTACTTTGAAGATTTCTCAGATGATCGAGTTCTTCCGAAATGCCTTCCCTGATGACATTGCCTTTGTTAATATTGACTGGCAATTCGTCATTCAAATGATTGTTGATAAAATCTATTAATTCTTCAAGATTGATGAAAGGATCAATCCAAGCCAAAACATCCGGGAACTTCAGAAGATTTTTTCTGATTTCATTAATGTTAATAATACTTTGTCGAAGATAACCTAATTCTTTAGGTGAAATCTTCTCCGCTGCCAATTTTCCAATTAATCTATCCAAATCCGAGATGCCTTTCAGCAAATCTTTGATTTCATATTTTAATAAATCTTCCTTGTTGAGGAATTCGATCAGGTTGAGCCTTCTGTTGATATCGCCAATGTTTTTTAAAGGCAAAATCAAACGTCTTCTTAGCAACCTTCCACCCATTGGCGTGGCCGTTTTGTCGATAATATCCAGCAGAGATTTGCCTTGATGATTGGCCGAATAAACAATTTCGAGGTTTCTCAGCGTAAAATTATCCATCATCAGATAATCATCCTGAGGAATCACCTGAATCTTGGTAATATGCTGCAACAGTGCGTGGTGCGTATCTTCTACCAGATAAGCAAAAATGGCTCCGGCAGCGGTTATGCCCAGTTTAAAATCCTCAATCCCAAAACCTTTCAGAGATTGGGTTTTGAAATGCGAGGTCAGTTTTTCATAAGCATAAGGATATCTGAATGCCCAATCTTCTAACTTGAAAACGTTTTTATTCTTCAACTGATTCGGGATCTCCGAAGTTCTTTGGTAAATAATCTCGCTTGGGTCAAATGTGTGTACGATGTGCAGCAGCTTTTCAAGATTCCCCTCACTGACGAGAAATTCCCCGGTAGAAACATCCACAAGTGCAATTCCGTATTTTTCTTTCTCTTTGTGAAGCGACAGCAGAAAGTTATTTTTCTTGGAAGACAAAACCTGATCGTTAAACGTTACACCAGGTGTCACTAACTCTGTTACGCCGCGTTTTACAATACCTTTGACTGATTTGGGATCTTCCAGCTGGTCACAAATCGCAACACGCATCCCAGCTCTTACCAACTTTGGCAAATAAGAATCCACAGAATGATGCGGAAATCCGGCCAACTCAATATGCCCGTCGCCATTGGCTCTTTTGGTTAATACAATGCCAAGGATTTGTGATGTTTTGATGGCATCCTGCCCAAAAGTCTCGTAGAAATCGCCCACGCGGAACAGCAATAATGCATCAGGATATTTGGCCTTGATGGTATTGTATTGCGTCATTAACGGGGTTTCTTTCTTTGCCACTGCTACATATTTTGATGCGCTAAAGTACAAAATTATCGCCCGGCAGAGAAATCAAGTTACTAACGGGACTTCTGTGATTCATGATATTATTCAAGTTTTTTAAAATGATAGAAACCTGTATTTTTGTAGTGGTGAAAAAGATATATATCATTTTTTTATCGGTGTTCGTATTTCTGGCGGGTTTTCAAAAATCGCTGGTCTTTTTTGATTATCAGATGAACCGTCAATTTTACGAAGCACACTGTATCAACAAAAACAAACCCGAGTTGAGCTGCCACGGAAAATGCCAGTCCACCAAAGAATCTGAGAAACAAAGCTCTGACCTCAACGGAAGCAAATTAGGCTTTGAGTTTTCCTTAATCAACGACTTTGCTTCTGCTTTCAGAATACCAAAATTAATTGAAGTGAGGTCCAATCCTACCTTTTCTGATTATCAAAAAAATCCTAAAACAGGTTTTACTTCCTGTTTCCCAAAACCTCCTCAAGCTTAGCAATCCCAACATTTTTGAAATCAAAATTGCTGCGACATAAACATCGTGGCTTAACCTTACTTTTCTAAAATTTTATGAAAGCTAAATTTGTACAACTTATATTTTTAGGAGCCAATGCGATGCTCCTTGCGCAGAACGATACAATTTACCATCCGATAGAACGGGTTATCTTAAATGCCAATTTTTCTACAAAAAATAAAAAAATCCACACGAAGTCTGTAGACTGGCTCAATCATGATGCGGGTAAGTTTCTGACTTCTATCCCAGAATTCTCTGGCGTAAGAAAATCCGGAAACTACTCCACAGACCCGGTTTTTCGCGGCTTCAAATATGAACAACTGAACATCATTACCGATGGCGCACAAAATGCCATCCAAGCTTGTCCCAGCCGTATGGACGCGCCTGCATCACAAATCAATATGAACCAGATTGAGAAAGTGGAAATTTATAAAGGCCCTTACTTTTTCAGGTTTGGTGCTTCTGTGGGAGCCAGCGTCAATTTTGTGAGTTTTAAGCCGGAATTTTCGGATAGTTTAAAAGCTGACGGCAGATTATCAACTTCGTACGAAAGCAATGGAAACATTTCTCGAAATGAAGCCATGCTAAACCTCCGGTCAAAAAAAATAATCGTCCAGTTTTCCGGGGCATACCAAAAAGGTGAGGATTACAAAGATGGAGCCGGCAATACCATCCCGGCTCAATTTGAACGTTACAATTTTGGGAATAAAATCACTTACAGCTGGAACCGTGACCATTATACCACTTTCCAAACCAACACGAACCAAGGGAGAAATACCGATTTTCCAGCGTTGTCTATGAAATTGCTTTATGATAAAACCTGGATGTTCCAATGGATGCATCATTCAGAGTTTCATCATTCTTTGGTAAAGCAATTCAATATTAATGCTTATTCTTCAACCGTTCATCATTCTATGGGAACCGAAAACCGATCTATGGTTTCTGATGTTTCCTCTGGAACCTACGGTATGAGAAGCGAACTGAAGCTGGTTACCGGAAAACACCAACTCTATACCGGCCTAGATTATAAAAACGAAAGTGCAAAAAACACGTCACTCACCATGGCGATGGCAATGCCAATGAAGCGCGACGGCACAAGCTGGCAGGATTCCGGGATTTATCAGGCGGGATGGTTTAATGAATACCAATATTCTTCTGGAAAATCTAGTTTAAAATTCTCTTACAGAATGGATTACAACAGTGCTAGCGCCTCAGAGGAGGCCTCACTCTTCCAAAAGCTTTATGGGAAAATGGATACAAGACAACTCAATCACAACATCAGCGCAGGATATGAGCAAGGTTTGGATCATGATTCACAGATATCGCTTTGGATAGGCAGGGCGCAGAGAAGTGCCAGCCTTACAGAACGTTTTATCAATCAATACCCTGTGGGAAATGATAACTACGAATATGTAGGAAATCCACTGTTGAAACCGGAAACCAATAATCAGGCAGACCTGATCTATACATGGAAACCTCATCCCAAGTTCTATGTCCAGCTGAATCTTTTTTACTCGCTGATGGAAAATTATATCTCCGCAATCGTGAGAACAGACCTGAAACCATTATCGATGTCTTCGCCGGGAACCAGACAGTTTCAAAACATTGGGAAAGCTTACAGAACAGGTTTTGAGACCCAGATAAAATGGCATATCAATGCTATTTTTCACTCCGAAGTTGCCGCTGCTTACACCTATGCAGAAGATCTTACCAACAAAAACCCTTTGCCGGAAATTGCCCCTTTGGATATCCGTTGGAAATTGGCTGCTGAAAAAGGATCTTTTTTCGGAAGCATCAATTACCGTTTTGCAGGAAAGCAAAAGCGCATCAATCCAAATTTTTCGGAATTGGAAACACCTGATTTTTCACTGTTGGATTTGCACCTGGGTTACAAAATTTTCCGTGGCGGTCGTTTTAGCCTGGATGTTAATAACCTCCTCAACCGAAACTACACCGAGTACCTCAACCGCACGCTGTATAAAAATACCCAACGAATTATGATGCCGGGAAGAAATGTTGGCTTGTCATATTCTTATGATTTTTAGCCTGAATTAAACAAAAAAGCTGTCTTAGTTGACCGCTTTTTTGTTTACAGCCTATTCTGTTCCTCGGTTTTCCATCAGCTGACGGAGAAAGAATCAGAATTGTTGCTGTTTTGATTCTGTCCGCGAGATTGACTTCAAGGTTGAGTTCCCTTAGACTCCACTTTTTTATTCTTTTCCTCGATCCAGCGACTCATATATTTGGTCGAATTCAGATGATGGTGCTGCAGGATTTTCCCGAGGAAATTTTCTGTCCGGTGACGTTCCAGATTATTCTCGATTTCCGAAATCTTACTCCAAAACCGATTGACAAACAAGTTTTTATTAAAAACTTGATTCAAAATCTCAAAAGCATTTTCGTTAGACCGGTTCCAAACCGATTGATTGTGATACAATTCTACAGATTTTTTAACAAATTGTTCGTCAGAATCTTCGATAAAGCCATTCCACGGCAAATTCTTGTGCATCGCTTCGGCACCTATAGAACTCGTCACATTGGGCAACCCGAATTGCATACTTTCCCAAAGCTTGCCTTTCAAGCCTGCACCAAAAGGAATCGGCGCCAGCAAAACCTTGTACTGGTTAAAAATTGATTCCACATTTTCTGCCCTACCCTTTACCACAAAGCCTTCTTTCTCGTTATGTAATTGGAAAACTTTTTCCGAAGCATAAGCTCCATAAATATGAAGCTCCGCACCCGGAAGTTGTTTTCTGATGCTTTTCCAGATGGATTTCAGTTTGAGAACGGTTTGCCAATTCGGTTCGTGAAGGAAATTTCCGATGCTTACAAAATTTTGCCTCTGATTAAAATCCGTTTTATTTTTTTCAATTGTCTCTGTCAAAAATGGAATATAAAACAGAATATCTGGGTTGATTCTGAACGTTTCTGTCAGCAATTGGTATTCAAATTCAGAAATAATGAGTGACAAATCACAACGCAGGATAGACGCGATTTCGCGCTTGAAAATGTCATTAACCAAATCTTCATTATTGACTTTTCTTTTCTCAATAAAAGCTTTTCGTCTTGCTTCCCTCAGGAAATGCAAATCTTCTGTATCAATAATTTTGATTGCTTGAGGACAATTCTCAGAAACGCGCCAGCCAAATTGCTCCTCGGTCACATAGCGGTCAAAAAGTACAACATCAGGATTGAGTTCTTTGATTTTTTCATCAAAACTTTCACTATTAATCTCGATTTTCTGGGTTTCGATTTTTTCGGAAAACTCGACATTGTTAGAGGCCGTCAAAAATGTAATCCGGTAATTAGCCTCAGAAAAAAGCCGAATCAATTGCATCATCCTGTGTCCCGCAGCTGTAGAAGCCGGCTCGGGAATCACGAGGCCAATAATCACAAGATGTTTCACAATGGCAAAAATAGACATTCTTAAAACAAAAAATAATGCTAATTTTGATCTATGCGAATAGAAAACGAAATCAAGTTAGGGTTCAAAGATGTGATGTTCCGTCCGAAGCGGTCTACACTCAAATCCCGCTCAGAAGTGACGATAGAAAGGGAATTTACTTTTCTTCATACTCAGAAAAAATGGAGCGGCGTTCCGCTGATTGCCGCCAATATGGATACGGTAGGCACTTTTGAAATGGCAGAAGCCTTGTCCAAAGACAAAATTATTACTGCTGTCCACAAACATTATTCGGTACAGGAATGGGCTGATTTTCTGAAAGATAAAAACGATGATTTCTACCAATACATCGCATTAAGTACCGGAACCGGAAAAGCCGACGCAGAGAAAATCAAAACCATCTTGGATATCAACCCAAAAATCCAGTTTCTCTGTATTGACGTTGCTAATGGCTACTCAGAACATTTTGTAGAGTTTGTGAAAAAAGCACGTCAGAATTTTCCTGATAAAATTATTATTGCAGGCAATGTTGTTACCGGCGAAATGGTGGAAGAATTAATCTTAGCTGGTGCAGATATCATCAAAGTCGGGATTGGGCCGGGTTCAGTTTGTACAACCCGGGTGAAAACGGGCGTTGGTTATCCTCAACTTTCCGCGATTATAGAATGTGCTGATGCGGCGCACGGATTGGGCGGTCAAATCATCGGTGACGGTGGCTGCAAAGTGCCAGGCGATGTGGCAAAAGCTTTTGGCGGCGGTGCGGATTTCGTAATGTTGGGCGGCATGTTTGCCGGACACGACGAAAGTGGTGGCGAACTGATTACCGAAAACGGAAAAACGTTCAGGTTATTCTACGGAATGAGTTCCCAAACCGCGATGGATAAACACTCCGGCGGTGTTGCAGAATATCGCGCTTCTGAAGGAAAAACGGTGAAAGTTCCTTACAAAGGCCCGGTTACAGAAACCGTGAAAGATATCTTGGGTGGCGTTCGTTCAACGTGTACTTATGTGGGTGCATCTAAGTTGAAAGAGCTTTCTAAACGAACAACATTTATCCGTGTACAAGAGCAGGAAAACCAGATTTTTAACGGATAAAACTTGGAACCTATCTTTCATATAACCAATGGCGATTATCTTGCTGAAGATTTGAAGAAAACTTCAATCCACGGCGATATTATTGTTTGTCGGGAAGCTTTGGTTTCCGGGAATTTGAATGCTGATTCTCTGGAAGAATTTTGGAAAATTAGAGCCCAATCTGTTGCGGAAGATTACAATGTTACCAAAGAAAGTTATTACGAAAAATCGGTTACAGAATTTGAAAAGATTCTGAATATTCCGGAGAATTCTGAAGTTAATCTTTGGTTTGAAGATGATTTGTTCTGTCAGGTCAATTTGTGGTTTTGTATTTCCTTACTTTCAAATAGAAATGGCTTAAAAATCTATCGGGTTTTCCCTAAAAAAGATTTTGAAAATGATTGGAAAGGTTTTAACGGTTCAAATAAATCAGACTTGGAAAAGTCATTAAAATCCAAAGTTTTAATTAATGGAAATGATATTGAATTAGCTATAAAACTTTTGAAAGCTTATGAAAATAATGACATCAATTCTTTGAGACAATTATCTAAAAGTCAATCAAATTGTTTTCATTTTTTGAGAGAAGTTATTGACGCTTACATCAACATAAAACCAAAAGATTTTATAAAAAATCAATTTGAAAATGGTTTGATCGATTTTGATTCTGTTTTTAAAAAATTTCAGGAAGAATTAGGAATTTTTGGTTTTGGAGATTTACAAGTAAAGAAGATTTTTGAGAAAATTTTCAAGGAAAAATAAACAAAACCAGCCAAAGTCCGGCTGGTTTTGTTATTAAAGATTATCTAATTCACTTTTCAAAGCTATCGATGCTTTTTTGACTTCTTGTATCCAATCATCGGCTGCATTGCCGTCTGCACCGTCCGAAATATATTTGAGACAAAGGAAATCGATTCCTTCCTGCTCTGCAACTTTTGCCAATGCAAAAGCTTCCATATCGATGACATTGTATTCCGGATTGATATGTTCCATTTCGAATTGGTCACCGGAACCGCAGATTCCGTTTGGAAGATCTGCTATATTTAATCCATATTCCAGAAGAATAGGTTCATCAGAAAACGGTGTTTCAAATTTTTGAAAACCCAAAGCTCTTACATCCATATCCCGCTGGATAAAACAGCTGCAACAGACAACCATGCCACGGCTAAAATCGGTGCTTCCTGCCGTTCCCAGGTTAATTATCAAATCCGGCTTCTCTTTATAAATAGCTTTGGTGAGGTTATAAGTCGCCTTCACCTTCCCTATGCCTACAAAGATTTTATTATAGTTATCAAATTGGTTCCCTGCTTCGGACTCCAGTGCAAATACCAGGAGTACATTGTGGTATTGTTTACCGTTGATGGTCATTTACAGGCTTGGTTTTTTCAAAAAGAAAAGCGTCAACGTACGGGCACCCTGCGCACCGTGTACCAACACTGCACTGATGTCCGCCGTAGCCGATGGCCCCATAACAAAGCAGCCATAATGCGCGGCAGGCAGTTCCACTCTTTGATAAGCTGTATGCATATTCTCCGTAATATCATTGGGATCCAGCAGAACAGCCAAATGCTGGGAAAGGTAGCCCAAAGAATTGGTCACCAATGACTTTTCAGTCACCCAAACCATTCCCATCTCCGCTACGCCAAACTCGGCGCGGAAAACGCCTAAATCCACATGATTAAGATCTGCTGGCTTATCAACTTTAATTTCTTGATTGCCAATCCATTCTGGTGTAGCAGAACATATTACCTTTACATCGGGGAGTTTTTTATTCATAATCTCCTGTGCTTCTTCTATAGAAGAAACATCATAAAAATCAACAGCTGCTATTCTGGCATTCTCCTCAAAGGTCGCCTTAAGATCCTTCTCCGGATGCCTGTAATCCGGGATATGGGGATAATCAACTTTTTCACGGTTTTGCAGGTTAGATCGTACGCTGCTCAGTAATTCCTCTTTAGTCATTTTCTTTCCTGTTTTTTTTGTACCAATCTCTGAAAGTTTCTTTTTGAATATCAGGAAGTTCCCGGTCTTCTACCCATGGATCCAGCGTGCTACTTTCCAGCAAAGATTTTGGCAGAACATTAAGTAAACTGTACGTCGCCTTTTCCATTTTTTCAAATGCCTTTGAGCTGCCCAATAACCTGTCCGCCGCCGCAAAAGCCAAACGTCTCCCAAATGGTGTTTTCTTTTTCTCCATCATCACTTTTCGCCACTCTAAAATCTGATCGGCAATATTAATATGTACCGGACAAATCTCGGTGCAAGAGCCGCATAATGATGAGTGGAATGGCAATTCTGAATAAGTATCTTCATCAAATGTAGGATCCAATATAATCCCAATTGGACCAGAATACGTGGCACCATAGGACAGCCCCCCACTACGTCTGTAAACAGGACAGGTGTTCATACAGGCACCGCAACGGATACATTTGAGAGAATGCCAGAATTTATCCATAGATAGCCTCTTGCTCCTGCCATTGTCGGTAAGTACAATGTGCATCTCCGAACCTTCACGCGGACCAGAAAAATGGGATGTGTACTGGGTAGCGGGAGTTCCCAAAGCACTTCTTGACAACAGTCGTATAAAAACGCCCAAATCTTCTGGCTTAGGAACTAATTTTTCGATTCCAATACTGGCAATATGAAGTGGTGGAATACTTGCTGTAAGATCTGCGTTACCTTCATTGGTACAAACCACAAAACTTCCTGTCTCGGCAACCGCAAAATTTGCCCCGGTCATCCCGGCATCTGCTACAAGAAACTTAGGCCGAGCGTTATTACGCATGGCCTCTGTTAATGAATGAGGATCATCATCGTTAGGATCTGTACCAATAGTCTTGGCAAAAAGCTGCGCTATATCTTCGGTTGTTTTTTGGATGGCTGGCATCACAATATGGCTAGGACGCTCATGAGAAAGCTGCTGAATGCGTTCTCCCAAGTCGGTTTCCAAGACGTCGATGCCTCTTTCTTCCAGAAATGGTGTCATTCCGCATTCCTCCTGCAGCATCGATTTGCTCTTGATAATTCTTTTAGCACCCTTCGATTGCAGAATGTCATACACAATGGCATTGTGTTCATCGGCATCTTTTGCAAAATGCACTTTAATACCATTTTTTTCAGCATTATCCACAAACATCTCAATGTAGTGATCCAGATGTGTTAAAGTATGCTCTTTGACTTGGGATGCCAAGTTACGTAGCTCCTCCCACTCGGGGATTCGTGATGCTACAGTACCGCGTTTCATAACGGCATTCCAAAGATTTTTATCGTGTTGCGCTTCGTGCACATCATCCTGCTTGATGAATTTGCGCGCATTATCTTCTACGTTTATTTTTCCCATTTGATTTTTTTAAAAAGGTCCGTTATTCAAAACCTGCGCAATGTGAACAAACTTAAGTCCGGATTTTTCTCGTTTGGCAATCCCCTCCTGATGCATCAGGCAGGACATATCGGGAGAAACTACATACTCAACCTCATGTCTGGTATAATCAGCCACTTTATCCTGTCCCATTTTGGCAGATACTGCTTCATCAGTAACACAAAAAGTCCCTCCAAAACCGCAACACTCTTCTGGCCTGTCTATGGTTTTTATATCTACGCCATTAACTTTTTTCAGCAAATCTTCGGTTTTATTAAAGTAAGGTTCTTGCCATTCAAAACGAGAAGCAACATGTAAGCCTCTGATAGAACTACACGAATTGTGAATGGCCACTGTATGCTTAAAATCTGCCCATGGAAAATCTTCAATCTTGAGGACATCATGCAGAAACTCTACCAGTTCTATAGTTTTGGTACGGATTTCTTGTACCGTTTCGGTTTGTGGAATGGCATCCATATGAAACTTAACATGTTTTACACAACTTCCTGCAGGCCCAACAATATAATCAAAATCCAAATCGCTGAAGTTTTCGCAGAACTGCGCTTCTGTTCTTACGGAATGCTTTTGGTCTCCTTCATTGGCCATTGGCTGTCCACAACAGGTCTGATGTAGAGGAACTTTGACTTCTACGCCCAGCCTTTCCAATAGCTCCAGCGTGGCGATTCCCACTTTGGGATAAATGAGGTCTATATAACAGGGAATAAACAGTGCTACTTTCATTATAATCTTTTCTAGAAACACGAAATTAAGACTAATTCAACATTTTGCGAAAGCTTCGTATGAAAAATGAAGACCTTAGTTTTCAATTTATAATCAATAAAAATAGTACTCTTTCACAAATGCAAAAGGCTTTTGAAAAATCAAAAGCCTCATAAGTTGTTTTAAAAGTAAATTAGACTAGGTCAACATACCACCATCCACATTCAAAACCTGTCCTGTGATGTAAGAAGACATATTGCTTGCTAGGAAAACACACGCGTTCGCCACATCTTCCGGCTGTCCGCCTCTTTTCAAAGGAATACCTTCTCTCCAACCCTGAACTGTTTTCTCATCTAATGCAGCTGTCATCTCAGTTTCTATAAAACCTGGCGCAACGGCATTGCAACGGATATTTCTGGAACCTAATTCTAGTGCAATGGATTTTGAAAAACCAATCACACCTGCTTTAGAAGCTGCATAATTGGCTTGTCCTGCGTTACCTTTCACACCAACTACAGAAGTCATATTGATGATGGAGCCGGATTTGGCTTTCATCATAGGTTTGATCACCGCTTTAGTAAGATTGAAAACTGAATCTAAATTCACCTTGATAATTGTATCCCAATCCTCTTTGGACATTCTAAGCATCAGATTATCTCGCGTGATACCTGCATTATTGACCAAAATGTCAATTGTCCCAAATTCTGCCAGTACATCCTCAACCAATTTTTGAGCCGCATCATAATCTGAGGCGTCTGACTGATACCCTTTGATGGTTGTTATTTTGCTTAATTCTGATTCTAATTCTTTAGCTTTTTCAATAGAACCGGCATATGTGAATGCTATTTTTGCACCTTCTTTGGCAAAAACCTCAGCAATCCCTTTCCCGATTCCTCTTGTTGCACCAGTAATGATGGCAACTTTACCTTGTAGTAATCCCATTTGATATATTAGATTAATTAATCTTTAAAGCGCAAATATATGAAAAGCCACTATTTCTGTTCACCGTTTTTCAATGCGTGATGATATTCAGCCTTAACCGCTTCTATTTTATCCTTTAACTCCTGGCTGATTTTACCAGGATAATTTTTTAATTTCCTAAGATTAAAAGCCAGAACAATAGCTGATATTCCAGAAAAAATAAACGCCAGTGCTGTAACAACTACCAAAGAGAATCCTGCAATAATTGGATTCATAATAAGTAAGATGGATAAAATAAATCCTAAAAGACTGATGACAGCCAAATTTCCCCACTGTAAAACGCCATAACTTTTGAGATCAAACGCAAAACCCAAACCCTGAATAGAACGGAACATCAGCGAAAAACCTATAAAATAAGGCAAGGCTACAAATGCCACCTGTGGCTGGAAGAATAAAATAATCCCCACAAAAAGATCAAGAAGCGCACCTACAAGATACCAGCCCCAATTGTCCAAATTCTTGCTGTTCTGTACAGCAAATATCAGTTCCATAATACCAAAAATAAGGAACGATGCACTAAAGAAAAGTACCAGCGATAGATAAGTCGCCTGCGGAACGCTGAACATATAAAGCCCCAAAATAACCAGTAAAATCCCCACGATTAATGGTAGATACCAATGCTTAACAGTATCTTTAATTGTTTTAAAAAATGTTGTTGCCATAATATTTAAGTATTTAATTTTAAATGGTATTGTTAATCACCAAGACTATCTCGCCTTTTAAAGTTTTGCTTTTAGAAAACTCAATTAACTCATTGATAGTGCCACGTTTGGTTTCTTCAAACTTTTTGGATATCTCTCTACTGAGACTCACTCTGGTTTCTTCACCAAAGAATTCTTTGATTTGTTCCAGCGTTGTATTGATTTTATGTGGGCTTTCGTAGAGGATAATGGTTTTCTTTTCTTCTGCCAGCTGTTTCAATTTAGTTTGCCTGCCCTTCTTTTGAGGGAGAAATCCTGCAAAATAGAAATCGTGGTTCGGTAAACCGGAAACTACCAAGGCCGGTACAAAAGCGGTTGCACCGGGAAGGCAGATCATTTCCAAATCTTTATCCGCACAAGCTTTTGCCAAGAGATAACCAGGATCAGAAATTCCCGGAGTTCCTGCATCTGTAATGATGGCGATGTTTTGCCCGTTTTCCAGATCCTGAATTACTTTTTCTGTGGCCTGATGCTCATTATGTAAATGGTAAGAGCGCAATGGTTTAGAAATCTCGTAATGTTTTAACAAAACACCAGACGTTCTGGTATCTTCGCAAAGGATGTAATCGACCTCTTTCAGAACCTTTACGGCTCGGAACGTCATATCTTCTAGGTTGCCAACCGGTGTTGGGACGAAATAAAGTATGCCACTCATCTACAAAAATCTGTTTTCTACCAAAGTCCAAAGCCTCTGTGCATAATTATCAACTTTTTTCCAATCCTTGGCATAATAAACGTCGCTTAAGAATTCCTGCGCTTCGGACAAGGATGCGAAGGCATTCAGACGGTTAACAACATCGTTCAGTTCACTTTGGCTGCCTCCAAAAAGATGCTGAGAAAAGGCAATCCTATCATTAAGATCGAGTTTAAATTCCGGTTTTGGTTTTGGTGCTTCCATATAATCTGTTGGCACGTTATTTTTCAGGAGACTTCCCGATTGCGGCTCTGTGGTAGGTTTTTCTTCGTTATCAAACAATTCTTCGTCGAACAGAGATTTGGCAATTTTCAATCCTTTGATGTGGGCAAGCCGGAATTTTTTCTCCTGCTGATCTTCAGACTCTGTGTTATGCTGATCTTCTTGCTGAACGGCTTTGCTTTCTGACTGCTCCGCGGAAAGATGCATGGCTTTTTTCCGATTCTCCTCCAGTTCACGAAGTTTCTGCTCTTTTTCTGCAATGCTGGTTTCGTAATCTTTTGACGGCATTTCTGGTATGGATTCTTCTCTCTCCATCGCAAAAGAAAACTGGCTGTCCTGCATAGGTTCCAGTTTTTCAGGATTTTCCTGCAACAGGCTTTCCTCTTCAGTGTCGAATTTGGATTCAAGGTTGTTTTCTGAAGTTTCCTGTTCTGGCGTTTCTATCTCTTTGGTTTGTTCTTCCTTTTTTACGGTTTCCGGTTCCTCACTTGCGGAAGGGGAAACATCTTCCTGCTCATCGATTTCGGCAAAAGAATGAACCTCTTCTACTTCTGCAACATCTGTAAAAATATCCTCGGAAACAGTTTCTTCTACAATAATCTCGGCCACCTTATCGGCATCATCAAAATGCTGAACTTCTACAATATCAGAAATAATGTTTGTTTCCTGATTATCAATATCTTCATCATGATTAATTATATCTGACGAAAGGCTAAGCTGCCGCGCAATTTTGAGATAAGAAAACTTCTGATAAACATTATTCATCAGGTTTTCCTGCTCTGTGAGCTGCTCAGGCGTTTCGCAGGCCGATAATTCTGATAAAATATTTTTGATGTCAACAAAAATATTTTCGCTTACATCTTCCGGATTTTGCATAATAAATCTTATTAATTTTTACTTAAATTTGATGCTTATAAAATTAAGAACAATTTTGCTCTCAAAAAGCGTTATGACGATTATTTTTATATCAATTTTTTAACCTTAGATTCCCTGATTTAGTTCCGTAATCCTTCTTTTTCCCAAGAAACAAATAAGCTTGAATAAATTAGGATTTTGGAATCGGATAATGATCAGAATTAATTTTAGGAATTGGATCGTTAAAAAAATTTAAACCTATTTTTTTGCTAAAATAATAATGTTTTTAGAAAATACAATTAATCATTCCAAGCAAAGTGGATGGATGGAAGTGATCTGCGGATCTATGTTTTCGGGCAAGACAGAAGAACTTATCCGAAGGCTAAGGCGTGCAGAGATGGCAGGGCAAAATGTGGAAATCTTCAAGCCAAAAGTGGATACACGCTATTCTGATGAGGATGTTGTGTCCCACAACCAGACCAAAATAAGGAGTACTGCTGTGGAAAGTCCTTCGGAAATATTGTTGTTGGGATCTAATTGTGATGTAGTGGCCATTGATGAAGCTCAGTTTTTTGACGAGAGCATTGTGGAAGTTGCTAATCAGCTGGCAAACAACGGCGTCCGCGTTATTATTGCCGGTTTGGATATGGATTTTTTGGGACGGCCGTTTGGTCCAATGCCCAACCTGATGGCAACAGCAGAATATGTGACCAAGGTGCACGCCATCTGCAAAAGGACCGGCAACCTGGCCAACTACTCTATGAGAACTTCACAGGGTAAAGAATTGGTGGAACTAGGCGAGACAGAAGCCTATGATGCCGTCAGCAGAAGGGTTTTTGTAGATGAAGTCCTTAAAAATAACAATCAACTAACACGATAATTCCTGATAACCCAATGAATTATACCGCCAAAGAAATTGCTGAAATTACAGATTCCGAAATTTTTGGAAACGGAGATGTCCTAATCAAAAATATTGCTTTTGACAGCCGCACCATATACTCTACCAAAAATACAGCATTTCTCGCCATCCATACGCATAAAAATTCTGGTGAAAAATATATAGAAAGTGCCATAGATAAAGGCATTAACACAATTATCACACAACACAGGATTGATCATCCGGAGATCACGCAGATTATTACGAAAGATGCGGTTTCCTTTCTACAGGCTTTGGCCAAATATCATTTTAAGCATTCACATATCAATTCTATTGGGATAACGGGCAGCAATGGAAAAACGATTCTTAAAGAATGGCTTTATCAATGCTTAGCGAATGAATTGGCGACGGTAAAAAGCCCAAAAAGTTTTAATTCACAAATTGGCTTGCCACTTTCCCTTTTGCAAATTGACAAAAAACATGAGCTGGGGATTTTTGAAGTTGGGATTTCCAAACCCGGCGAAATGGACAAACAGGAATCTGTGTTCCATCCAAAGATTGGATTGCTAACCCACATCGGTACAGCCCATGCTGCAAATTTTGAATCTGAGGAACAACTTATTCTCGAAAAACTAAAACTTTTCCAACACTCCGAAGTTATTTTTTATAATGCGGATAATGTATTGACGGACAAATTAATAAAGCAACTTTACTCAAGCAAAAAATTAATATCATACGGCCTGGATCATCATAATGACATCACGATTATATCTGACATCAGTGACCGTAAAAACGATATTGAAATCAGATATTTTAACGAGACTTTTTTACTTCCTGTTAATCAGCGTGATGAAGCCACATTGACCAATGCGTTGGCTTTGATCGGGATTTTGAAAGAGCTGAATTTTTCTAACGCTCAAATCATAGAAAAAATTGATGCACTGAAAGCGGTAGAAATGCGCTTGGAAAGTATCGAAGGTGTGCGGCAAAATCTGATCATCAATGATTCTTATAATCTGGATCTCGATTCCCTTAAAATTGCATTCCAGTTTATTGGTGAGTACAACAAGCCAAAAAAATCCCTGATCCTGACGGACTTTATCGATTCTAATACCAATTCGGACGATTTGTATAAAGAAGTTGCGGATCTTGTGAATGAGCAGAATTTTGACAAAGTATTTTTGATAGGGACCAAAATCAGTTCTTACCAACATCTTTTCACTTCTGAATCTTTTACTTTTAATAATACTCAACAATTTATTGAAAGTAAGTCTGTTGACACCATCCAAAATCAAATTATCCTCCTGAAAGGGGCAAGGAAATTTGGGATCGAAAAAATTAAAGAACTCTTGGAACTCCGCAAGCATGACACTGTTTTGGAAATCAACCTGAATGCTATTCTTCATAATATCAATTTCCATAAATCCCTACTGAAACCTGAAACCAAAATGATGGCTATGGTAAAGGCCAACGCTTACGGCTTGGGAAGTTATGAGATTTCTGAATTTTTACAACTTCATCATATTGATTATCTGGGTGTTGCATTTGCAGATGAAGGTGTAGAGCTGCGTAAAAAAGGCATCACAACACCCATCATCGTGATGAATCCGGAACAACATAGTTATGACACAGTGATTGAATATAATCTAGAACCAGAGATCTACAGCATCCGTGTTCTGGAGCAGTTTAATGAGCAGTTGATAAAATCTGGCAATCAGGAGAAATATCCTATCCATATCAAACTAGAAACGGGGATGCACCGCCTTGGTTTCAAGACTTTTGAGCTGGATGAACTGGCCGAAAAACTGAAATCGATGAATGTTAAAGTTCGGAGTATTTTCAGCCATTTGTCAACAGCAGACATGCCAGAAGAAAAAGAATACGCACTGCAACAGCTGCAGACTTACGATACCAACTCTAATTATCTGATTAACCTGCTTGGTTACAAACCGATACGCCATATCCTTAATTCTTCGGGAATCACTAATTATTCTGATTATCAATATGATATGGTAAGAATTGGTATAGGAATGATTGGGGAAAACCCCGATAAAAAAATCAAAAAGCAGTTGCAGCAGTCTGTCAGTTTCAAGACCGTTATTTCGCAGATTTCTGAAGTAAAAGCAGGAGAATCCGTAGGCTATGGCAGGCGTTATAGAGCTGATCATGATGTAAAAATTGCAACAATCCCTGTTGGCTATGCAGATGGAATCCCTCGTTCTATAGGAAACATGGTGGGAAAAGTGGGTATTGATAATCAGTTATGCCCAATTGTTGGCAGCATTTGTATGGATATGATGATGATTGACGTTAATAATACCAACGCAAAAGAGGGTAACCCTGTGGACATTTTTAATGAAAAGCCAAGTCTGGAAGATTTTGCAACCTATTGTAATACGATAGTTTACGAAGTCCTTACATCTATATCGCCACGCGTAAAGAGGATCTATATAAAAAACTAAAATGATCAAAAAGCTTTTTTTCACCTTTTGTTTTATCATTTCCTTGACTGCCTTCGGCCAGGTAAAGCAAAACCTTGTTATCCCAAAAAACCCAAAGATTGGGCTTTCGCTTTCTGGTGGTGGCGCCAAAGGTTTTACCCATGTTGGCGTCCTAAAGGTATTGGATTCTTTGGGGGTGAAAGTAGATTATATCTCAGGAACCAGCATGGGAGCCATTGTTGGAGGATTATATGCTGCTGGATATACCGGGAAGGATATTGAGAAAATTGTGATGGAAACGGATTTCTATTCCCTCATTACAGATCCCAAAACACGTCAGGAAACGACTTTCTTCAACAAAAATGTAGATAAATACCTTTTTACAGTTCCTCTCAAGAATGGTAAGATTACATTGCCGTCTTCTATCAGTACCGGTCAAAGAAATGTTTATCTGCTGAAAGAGTTGCTGAAAAATGTATCCAATATTGATGATTTTTCCAAGCTACCCATCCCGTTTCTATGTATTGCCACCAATTTGGAAAGTGGCCAGATGAAGATTTTTGAAAATGGCGATCTGGTTTCTTCCATCATGGCTAGTTCAGCCTTTCCTTCCCTTTTGGATCCTGTTAAGGTTGGAGACAGCATCTATGTGGATGGTGCCATGACCGTAAATTACCCTTCGAAACCTTTAAAGGACAAAGGGATTGATATCGTTATCGGAGTGGATCTTAACCAGCCTTTGGCGAACCGTGACAACCTGAACAGTGTTATCGCCATAATGAACCAAATGATTGATTTTGGAATTAAAAAAGAGACACTCAATCAATACCGATACACGGATATTAATATAAAACCGGATCTTACTGGTGCCACCGCTACCAGCTACGATGATAAACGGAGAATCTTGGACAGTGGCTATGTGGAAGCGGCAAGATATGCCAATATCCTAAAAGAATTACCCAAGAGAACATTTGAAAGAGTCCGGTCTGCCATAAATCCAATCTATTCTAATGTTTACAAAATTGATAGCTTGGTAGTAGAAAATGGTAAAATATATGGTACCAATTACGTAAGGGGGAAAATGGGTTTGTTATTGCCCTCTATGCAAACCTATGGCAGTGTTAACAAAATGATTGATAAACTGTATGCTACGAATAATTACAAATTTATCAATTATGATATTGTTCAGGAAAACAATAAGTATTACCTGAAATTATACGTTACCGAAGATGACGCTAGGCATTTTTTAAAATTTGGACTGCACTATGACGAAATTTTCAAGACCGGACTACTACTGAATTATTCTGCAAAAAGATTGTTGTTTAGGAACTCCAATTTGTCATTGGACGTTATAATTGGCGATTCACCTAGATATTACTTTAATTATTTTATTGATAACGGTTATATCCCTGGATTTGGGCTCTATTCATCGGGTATGACGATCAACCTTAAAAATATAGATGACAATGTGGTAGAATCATGGAAATGGTTACGGAATGAAGCTTTCATACAATCTGTGTGGAAAGAGAAATTTGCTATTGGAGGAGGTTTAAGTTACGATTATTTTGAAGGTGATAAAAATGGTTTGGACAAAGACATCAGTAAGTTTCTAAATCCTTACATTTTCGTAAAAAGTGACAGTCAGGATGATAAATATTTTCCTACAAAGGGCTTTTACCTGAATGCAGAAGGCAAAATTATAGAGTTGTTTAATACAGACCTTGAAAAAAAACCAATTCTGGCAAAAGCTGACATCCGTTTAAACTTTCCCATTTCGCAAATGTTTACCTACAGGCTAAATCTCTACGCAGGCATCACAATTGGTGATAATAGCCTAACTTATTACCAATATAGGATTGGAGGTATTTTTGAGCAGCCAATGGGCAATTTCAGAAGTTTTTACGGTTATCAATTTGCATCACTTGGTGATAATAATGTTTTTTTAGCATCCAATGATTTTCAGTTTCGTTTTAATAAGAACTATTTTGTAACAGCTAATTTTAGTATTGCCAACTTATTCAGTTCAATAAAATTTGAAGATGCCGTGCGTTTAAACTACAGTTCAATGGGTATTACCGCAGGATACAAATCACCATTTGGGCAGATCAAACTTAACTTTAGCCATTCACTTAACAAACATAAAGGCGTATTCAGTGTCATATTGGGACACTGGTTTTAACAAGATGATTAATTACTTTTTTGAAAATATAGATCAAAAAGACATTCATCCAAGCACTTCTGCATGGCTGGAAGATCTTATAAAAACAGAACATAAAAAACCAGGTGATATCAATTATATCTTTTGTGATGATGATTATCTCTTGCAGGTTAATCAGGACTATCTGGCTCATGATTATTATACTGATGTCATTACGTTTGACTATGTGAAGGGCAAAACCATCTCGGGAGATATTTTCGTATCTTTGCCGCGCATTTTGGAAAATGCTGGTTTGCTCTCTCAGGATTTCGAAAGAGAATTCAGAAGGGTTTTAGCTCACGGCGTGCTTCACCTCTGCGGCTACAAAGATAAAACCGAAACTGATGAGCAGGAAATGAGACAAAAAGAAGAGTTTTATTTAGAACGTTTTCCTAATTAGAGAACAAACTATTTTCCAAAATTTTATTAAATGTTCCACGTGGAACATTTTTAAATTTTAAACAAAAATGATTTCAGAAACATACGACGTAATTGTGGTTGGCGCAGGCCATGCTGGTTGCGAGGCGGCTGCTGCAGCTGCTAATCTAGGTTCAAAAACACTCCTTGTCACAATGAATATGCAGACCATTGGACAAATGAGTTGTAACCCTGCAATGGGTGGTATTGCAAAAGGGCAAATTGTTAGGGAAATTGATGCAATGGGCGGTTATTCCGGCATTGTTGCGGATAAATCTGCTATACAATTCAAAATGCTAAATCTTTCCAAAGGTCCAGCCATGTGGTCCCCAAGGACACAAAACGACAGAATGCTTTTTGCAGAAGAATGGCGTTTAGCACTGGAAAACACGCCTAATCTTGACTTTTTTCAGGATATGGTAAAACAACTTATAGTGGAAAAAAATCAAGTAACTGGCGTTGTAACATCATTAGGAATCCAGATTAAAGCTAAATCTGTTGTTCTAACCAACGGAACTTTCCTCAATGGATTAATCCACGTTGGAGACAAGCAATTAGGCGGTGGCAGAATGGGAGAACCTAGAGCTTTTGGGATCACAGAACAGTTGGTTTCTTTAGGTTTTGAAGCTGGAAGAATGAAAACCGGAACACCACCAAGAGTAGACGGAAGAAGCCTTGACTACTCTAAAATGGAAGAACAAAAAGGTGACGAAAATCCTCAGAAATTCAGCTATTTAGATACGCCTAAGTTAACAAAACAGCTAAGCTGTCACATCGTCTATACCAATGAAACCGTACACGATATTTTACGCTCAGGTTTCGACAGAAGCCCAATGTTCAACGGAACCATCCAAAGTACAGGACCAAGATACTGCCCAAGTATAGAGGATAAAATCAACCGTTTTGCAGAACGAAACAGACACCAGCTATTTGTAGAGCCAGAAGGCTGGAAAACGGTTGAAATATATGTTAATGGATTCAGTTCCTCTCTGCCGGAAGATATTCAAATCAAAGCTATGAGACATATTCCCGGCTTCGAAAATGTGAAGGTTTTCCGTCCCGGTTATGCCATAGAATATGACTACTTCCCTCCTACCCAACTGAACCATACTCTGGAGACCAAACTGGTTGAAAACCTCTATTTCGCAGGACAAATCAACGGAACAACAGGTTATGAGGAGGCTGCAGGACAAGGTTTAATTGCCGGAATCAACGCCCATAATAAAGTGCACGACAAAGTGGAATTCATTTTAAACCGCGATGAAGCTTATATAGGTGTTTTAATCGATGATCTGATTACCAAAGGAACTGAAGAACCGTACAGAATGTTCACTTCTCGAGCAGAATACAGATTGCTTCTAAGACAGGACAATGCGGATATCAGGTTGACAGAAAAAGCTTATAAATTAGGCTTAGCCAAAGAAGAAAGACTTAAAAAAGTAGAAGACAAAATCTCTAAAAGCGAAGAATTAGAATCCTATTTGAAGGAAACTTCCCTCAAACCAGGAATGATCAATCCAATACTAGAATCTATAGAATCTTCGCCTGTGGATCAAGCCTACAGGGCTGCTCAAATCCTTACCAGACCCAATATGACCTTGGACAAATTAGAAGATATTACAGAGATAAAAGAGGTAGCTTCTAACTACACAAACGAAGTGAGGGAACAAGCAGAAATCAATATTAAATACAGAGGTTACATCGAAAAAGAAAAGGAAAATGTTGCTAAACTTAACAGATTAGAAACCATTAGAATTCCTGAAGATTTCGATTATTCTAAAATATCATCCCTTTCTACCGAGGCAAAACAAAAAATGACTAAAATACAACCCAAAACAATTGCCCAAGCAGGCAGAATCAGTGGGGTTTCTCCAGCAGATATTAATGTTCTGTTAATCTATTTGGGAAGATAATTATTTAATGTTCCACGTGGAACATTAAATTTATAATTCATAATTCTACTAGTTTTTAAAAGTGGATATTGAATATTAAACTTTGAATTTAAAATGAAAATTAAAGACCATTTTCTAACTCAGGAAACCTTTGAAATTAAAGAAACGGAAACAAAAGGTGTTTTCAAAACCTCCCCTATTCCATCCAATATTTCCAGATATTATGAAAGTGAAGATTATATTTCCCACCATCAGGATTCGGGAAGTTTGAAGGAAAAACTATACAAATTTTTACAGTCATTTAATCTCAGATACAAAAAAACGATTTTGCTGGATCGTATAAAAAAAGGAGCAAATGTTTTAGATTACGGTTGCGGTGCCGGCGAATTTGTAAAATATATAGAAAATGATTTCCAAACTTTTGGATTTGAACCTAATTCTGATGCCAGAAATGCAGCAATCAAAAAGACAGTAAAAGCTAAAATTATTGATAATATTGATTCCATAGAAAATGAAAGTCTAGATGCTATTACGCTTTGGCACGTTTTCGAACACATCGAAAATCAAAGTGAGATGTTGGAAATATTTAATCAAAAATTAAAAGAGAAAGGTTTGCTAATTATTGCTGTTCCCAATCCAACGTCGCACGATGCTAAACATTATAAAGAATTTTGGGCGGCGTATGATGTTCCGAGACACATTTATCATTTTTCAAAAAAAGGGATGGAAAATCTGATTTCTAAAAATCCAGATTGGAAATTGAGAAAAATCAAACCACTCCTACTCGATTCATTTTATATCTCTATGCTGAGTGAAAAATATAAAAAATCGCCTCTTTTTTGGCTAAAGGCAGTGGTTCAGGGAACGATTTCTAACGTAAAGGCTATTTTTAACTCCGAATTTTCAAGTTTGATATACATTATCGAAAAAAAATAGAAAATCGATTTTTAAGCTATTTCTGAAAGCCAATTTTAAGACATTTTCTTTATAATTTGTTAATAACTAAAAAAATTAGAGAAAATCTATGAATAATTAAATTCTGTAATTAGGAGCTGAGAATGGCTTAAAAAATTTTTCCTCGGAGATAGAGAAGTACAGGCAAAATAAAAACCGACAATTTTATTGTCGGTTTTTCATATTTATAAGAAAATTAAGAATTATTGGTTGATGGCTGCAACACCAGGCAATTCCAATCCTTCCAAACTTTCCAGCATCGCTCCTCCTCCTGTGGAGACATAACTCACTTTCTCAGAATAACCAAATTGTTTTACAAATGCGACACTGTCACCACCACCAACTAGAGAAAAAGCACCTAATTTAGTCGCCTCAGCAATACTGTCGCCAAGTGCTTTGGTTCCAGCGGCAAAGTTCGGCATTTCGAAAACCCCGATTGGGCCGTTCCAAAGAATGGTTTTAGAATTGAGAAGAACATCGTTAAAAATCTCTCTCGATTTTGGTCCGGCATCCAAACCTTGCCAATCTTCAGGTATTTCTCTAATGTCAGCCACTTTTCTATCCGCTTCGTTATTAAAATCATCGGCAATTACTACATCTGTCGGCAAATAAACCTCTACATTATGTTCTTTTGCTTTTTCCAAGATCTCCAAAGCTAGGTTTAGTTTATCATCTTCTACTATGGATTTACCAATTTTCCCACCCAAGGCTTTGATAAAGGTAAAAGACATACCACCACCAATAATCAGGTTATCGATTGCCGGAAGAATATTCTCTATAATCGTAATTTTTGTAGAAACCTTAGAACCTCCAAGGATTGCTGTTACAGGTTTTTCACCAGATTTCAGAACCTTATCAATAGCAATAAGTTCTTTTTCCATTAACAAACCGAAAAATTTAGTTGAAGGAAAAAACTGAGCTATTACTGCAGTTGAAGCGTGCGCTCTGTGAGCTGTCCCGAAAGCATCATTAACATAAGCATCGCCCAGTTTTGATAATTGCTCTGCAAAAGCCACACCACCTTTTTCCTCTTCATTATGAAAACGCAAATTCTCCAACAATAGAATTTCGCCTGGTTTCAGATCTTTGGCAGCCTGCTCTGCCTTTTCTCCTACACAGTCTTCTACAAACTTCACTTCTTGGCCAAGAACTTTTGAAACTTCTCCAACAATGTGTTTAAGAGAAAATTTATCACTCACTTCTCCCTTTGGTCTACCCAGGTGTGTCATCAAAATCACGGAACCTCCATCATTTAGGATTTTTTCAACAGTTGGTTTTACTGCAGTAATCCTTGTATTATCGGTTACATTAAGATTATCGTCCTGCGGAACGTTGAAGTCTACCCTTACTAGGGCTTTTTTGTTTTTGAAATCGAAATCTTTTATTGTTTTCATATATAGATTGATATTATTTCTCTTTTACAACAGCGGTGGCAAATCTGTTTTTTGATACAAGTAATTCTTTTAATCATACAAAGAATTCACTTAAAACTTGGATTGCTTCTGCTTTCATTGTTTCACAAATTTAAACTTAATTCTTTCCCGTTGGAAATTTTATTCTCAAAAAAATTCCACAAACTTTTCTTACAATCATAAACATCTTTTTTTTCTTTTATTAAAAAAATAAGATTGTAGTATATTGTTGTAGGCGAGAGTATGCGGAAAAAAAGAAGGCTATTATTTTACCACATAAAATGTCTAATAACTGGTAGGTTTTTAACAATGTTAATTTATTGTAAATGAATTGATTATTAATGTTACCAACAATTGTTTATAATTTTTAAAATCTGCCGATATTTAAAACATCAATGCGGATAAAAGCGGATAATCCCCGATAAAACTTTTCTGAAAATTTTTGAGAGTCGATGTGTAAAAATGTGCATTACAAAATTAATAGAACTTTTGAAAGCTTTATTTCGCCAAAGTTATCCACAGGTTTTCTAACAATTTTTAACATTATATTGTCATTTGTTAAAAAGTTAGTTAATATTTTGCCTTTATGTTTTTAATGGCAATTTGATTATCCGTAATTCCTAACACAATTGCAAAGATATCTGTTTTCCTTTGCTCAGTAAGAACGCTGAGCAGTCAAATTATGTTTCGAGTTTATTGTATAAAGTATTGGTCAAGTTTGTAAAATAAGTCCTAATTTTATGCTTGAAATAAATCCTTAAAAAAAAGTCAATGCGAAAGATTGCAATAGCCGCCGACCACGCCGGTTTTGAATACAAAGAAATCTTAAAAAAACATCTCGAAACCCAATACCAAGTACAGGATTTTGGTACTTACTCGACCGATTCTGTGGATTATCCGGATTTTGTACATCCTGCAGCAACATCTGTTGAGAATGGAGAAAACGAATTGGGAATTCTCATCTGCGGCAGTGGCGAAGGTGTTTCTATAACAGCCAATAAACATCAAAAGATCCGCTGTGCACTTTGCTGGATGCCGGAGATAGCTGCTTTGGCAAGACAACACAACGATGCCAATATGATTGCTTTGCCTGCAAGGTTCATTGCCAAAGAACTGGCGATTGACATTGTAGAAAAATTCCTTAATACCAATTTTGAAGGTGGAAGACATCAGAACAGGGTTGATAAAATTGCATTTTGTTAATACAGATTAAGACTTACCTTCGTAAGTCTTTTTTATTGGAAAACAGTTAGTAAAACCAGATTATTATTAAAGTTGTATCTTTGCATCGCATTTCACAAAGAGAAGATTCAATCTCGGGAAACTAATAATTAACACAAAGGTTTCCAAAACTCCCCTATTTTACTTTATCTTTATTCAATAATTGATCAGTTAACACAAGTGGCATAGTGCTGAGGTGCAGTCATAACAAAGAATTTTAATGAAAAACAATAAACATATAAGTCATAAAAACGAACAGAAACTTCTGGATCTTGGAAGAAAAATCCTTCGTTTTATGAATCAGAAAACATCCAAAATCTACAATTATAAACAGATTGCGGATGGCATAGACTATAAAAACCCAAGACAGCGTGAACTGGTTATACAAGCGCTTCACAGGCTGTTGGCCAATCAAAAAATCAAGGAAACCGAGAAGGGAAAATATATTATCAACCTTAATATAGAAGGCACTTTAACAGGTATTATCGATTTCAACCAATCTGGTAATGCTTATGTGGATGTAGATGGGATAGACGATGATATTTTTGTCCATCAGAAGAATGTGAAAGACGCTTTGCAAGGCGATAAAGTACTTCTCGTAACCTATAATTTTAAAGGAAAAAAATTAGAAGGCTCGGTTGTAGAAGTCTTGGAACGGGCAAAAGATACTTTTGTCGGAACCTTCCAAAAGATTGAGCATAAGGATTTCGGTTTTGTCATTTTTGATAAAAAAACGATGAATACCGATATGTTCATCTCCAAAAACCATTTCAATAATGCCAATGATGGCGATAAAGTGATTGTCAAAATGGTGAAATGGGAACCGGGCAGCAAAAATCCGCAGGGTGAGATCATAGAAGTTTTAGGTGCGCCAGGCGAGCACGAAACCGAGATCCACTCTATTCTTGCAGAATATGGTTTGCCATATAATTTTCCGCCGGAAGTAGAACACGATGCCGATAAAATTGACCGAAGTATCAATGATGATGAAGTTGCAAAACGCTGGGATATGCGGGACATCTGTACTTTTACGATTGATCCAAAAGATGCCAAAGATTTTGATGATGCCTTGTCTATCCAGCAATTGGAAAACGGGCATTGGCAAATCGGCGTTCACATTGCAGACGTTTCTCATTATGTAAAACCGGGAACCATTTTGGATGACGAGGCTTATGCGCGAGCAACGTCGGTTTATTTGGTAGACAGAGTGGTGCCAATGTTGCCGGAAGTCTTGAGTAATGATGTTTGTTCATTACGCCCTAACGAAGATAAATTCACGTTTTCTGCGGTTTTTGAGCTGGATGAACACGCAAAAATCCATAAACAATGGTTTGGCAGGACGGTCATCCATTCGGACAGGAGATTTTCCTATGAAGAAGCGCAGGAAAGAATAGAAACACACGAGGGCGATCTTACCAGAGAGATTTTGCAATTGGATAAACTGGCCAAGATTCTTAGGTCAGAACGTATCAGGAATGGTGCAATCACCTTTGACAGAAGCGAAGTAAGGTTTAACCTGGACGAGAATCACAACCCGATTGGCGTTTATTTCAAGGTTAGCAAAGATTCCAACCATTTGATTGAAGAATTTATGCTCTTGGCCAACAAAAAAGTATCCGAATTTGTTTCCCTCAACAAAAGAAAAGAACCTACTGGCAATACATTTATTTACCGAATCCATGATGATCCGGATCCTGCCAAATTAAAATCTTTGCAGGAATTTGTAGGGACTTTTGGCTACAAAATGGATTTGGCCAACACCAAAAAAGTAGCCGAATCCCTCAACAATCTTTTGAAAGATGTTAAAGGAAAAGGTGAGGAAAATATGATTGAAACCCTGGCTATGCGCAGTATGAGCAAAGCGGTTTATTCTACAGACCCAATTGGGCATTATGGGCTTGGTTTCGAGTATTATTCGCATTTTACATCACCTATCCGCCGTTATCCGGATCTTATTGCGCACCGGTTGTTGCAGCATTATCTTGACGGAGGCAAATCACCTAACAGGGAAGAAGTGGAAGAGAAAGCCAAACACTGTTCTGCGATGGAACGCCTTGCAGCAGATGCCGAACGGGATTCGATTAAGTATATGCAGGTCAAATTTATGGAGAAACATATTGGCGAGTTTTTCACAGGTGTTATCTCCGGCGTTGCCGAATATGGTTTCTGGGTAGAGATCCCGGAAAATGGGGCCGAAGGGATGATAAAACTTCGCGATTTGGTAGATGATTCTTATAATCTTGATGCTAAAAATTATGCGATTGTTGGTGCAAAAACCGGCCGAACTTTCCAGTTGGGAGACGAGGTAAAAATCAAGGTTGTAAAAGCCAATCTCATTGCAAAACAATTGGATTTTAGAATTGTTGACTAGTATAATTCTGATATGTTAAAAGTAAAATGTACTTTTGCTTTTCTCAAACATTATACTTTTTACAAAAAACAATAATGCTCGAACTCATTTTATACGCTATAGGATTAGGAATTATGCTAAGCTTGGTCTTTATTGGGCCGATATTTTTCCTCCTGATAGAAACCAGTTTTTCACGGGGACCACGCCACGCCATTGCCCTTGACTTGGGTGTGGTTTCCGCTGATATGCTTTGTATTGCGGTCAGTTATTATGCCAGTGCAGACCTTGTTTATCTAATAGACAAACATCCTGGTTTTTATAAAATATCAGCTTTTCTGATTTTTATTTACGCATTATATATGTTGATTTCCAAGACCAAAATGCACATGGAAGGTGAGGAAAAACTCATTGGTCAAAACTATTTCAAGACCTATTTCAACGGGTTTTTACTTAATCTGCTTAATATTGGCGTCGTCTTGTTTTGGTTGGTTACCGTAATTTCTGTTAGAAATGCCTATCCAAGATCTCAGGATTTTGTGCTATACATAGGTATTGTCATTGGTACATATTTGCTCATAGATCTTGCCAAGATTTTATTGGCTAAACAGTTTCACGACCGTCTAAATCAACGCGTTGCTAATAAGATTAGAACGGGAGTTGGCGTTATTTTGGTGTTTTTCAGTATCTTTATCTTTCTTCAGAGTTTTAAAAAATTTAACAGTTTTGAGGAGAAGCTTGAAAAGGCAGAAAAGCAGAAGCCTAAAAAACTCCATTGATTTTGATGATTTTTCTTCTGTAAATAGGAAACAAAATTTTGCCAGTTAAAGCTGGTTTGCGATCTTTGATGGATATCCAAAATAAATGCAAAAGATCATCCTCCCAAAATCACTCAAAAAAGGAGATAAAATAGCCATTATTTCTCCGGCAGGTTCAGTAGAATCCACTCAATTAGAATCCACTTTAGGGTTAATCAAACAACTGGGATACGAGCCAATATTGGGCGAAAATCTCTACGCAAAATATCAAAATGGCTATTCATACGCCGGAACCGAAAAACAACGTACAGATGACCTTAATTGGGCATTAAATGATAAAGATGTTTCAGCAGTATGGACTTCCCGTGGTGGTTACGGTTGTCAGCAACTGGTTCAGCATATTGATTTGACCCATTTTAAAAAAGATCCCAAATGGCTGATTGGCTACTCCGACGTGACGGTTTTACAAAGCTTTCTTTATAAAAAAGGTTTTGCATCCATCCATGGGCAGAGCCTGAAGACCTCAAGCTTTGGCTTTTCCGGCGAGGGTTATCAGCTAATTTTTGATATTCTTACAGGTAAAAGACTTAATTATCAAGTCGATTCTAATCCTAACAATAGAGCAGGAGAATCTAGCGGAACGCTGGTTGGCGGTAATCTCGCTTTGATTTATGCACTTTTGGGAACGCCTTATACATTCGATTTTAAGGATAGAATCCTTTTTATAGAAGAGATTGGCGAGAACTTCTACGCATTGGACAGAATGCTGATGAGCCTAGAATTAGCTGGT
The DNA here is from genome assembly GCF_056329745.1 of Epilithonimonas sp. Classification (NCBI taxonomy): domain Bacteria; kingdom Pseudomonadati; phylum Bacteroidota; class Flavobacteriia; order Flavobacteriales; family Weeksellaceae; genus Epilithonimonas; species Epilithonimonas sp. The sequence continues at coordinate 16,913 of NZ_JBWEYV010000021.1, read as the reverse complement.
GTTTTCAAGAAAATAAAAGGATTAATCGTTGGTGGAATGACCAACATGGGCAAAGAAGGTGAGAATAAAAGTTATGAAGAATCTTTTGATCCTTTTGCTTATAAACTTATTGCTGAACGTGTTTCCCACTATGATTTTCCTGTGGCTTTCGGGTTTCCGAACGGACATATTTTTGATAATAGGCCTTTAATCATCGGCTCAGAAATTAAGCTGAAAGTGGGTAAAAAGATAAGTATAGAATTTCAGCCTTTGGTCAGTTAATTTGATCTTCAATTATTCATCATTTATCATTTATAACACAATGGCAGATCATAACGAATTTGGCAAAATAGCAGAAGATTTGGCAGTTGATTTCCTGACAAGAAATGGCTACAAAATTCTTGCACGCAATTTCCGTTACCTAAAAGCTGAGATTGACATCATTGCCGAATTCGAGAATAAAATCATCATTGTAGAAGTTAAGGCTAGGAATACCGATGCTTTTCTGGAACCGCAGGAAGCGGTTAACAAGAAGAAAATTAAACTGTTAATTCCTGCTGCCCATTACTTCATCGAAGAAAATAATTTGGACAAAGAAGTTCAGTTTGATATTATCTCTGTTCTCCCCAACAAACAAAAAACTTTGGAAATCCATCATATTATTGATGCTTTCCAAAGTTTTGAAATATAACCTTAAAGCCTAAGAGAACATAAATTGATAGATAATGGATAAATCTATCATCTATCTGTCTATTATCTCAAAAATCTAACTTATTTAATCTCAACACATCCTACTCTACCGCCTGCATTACCAGTTGGTTGTGTATGAAAATCATCCACACCGGAGTGAATTACAATGGCTTTTCCGATGATGTTTTTAGATGGATCATCACATCCCAAGCACCATTTATCTGTCGAAAAAACCAATTTTGCAACGCCATCTTTGTCAGCTTTTAGGTTTCCAATGTCGCCCATGTGAAAGTGTGTGCTATCCCATTTACCGTGCATATCTTTACTAGGATTCCAGTGTCCGCCTGCCGAAGAAGCATCTGTGGCACTACAATCGCCAAACTCGTGGATGTGTACGGCATGCAGCCCAGGTGTCAATTTGTAGACGTCCAGATCCATTTCAACTGTGCCCTTCTTTTGGGTAAATTTTGCCGTTCCCTGTGTCTCTGTATGAGATTTTGGACGAATCACATAATTTTTTGAAACTGTTTTACAGGATGCTAGCGATAGCCCTGCTAGTCCAATAAGTATTAAATTTTTCATGAGTTTGTTTATTTGTTAAATGCCTTGTAACAAATTTAGAGCCAATATTTTTCAAAATTGTTTTACGTGGAACTTTACCATTCGGTTTAGGATAATGACGGTTCAGTCAATAATTATTTTAAAGCATGAAAGTCAAGAATATCTTTGAGTCAAAATCAAGATCCAATGAAAAAACTTGCTAAATTTTATTCTCTTTTATTATTAATTATGAGCCTTAATATCTTTTCGCAGACTACCATCTCCGGAAAAGTGACTTATAAAAACAGGCCAGTCAAAGATATTAATATAACTCTGAAAGATACTTATGATGGTGCTACAACAGATATCAATGGTAACTACACTTTCACTTCCTCGGAAACGGGAGATCACGTTCTGGTTTTTGCAGGAACTAATTTTGATGAAGTTAGTATTCCAATAAAAGTTGAAGGTAAAAATTTGTCTGTCAATGCCAATATGAAGGCGCAGATCAACGAAATTAATGCCGTTGTGATCTCTGCAGGAAGCATAGAAGCCAGCGATAAAAAGCGCGCCACCACATTGCTTACACCAATTGACATATACACTACGGCAGGAGCCAATGCGCAAATCACTTCTACGCTTGGGTTTTTACCGGGAGTGCAAAAAGTGGGCGAGAGCGAAGGCTTGTTTGTGAGAGGCGGCACAGGAACAGAAACAAAAATCTTTATGGATGGGAATCTGGTGAATAATTATTTTACCAATTCGGTGCCTGGGATTGCCGGCAGAGACCGTTTTAATACGTCACTGTTCAAAGGAAATGTGTTTTCTACAGGTGGTTATTCTGCACTTTATGGGCAGGCGCTTTCTTCGGTTCTCATTTTGGAAAGTGTTGATTTGCCGGAAACAACATCTTTTGATTTTGGCGTTTCTCCTATCTTCTTAAGTGCCAATTACCAAAAACTAAATACGCAAAAAACGGCTTCTTGGGGCGTTGCGGGTGGATATTCTAATTTGGGATTAATGGGAAAACTGTTTAATTTCAATACAGATTTTGACCGTTATCCGCAAGGCTATGGCTTGGACGGTAATTTCAGGATCAAGACCAAAAAAGGGGGTTTCATCAAATATTATGGAAGTGTGGATCAAAACCAAATGCGTATAAATACCACAAGTCTGGATACGGAAAATGGAAGCAACACGATTAATCTTAAAGGGCAAAATATGTATCATAATTTGTCTTATAAAGAAAAACTGGGGAAATACCTGCTTAACATCGGCGGTTCCTATACGTATAACCTTAATAACCTGGATTTTTCAACGAATGTTAATGGAGCGGAATTAGTAAAAACGCCTATTAACACCAGAGCTAATTACATTAATGCAAAGGCGGTCCTAGAGCGGAAAATAAACAGGAGAAGTATTGTACGCGGCGGTTTTGAACTTAATAATGCAGATGAAAACATGCAATACGGCAATTTTGAAAGGAATTATAAGGATTTGATTTCGGCGATCTTTGCAGAAACGGACTTGATATTTACCAACAACCTGACGGCAAAAGTGGGTGCCCGCGCCGAGCATTCTTCTTACCTTGATCAATGGAATATAGCACCGCGCGCTTCCCTAGCATACCGTATTTCCCAAGGTTTTACCACTTCTTTGGCTTATGGTATTTTTTACCAAAACCCCGAGAGCAAATACCTTTACAGCAACAATTTCGATTTCCAGCGGGCAGATCATTATGTCTTTCAGATTCAAAAAAATTCGGATGGACGAAATTTGAGATTCGAGGCTTTTTACAAAAAATATGATCAGCTGATTAAAACCAAATCTATAACCAATACACCCGCTGCCAATAATATGTATTACCAGATTGCCGATAACAATAATGGAAGCGGATATGCAAAAGGGATAGAGCTGTTTTGGCGGGATACAAAAAGCATCAAATCGATTGATTATTGGCTGACTTATTCTTATCTGGATTCCAAAAGGGATTTCTTAAACTATCCTTTTAGTTTAGCTCCTAATTTTGCGTCCAAACATACCATCAATGCAGTAATGAAAAAATTTGTAATGGATTGGAAAACTGGTTTTAACTTGTCATACACCTATTCCAAAGGCCGCCCTTATTACGACATCGTCTCCGATAATGGCGAAAACATCATCCGCCATCAGGGGAAACTGAAAGACTATAGTGCGCTTAATTTTAGTATGAATTATCTGCCGGGCCTTGGTAAAAAAGATGCAAAAGCGTCTACAGTTTTTGTGTTAAGTGTCAATAATATCCTAGGGAACAAAAATATTTATGGGTACAATTATTCTGCTGACGGTGCAAGGAGAACTGCTGTGGTTCCGCCGGTTAATACCTTTGTTTTTGTGGGCGTTTTTGTAAGTTTTGGAGTTGATAAAACCAATGATGCCATTAATAATAACCTGTAATTAAACTCAAAAAGGATAAAAAATTTTCCATCATTAAATCTTATTAATATCAAAAATTAACCACTCTTTTATCTATTTTTGTTGGATGTCTCAGCATCCCGGATTTCATAAGATAGATCAACTCGCTGGTCAAAAAGAAGCTTTCTTTTTTTTGATCAGTTTTTTGATGGATGAGATTAGGATTTACAGTCAAAGCGATATTGATAATCAAAAAATATTAATAGATTTTCCAAAGCTGAAGAATTATAGTTTTGAATCGGAATCATCACCGGATTTTAGCTGGGAAAGCAAGCCACAGCATATTGATTCTTATCAGAAAGGCTTTGATTTGGTCAAAGATAATCTAAGGAAAGGCAATTCTTACCTTACCAATTATACAACAGAAACTGAGGTTGAAACCGACCTGAGTCTGGAAGAGATTTTCAAATTCTCCAAAGCCAAATACAAAGTCCTGGTACCGGATGAATTGGTCTGTTTTTCTCCTGAAACGTTTGTAGAAGTAAAAGATAATCAGATCTTTACACATCCTATGAAAGGGACGATCGATGCGGATGAAATGGATGCCGAAAACAAATTGAGAAGCAATCCCAAAGAAGTTGCGGAACATTATACGGTGGTTGATTTGTTGAGAAATGATCTCAGTATGGTGGCAGATGAGGTGCAGGTAAAGGATTTTCAGCGCATCGATTATATCAGGACAAGGCAAAAGAATCTCTTAGCTATGAGTTCTGAAATCCAGGGAAACGTAAAACCCGAATTCCAAAACAAAATAGGAACAGTATTAGAGTACATTTTGCCCGCGGGCTCCATTTTAGGCGCACCTAAGGCAAAGACGCTGGAGATCATCCATAATGCGGAGCAGTACCAAAGAGGCTTTTATACAGGCATTGCAGGTTATTTTGACGGCCAAAACCTGGATACCTGCGTGATGATTCGTTTTATTGAAAAAAGAGGCGGAAAGTTCTTTTTCAAGAGTGGTGGTGGGATAACCCACAAGAGTGATTTAGTCAGCGAATATGAGGAAATGAAAAACAAAATCTATGTCCCGATTTATTGAAAGTATCAAGCTGGAGGATCAGAAACTCTTCTTGACCGATTTGCACCAGAAAAGGATGAATGATACGTTTTCCCATTTTGGGAAGACTTGTAGCATTGATATCCGAAGTCTTTATTTTTCGCTGGAACATGATGAGGACGGACTTTTCAAATTCCGTATTGAGTATGATCTGGATAACAATTACAAGACCCAGATTATACCTTATCCTATTATAGAACTGGATGATTTTGAACTGGTTGTGGACAATCAGTTGGATTACCGTTTTAAATATGCTGACCGTTCTGTTTTTCAGCAGCTTAAAAGTAAAAGTCCTGCAGACGAAATTATCATTATCAAAGATAATCGGGTGACGGATACATCCTATTCCAACATTCTTTTTTTGAAAGATAAAAAATGGTACACGCCCAAAAGCTACCTTCTGAATGGCGTGATGCGCCAGCACCTTTTAGCCAAAAAGAAGATTAAAGAAACCGAGATTTCATTGGAAAATATAAAGGAATTTTCTCATTTTCAGATCATTAATGCCCTGAATGACTTTGATGATATGTTCATCTACCCTATCGAAAAAATAATTAATCTTCCAAGGGAAGAATCAGATTTGGAGTTTTAGAACAGGAGTAATTCCATTTGGGGAAGAAAACGGTTTTCAATCGAAGAACTTAATTTCGCGTAAGTTTTAAAACCAAATTTTTTATAAAAATTTTTTGCATTGGGATCAGCGTCCAAAATGATTCTCTGGATATCCATATTTTTCGCTTTTTCAATGGCATCGTTTATCAAAAATTTTCCAATACCTGAACCAATAAATTGAGGCAAAATGAATAAAAAATCCAACTTAAGGATATGTTTGTCGATCTTTAAAAATGAATAAAAACCAATGATTTCTCCTTTTGATGTCAACTTGAATGTTTCATTTTTGACAATATATTCTGGCGAAATTGTTAAGTCATCCTTCCATTGATCCATTATTTTTTCATCATAGCCCCAAAAAGATTTCCCTAAATAAGTTATATTAGTTAGGGCAACGTGGTCATCTATTTCGGCTATTTCAATCAGCGTAATTTTTTACTTCAACGCTTCAAAATACTGTTTCAGCACATCAGAATTGTTGCAGTCGCCAGTCATGATTTCCAGGATTTTGGGTTTAGAATCCGGTTTGTAAAAATTAGGTAAAACACGGTCTAGGGATAGTTCATCCTCTACACGGATGTAATCAAAACCAAAGTTTTTGGCTAAAAGTTCTGCATTCCTGTGGTGTGTAGTGGCGATAAATTCATCCAAGGCATTTGTACCGCTTGGCCCAGGAATGATCCTGAAAATATTACCCTCGCTGTTGTTGAAAATCACAATCCTCGTATAGGGCGGAATGTAGCGGTTCCAAAGTCCGTTGATATCATAAAAGAAAGACAAATCACCAGTGACCAAAATTGTAGGCTCATCTTCCATCATGGCAAATCCCATGGCGGTAGATGTACAACCATCTATCCCGCTGGTGCCACGGTTGCAATAAACGTCAAACTTTTGAAAATCGAATAATTGGGCGTACCGGATGGCCGAACTGTTGGAGAAATGAACTTTGTATGCATTTGGAATCTGTTGTGACAAAATTTTAAACACATAAAAATCCGAGAAAGGGGCTTTGTTTAGAAATTCCGCATGCTTGGCATCTTTTTTATCCTTGAGGGTATCCCAAAGATTAAAATAAGGTCTAGGTTCCAGATTGATAGACTTCAACAATTGACCGAAGAAAACTTCGGGCTTGGTTTCAATTTTTTGGCTCAGTACATAATACGTATCCGGTTGCCAGTACGCATCCACGTGCCAGTGTTGCTTGGGCTTGGCCTTTCTCAGGAATTGTTTTACCCTTTTAGAGACCACATTCTGGCCAATAGTGATGAGCAGGTCAGGCGCATAAGTTAGATAATCTTCCTCAGAAAAATCTGTGATATAACGGTCTATGTGGGCGAAAAATTTCTCATGTGCCAGGTTGGAGTTCATCTCCGTCAGGATCACTACTGTGTGATTCTTAACCAGCTGAGCCAATTGGGTTTGCAGTTCCGGGTTAGGAGCCAGTGTGCCGGCCAGGATCAGGATTCTTTTGGAAGTATGCCAGTCTGCCACAAGGTTGGATGGCAGCTCGTAATTTTTTTTCTGAATTGTTTTTTCCACCTCAGGCATTACAGGAAGTTCCTCGATGAGGTTGTAAAGCGGCTCGGCAAGCGGAATGTTGATATGCACCGGCCCGCTTTTTTCTATACACAGCTCAACCGCTTTTTTTACAGTTTCAAAATTATAATCATCAGCACCGTCTTTGTCATCTTCCAACAACTCAAAATCGCCGTAAGAATGCTGCTGAAAGATATTTTTTTGACGGATAGTTTGCCCATCGAAGATGTCCACGTAGTCGGCAGGCCTGTCAGCTGTCAGTATCAGCAGCGGGATATTCTGGTAAAAAGCTTCCACCACGGCCGGATAATAGTTGGCTGCAGCAGAACCACTGGTACAGGTAATGGCAACAGGTTTTTTAATCGATTTGGAGATGCCTAAACCTACAAACGCAGCAGATCTCTCATCCACAATACTGTAACACTGAAAAGCATCTATCTCCGAGAAATGAATGGCCAAAGGGGCATTCCTAGATCCCGGGGAAATAATGATTTTGCCAATGCCGTATTGTTCGAGAATGTGAGCGAGAATCTGGATGCTGCGTTTTGCGGAATATTGCTTCATTGGGGAAAATTACTGAGAAAAAATTCAGTTTGCAAATTTAATCAAAAGCAATTTAATTCTTTCTAAAACAATCTCAATTGCTGCGTCTTATTTCCAGTAAAATGTTCGGTGGTGAGAACAGCTCTTTCCTGATTATTGAAGAACTTTTTCTTCCCGATTTCAAAGGTTTTATGAATCATTTCTGCAATATTGCCTTGGCCTTGGTAACGCTGGAAAAACCGCTTCTCACCAAGGTTCCCGCCACGCATGGAGCGGATGAGGTTCAGCACTTTATCTTTTCTGTCGGGGAAATGCGCTGCCAGCCATTGGACAAAAACAGGTTCTACAGTGTCATTCAGCCGAACCAAAGTATAGCCACAACTTCTGGCACCGGCTTCGGAAACAGATTTCATAATGTGCAGACTCTCATCACTTGTCAAGCCCGGGATGACAGGCGCAATCATCACATTCACAGGGATATTTTTCTCGGATAAAACTTCAATCGCTTTCAGTTTGTTTTTTGCAGTTGAAGTTCTTGGCTCCATCACCCTTCTTAAATCTTCATTAAGTGTCGGAATACTCATCGAGACCGAAATCAGATTTTTCTCTGCCATTTTTTCAAGTATATCCAAATCCCTCAGAATCAAAGCGTTTTTAGTAATAATAGAAACCGGATGCCTATAATCCAGACAAACCTGAAGCAGTTGTCTGGTAATCTCAAATTGCCGCTCAATCGGCTGATAACAATCTGTATTGCCGGACAGCATAATGGGTTTTGGTATATAGGATTTCTTCTGGAACGTTTTTTCCAAAAGTTGCGGCGCGTTTTTCTTAACCATCAGTTTTCTTTCAAAATCGACTCCGGCGCTATAACCCCAAAACTCGTGAGTTGGCCTGGCAAAACAATAGGAACAGCCGTGTTCGCAGCCTTGATATGGATTCATAGAATAATCCATCGGCAGATCCGGGCTTTTCACCACATTGATAATGGTCTTAGGAAAAACTTCGGTCACCTGAGTCTTGATTTTATCCAATTCATCATCTTCCGGCTCGAAGGTATATCGGTCGAAGCGGTTGATAACATTGCGCTGGGCACCTTGCCCTTTTGGAATTAAATCTGACATAAGTGGATGAAAATTAACGTAAAGGCACAAAGAAAAGTGATTAATAAATCTGTTTTAAGTCGCAAATTTTTGCGTCTTAAAGAAGTTAATAAGGGAGAAAACTTTGCGCCTTTGCGATAAAAATGATTGGAATTGCAGTTCCAAAATTATCATTAGAAAAATAAAACCTGTCTTAAAAATGGGTAAAGTTTTCCACAAAAAATTCCGGCCTTTTGAAAAAACCGGAACCAAAAATATATTGATAATTGAATGTTAAAACTTATAAAAAAGCGTCCAGCTCAACGCCATCTCCCGGCGAGGCGTAGGTTTTAGAAGAATCTCCGAAAAGTAGATGATGGTCTGAATACTCGCTATTGTAGATTTTGTTTTTAAAATATTTTCTAGTGGCGATAACACTCAAAACAGCTACTGTTCCGAAAAGTCCTGCGAATAGTATTTCAAAATTTCTCTTCATAAAAAAATAATTACGGGCATCAAAAAGCAAATAGTGTTCCCTTTTTTCTTAACGGCATCTTAATCTTTTCACCATTCAGTTGGATATTTTTACGAGTCGGTCATTAATAATTGCTATTGTTTTGGGATTTAGAATAATTTTGATGCAACAATTAAAGATCATGACTAGAAAAAATTTTTTAAACATCTTTTGGATATCATTTGCTTCGGGATTATTCTTTTTTACATTCTTTAATCCCAACAGAAGTATCCAAAACTTGATTTTCTTTGTCTTGGTATCCCTCATGTACTCACTTGTCTTGACATTGGGAAATAGTTTGACCAATAATTTTTTGAATAGGCGGTATTCGTGGGTGAATGAGACCAGAAAAAGAACTATTTATGGCGTCGTGTTGATTATTGTAGTTAATGTTATTCTTGTTTATCTGTGCAATTACATTGTGTTTGTAGTATTTAGAAAGATGTCGCTTGATGATTTTTTTTCGCAGGAGATGAATTTCACAAACTGGTTTATCATCAATGTAGCATTGTTAATTTCGGCCATTCTGCATGCTAAAGGATTTGTGGAAGAACTGAAAAAGAATACAAAAAAAGAAGTGGTAGAGCAAAAATTGATTGCCAAGTCTGCCAACGCCCAGTTCGAATCGTTAAAAAATCAATTGGATCCGCATTTTCTTTTTAATTCTCTTAATGTTCTCACAGCGTTGATTGATGAAAACCCGCAGCAGGCGCAGAAATTCACAACATCCATGTCCAAGATTTACCGTTACGTTTTGGAACAGAAGGATAAAGAAATAGTGAAGGTAGAAGACGAAATCGAATTTGCGAAAATATATTGTAACCTTCTCAAAACCAGGTTTGAGGACAGTGTTAATTTCTCTTTTGATATTAATCCCGGCGATTTGCAAAAGCTGGTTGTTCCGCTCTCATTACAATTGTTATTAGAAAACTGTATCAAACACAATTTTGCCACATCGTCTAAACCTTTAAATATCAGAATATTTACCGAAGGAAAATTCCTCTGTATCGAGAATAATCTCCAGGTAAGGGAACAGCTGAAAGAAAGCGCAGGGATTGGTTTGGCCAATATTGTCCAGCGGTATGCACTTCTCACCAAAGAAAATGTATTTATAGAAAAATCGGAACAAAATTTCAAAGTAAAAATCCCCATATTAATAGAAAAAAACTCACAAGAAATGACAACTTATACACCACAATCCACAGAAAATATCGCCTACGAAAGAGCGGTAAAAAGAGTAAAGGAACTGAAAGGCTTCTATGGAAACCTCATCTCCTACTGCATTGTTATCCCATTTTTGGCCATTGTCAACTTGATTACTTCTCCCAAAGAGCTTTGGTTTTACTGGCCGATGTTGGGCTGGGGAATTGGCGTTGTGGCCCATGCGATGAACACCTTTGCCATCGGAAAAAATTGGGAAGAGAAGAAGATTAGGGAAATCATGAATAATCAAAAATAACTTTTAAAATCAAATACAATGGAAGATCATAATAAACATAATCCACGTTACGAAATGGCCGTGGAGAGAGTGAAAAAAATAAAAAATTTCTACACAGGGCTTCTTGCATTTGCAATTATTTTTGCGCTCGTTTACGGAGTCAAGTTTTTCCGTAATGGATTTCCTCAGAACCTTGGAGAGATGCAGGTGTCCTGGATTTTTATCATCTGGGGGCTGATATTGGCTATCAAAGGGATTAAATTATTCTTCTTTAATTCGGACTGGGAAAATGATATGATTAACAAAGAAATTAATAAACAAAAGCATGGAAACGTTTAACAACAATGATATCCGGTACAAAGAGGCTGTGAGGAAAGTTAAGAAGCTGAAAGGCTTCTATACCCATCTGGCTATTTACATCTTGGTAAATCTATTTCTTATTTTTGTGAACTGGAGCGAGATTCGTGAAGAGCATAGCATTTGGAGTTGGAAGATTTGGGCAACCCCATTTTTCTGGGGAATCGGCTTGCTGGCACATGCAGGAACTGTTTACTTCCCGGCTTTCTTTTTCGGAAAAGATTGGGAAGACAAAAAAATCAAGGAGTTAACGGATAAATATAAATGATTCTAAATTGATTGTTATGGATAACAGAAAATTCGAAGAAAAATCTGATGAAGAAATCCGCTATGAAAATGCCAAGGAAAGAGTAAGGAAGATTAGAGCTTTTTATGCGCATTTAATCACTTATGTGTCTGTAAATATTGTTATTATAGAATTTAATTTTCTCTATCACCATTTTGGATATTTAAAGATCAAAGTGAATCAATTTTACAGTTTAATAATTTGGGGAATCATTGTTTTGATTCACGCCATATTGATTTTCTTGGGAAGCAATTGGACAAAAAGGAAACTTAAAAACTTAATGAATAAAGATAAATTTTAATTGTATTAAAAATAAAATGATAAGAACAATCATCATAGAAGACGAAAAACCTGCAGTAAGAAGGTTGGAGAAATTATTAGGTTTGTTTGCTGATTTAGAATTGGTTGCAAGCCTTAATTCGGTAGAAGAAGCAGTCGGTTGGTTTAAGGAAAATGAACATCCACAACTGATTTTTTCGGACATCGTTCTGGGCGACGGATTGTCTTTTGATATTTTTGATAAAGTCTCAACCAAAGCGTTTATCATTTACACAACCGCTTTTGACCAATATACGCTGAAGGCTTTCAAGCTCAACAGCATTGATTATCTTCTAAAACCCATAGAAGAAGAAGATTTGGCCAAGGCTATTGAAAAATTCAAATCATTTTTGCCGGAAGAAGGTTTGGTTAATTCTCAGGAAATCAGGCAAATAGTTAGAAAAGAAAAATCAACACTTTCCAGGATCTTGGTGAAAATAGGCTATAATCTAAAGGTCATTTCTATCAATGAAGTTAGTTGTTTTTTCAGCGAGAACAAGATCGTCTATCTTCAAACCAAAGAACGAACCTACCCTACCGATTTTACTCTAGACGAGCTGGAAAATGTGCTGGATGATACCCAATTTTTCCGGGTAAACAGGCAGTTTATCATCAGTTCAAGTTTTATCAAGAACATTCATACTTCCCCCAACTATAAAGTTGATCTGGAGTTTCAGCCCAATGAAGAAATTACGGTTAGTAGGGATAGAGTAAAGGATTTTAAGGATTGGCTTGCGGGATAATAAAACCCTTTCAGAATTTCAAAATCTGAAAGGGTTTACAAGAATAATATTTTTAACCGGTCTTTAGCTAATAACCCCACTGCCAATCAGCTCATCATCTATGTACCAGGCTGCAAATTGACCTTCGGCAATAGCTGATTGAGGATTTTCAAATTCCATATAAAAACCTCCTTCGAATTGATAAATCGTTGCTTTTTCCAAGGTCTGCCTGTAACGGATTCTTGCCAAAACGGCCATAGATTCGCCGTTTTTCAGTTTGAGATCTTCGCGTACCCAATGCACTTCAGAATTATCAATTTTCAAAGCCTTGCGGAACAATCCGGGGAAACTCCTGCCCTCACCCACAAAAATGATGTTGTTCTCCATTTCTCGGGAGATGATAAAACAACTCTCCTTGTGGCCGCCAATTCCCAAACCTTTGCTTTGCCCTATCGTGAAAAACTGCGCGCCCTGATGTTTTCCAATCACTTTACCGTCTTCTTTTTTATAATCAATTTTAGCGGACAGATATTCTAATTCTTCCTGCTTTGAACTGAAAGCCGGCTGAGGTTTCTGATATTCGGAAAAATCACTAAAGATTTCTACAATGTCGCCTTCTTTAGGAACCAACTGTTGCTGAAGAAAAGTCGGCAGACTCACTTTCCCAATGAAGCAAAGTCCTTGGGAATCCTTCTTATCGGCCGTTACAAGTCCTTGTTCTTTTGCGATTTCACGCACTTGCGGTTTCGTTAATTCTCCAATCGGGAACAGCGCTTTGGATAATTGATCCTGGCTTAGCTGACAAAGGAAATAACTCTGGTCTTTGTTGTTGTCTTTCCCGGCGAGAAGGTGGAAAATCTCTTTCCCGTTGTCATCAAAAGTGGATGTGACCCTGGCATAATGACCGGTGGCAACTTTCTCTGCACCCAGCGATAAAGCCGTTTTCATAAACACATCAAATTTCACTTCCCGGTTGCAGAGGACATCCGGATTCGGTGTTCTTCCTCGTTGGTATTCGTCAAACATATAATCTACGATCCGCTCTTTGTAGAGATCGCTCATATCGATGACCTGAAAAGGAATTCCTAATTTTTGTGCGACGAGAAGCGCATCATTACTGTCCTCTATCCAGGGACATTCGTCTTCCAAAGTGACAGAAGCATCGTTCCAGTTGCGCATAAAGAGGCCGATAACCTCGTGCCCCTGTTGTTGTAAAAGATAAGCGGTAACGCTGGAATCTACGCCTCCTGAGAGGCCAACTACTATTTTCATTGATATTCAATTTTACGGAACTCTTCACGGGAGTCCTTAGTTTGATGCTGCAAAAATACGATTAAAACTTTCGCAAAAAAACCATAATTTTAGACATTGAAAAAATCGATATGATGAAAAAAATATTTAGTTTCTGTTTTTTAGCATCGAGCCTTTTTTGTTTTTCTCAGGTGGCCGTTAATTCCTCCTCAGAAAACAATCGCTGGACTTTTGGTGGTGGTTTGGGGTTGGGTTTTGGTAGTGGTGGTTATTTCGGCCTACAGGTTTCCCCAAGAATTGGTTATAAAATAACGGATCAGTTGGAAGGCGGAATCATCGGAAATGTCTCTTGGCAAACTTCCGATTATTATAAATCTACGATGTTTGGTGTTGGGCCTTTTGTTAATTATTATTTCGCCAGGTCCTTTTTTCTTGGTGCCAATCTCCAGCAGTATTTTATTAATTCTAAAGAGAAATATACCAATTACAAGTACAACAGGGATGAAACGGCGCTCTATCTGGGTGGCGGTTATATGCAGAATATTGGCACGAATGCATTTTTGCAAATTGGTGTGATGTATAACGTCTTGTATAAGGAAAAAAGCAGTATGTTTAGCAGTGGATTTGTCCCAACCATCGGTTTTGTGGTAGGATTGTAGATGTAGATTTTTGGGTATAGATATAAAAAATGCCATCCGGTTTGGATGGCATTTTATGGTTAAAAAGCTCAATTATTTTACGCTTTCTTTTTTCTCTTTTTGCGTTTCGCCTTCTAGGGCATCTTTCGCTTCGTTGAGTTTCAGCGTTACTTTTTGGCCTTCGCTGAACTGTTTGTTCACCAACATCTCTGCCAACAGATCCTCGATATATTTTTGGACAGCCCTTTTCAGCGGCCTTGCTCCAAAATCTTTGTCCCAGCCTTTTTCTGCGATGAAATCTTTGGCTTCGTCTGTCAATTCTACCTGGTAACCTAATTTTTCGAGTCGGCTGTAGAGTTTGTTGAGTTCAAGGTCAATGATTCTTCTGATATCAGACTGCTCAAGAGAGTTGAAGATAATAATATCATCAATCCTGTTAAGGAATTCCGGTGCAAATGCTTTTTTCAAGGCACTTTCTATGGTAGATCTTGCTCTGGCGTCAGAAGTGGTTTTCTTCGCATTAGTCCCAAATCCTACACCATCGCCAAAGTCTTTCAGATCCCTTGTTCCGATGTTGGAAGTCAAAATGATAATCGTATTTCTAAAATCAATTTTTCTTCCCAAAGAATCCGTTACGTGGCCTTCGTCCAAAATTTGCAGCAAAATGTTGAAAACATCTGGGTGCGCTTTTTCGATCTCATCCAAAAGAACCACGGCGTAAGGTTTTCTCCTTACCGCTTCGGTCAATTGTCCGCCTTCTTCGTAACCCACGTATCCCGGAGGCGCACCAACCAATCTTGAAACGGCAAATTTCTCCATATACTCGCTCATATCGATTCTGATTAATGCTTCGTCAGAATCAAATAATTCACGCGCCATTACCTTGGCTAATTCGGTTTTACCAACACCTGTTGTCCCTAGGAAAATAAATGTTCCAATAGGCCTGTTGGGATCTTTAAGACCTGCCCTGTTTCTTTGGATGGCTTTCACCACTTTCTTCACAGCATCTTCCTGACCGATTACTTTTCCGTTCAGTTTATCATCCATCTGAGCCAATTTGTCCAGCTCATTTTTACCAACTTTGGTCACCGGTACGCCACTCATCATAGAAACAACTTCGGCCACATTTTCCTCGGTTACTTCCTCTTTTTTCTCCTTAACATCTTTATCCCATTGCTCTTGGGCAAGATTAAGTTCAATTTGGAGTCTTTCTTCCTCATCTTTCAGCTTTCTCGCTTCTAGGTAATCCTGAGCTTTCACGGCTTGCTGTTTAAGTTCCTTCACCTCTTCGATACGTTTTTCGTGATCGATGATCTCTGTAGGCACTTTCATATTCTTGATGTAAACCCGGGAACCGGCCTCGTCCATCGCATCAATCGCTTTATCCGGAAGGAAACGGTCTGTGATATATCTTGCTGTCAAATTAACACAGGCAGCAATCGCCTCATCAGAATAATGAACATTGTGGTGATCTTCATACTTATCCTTGATTTGATTAAGGATCTGAATGGTTTCTTCGATAGAAGTTGGTTCCACCATCACTTTCTGGAACCTTCTTTCCAAGGCGCCATCTTTCTCGATGTACTGTCGGTATTCGTCCAAAGTGGTTGCTCCGATGCATTGGATCTCACCTCTTGCCAAAGCTGGTTTAAACATATTGGAAGCATCCAAACTTCCAGTAGAACTTCCAGCACCAACAATGGTGTGGAGCTCATCTATGAAAAGGATAACGTCTCTGTTTTTTTCCAACTCGGTCATTATCGCTTTCATTCTTTCTTCGAATTGGCCACGGTATTTGGTGCCTGCAACAAGACTTGCTAGGTCTAAAGTGATTACACGTTTTCCATAAAGAACTCTGGATACTTTCTTCTGCTGAATCCTCAATGCCAAACCTTCTGCAATGGCAGATTTACCAACGCCTGGCTCACCTATCAGCAGCGGATTGTTTTTCTTCCTTCTTGATAAGATTTGGGAAACACGCTCTATTTCCTTTTCTCGACCGATAACAGGATCTAGCTTGCCATCTCTTGCCAATGCGGTAAGATCACGTCCAAAATTATCCAAAGTAGGGGTCTTGCTTTTTTGTGACCCGAGGTTACCTGCCGGTTTTCTCATTTGGCTGTATGGTTCCTCTTTTTCTTCGTCATCGTCATAAGCACTGTTCTGAGGCAGTTGATCTGTATTTTTAAGCATTTTTCTATATTCCTTTTGCACCGCATCATAGTCTACATCATAAGCCTGCAAAATGCTGGATGACGGATCTTCCTGTTTATACAAAATGCCTAACAGAAGATGCACGGTATTAATGTCACCAGACTGATATTGGCGGCACTCCAACTCTGATCTTTTCACGGCCTGATCGGCCATTTTTGTAAAAGATATGCTACCCATATTGGCCGTAAAGGGATTGGTATTAACCGCGCTGAGGGTCTCAATTTTCCTCTTTATCTGGGTAAGGTCTGCATTAAGGTTTTCAAGGATTTCCTTTGCGGAATTTTCAGTCTTGATTATTCCTAAAAGGAAGTGCTCTGTATTCAGAAACTCGCTCTGCAAACGCCTTGCTTCATTCTTGCTTTGTTTGAACACGCGGTTCAAACCGTCTGAAAATTTATAATCCATAATTAAAAATATCAACTAAGTTATGTTTTTTATAAATAATTCTACAATAATAAATTGTAAAATTTGAAAATTCTGTTGCAAATTGATTGCCAACCAAAAAAGACTGACTTTCTGACTGGTTTTTATTAATCTGAAAATGTTTAGGTTTGCAGTCCTCAAATTTGAAATGCCGTGGAAAATGCCGGTACTTTTCTAAACAATTTGGGTAAATATCAATTTGGGATTATGAATATCCGTAAGATTGCCTAATAATTTGTATATTTGTGTAATTCAAATT
>NZ_JBWEYV010000020.1:0-56087 GCF_056329745.1 Epilithonimonas sp. | reverse complement strand
GCTAAAGTCTTTAAAACATAAAAAATGGTCGGAATTTTCTTCCGACCATGACTACGGCAAAACCGGACTTTAGATTATAATATTGCTTCTCTAACGCGCGTGAGTTTCCCTAAGAGATCATCCAGCAAATCCAGCTTCAGCATATTGGCACCATCGGATTTGGCACACGAAGGATCTGGGTGCGTTTCTATAAAAATACCATCTGCACCTACAGCAATCCCTGCTTTGGCAATGGTCTCGATAAGCTCTGGGCGGCCACCTGTAACCCCAGAATTTTGGTTGGGTTGCTGCAAAGAATGCGTAACATCCAAGATAACCGGCGCATACTGCTGCATCGTAGGTATCCCACGGAAATCCACCACCAAATCTGTATAACCGAAAGAATTTCCCCGCTCTATAATCGCAGCTTTTTCGTTCCCGGAATCTTTCACTTTCTGAACCGCAAATTTCATTGCTTCGGGCGAAAGGAATTGTCCTTTTTTAAGCGTCACTGCTTTCCCGGTTTCTGCAGCGGCAATCAAAAGATCGGTTTGCCTTACCAGAAACGCCGGAATCTGCAATACATCCACATATTCCGCTGCCAAAGCCGCATGCTCGTTTTCGTGGATATCTGTTGTGGTGGGGATATTGAAAGTCTCCCCTACTTTTTTAAGGATTTTAAGTGCTTTTTCATCGCCAATCCCGGTGAAAGAATCCACACGGCTGCGGTTGGCTTTTTTGAAACTTCCTTTAAAAATATAAGGAATATTGTACTTGTCCGAAAGTTTTACAATATGCTCCGCAATTTGCAACGCCATTGTTTCGTCTTCTATAGCGCAAGGCCCGGCAATAAGGAAAAAATTTTTTGAATCTTTGTGATGGATATTATCCAGATATTGTATCATTTTATAAGTTTTAGATTACAAATTTCAGACTTTGGATACTCTAAAATTTGTATACAAATATAGGTAATTAATAGGTGAAATTTTCCTTGTTCATTATGATAACATTTAGAATATAATCTTCACCTGTAGAAGTGAAAATAATATGTTATACTGACACAAACTTCTTAATGATTTTCTCCAGCGTGTTGATGTTGCGGCTGGTAAATTGGTTTTTCAATGATTTTTTGCCCAGCATTTTACCAAATTCGGATTTAAGGGTTTCCCCTTTTGGGAGTTGCCAATAAAAAACATGATTTACAATTTTACCTTTCTCATTTTCCGATTTGTTTGATTTCTCAAATGCTTCCAAAAGTGTTTCTTCTATTTTTTCGTTACTGATAAAAGCGTAATTGTGAAAATTCTCTCTCGCGGGAAAAGGATTATTCTTGACAATACTGTTGATCTCCTCTTCATTCCTGATAAATAAAAAAGCCTCGTAATGGAAATGTTCCGACATGGCTTTTTCCAAAATACCTTTCAATTCCTCCACATCCTTATCTGACTTAAAAAGAATATTCCCGCTGGCTAAAACCGAAGAAACCTTTAGCATACCAGCTTCTGAAAAAACTGTACTGACTTCAGCCATTTTCATATTGGTTCCGTTGACGTTAACACCACGGAGAAAAGCGCAGAAATTTTCCATCATCTCAAAAATAAGAAATTAAATATGGTTTGAATAACTCAAAATAAAAAACCCTTCCAGAGTTAAAATCCTGAAAGGGTTGATAAAATTTTGTAAAAATTACTGGGTGACCTTCATCAGTTTTTTCGTGATCTGATCCATCTTTTCGGCTTCATAAGTGGTATCGTAATCTTTCATCACATCGAAAAGGTAGGTGTAGAACGAGGTAATTTTTTGCACATCATCCGCTTTTTTGAAAGCCTTTTCCTTGCCCATTTCCTGCAGGTCTTTTATAAACGTATCGAATCTTTTATCGATAACGTTAAGAGAATTGACAAGATACTGATAGCCCTTCTCTTTCTGACCAATCTTGTTATAAGCATCCGATACAGCACCAACTACGAGAGAATATTCCATAGGTTTGGTTTTCATCTGTCTGGCTGCGTAAGCCTGGAATTTAGGTGAAAGTTTGGTATAATAATCATACTCTTGGAAAATCCCCTTTTTAAGTTCGTCTGCCAATTTGAGCCCTTTCTGCTCCTGTCCAGCTACAATATAAGCATAAACAATTGAGCTAAGCGACCTAGGATCGTTATACTTCACAACCGGAATCTCTCTGCTTGCCAAGTCTAGCACTTCTATCGCCTTGTTTTTCTCGCCTTTCAAAGCCAAAGCTTCTGCTGCCCGGCTGGATGAGGATCTATAACTTACAATATTTTGGGTGCAAGTCTCATCAAAATGAACTTTTAGATTTTTAAAATTGCCCCATCTGTAATTTTTCACAATGTTATAAAGCTCATCGCCGTTCACCATTCCCAGTTCTCCGTCCGGTGATTCTTCGGTTTTAATTGGTACCAATCTGTAACTGAATCCATCAAATTTTAGATAATTGGAAAGGAAGAACAAATTACTCGGATCATAAATCCCGCCACTTGAGAAATTGATCGGACGTTTCCAATCAAAATTGGCCAGGATATCCATCATCATCATATTATTCTTAAACATGCTAGATCCTTTGTAATCTATAACAATTTGCTTTTCTGCTTTTTGAGCTTCTGCCGGTGTTATGATACCTGATTTAACTGCATTATTTACATTTACTGGAAGAATAAATTTGGATACCGGCAAAAAGTTAAACTTCTCGTACCGTTCTTCTCCAAAAATCATTTTTACGATCTCATCTTTTTCCGGAGATTTCATTTTTAGGAAATTAACAGCATCTTTCAGCGTCATAGAATCCTGAGTCAGATATTTTCTAAACTGTGCAAGTTCTGTATCTGGCGCACCCTGGTCTTTGAGATTGGCAAAAATATTAGACCAGTCAGTTTTAGACATCATATAAACCTGGTCATTAGAACCCTCCCGATAATCCTCGTGCGATAACGTAGATGGAACAGGCATAGAATTATAGGTTCTTCTCTTGACCTGATCGATATTCCAAGGCGTGGATAATAACGTAAAATTGACCACTTTTACATCCGGGCGAAACTCCTCTGTCTCTTGAATGGCCCAAACGGGATATGTGTCGTTATCACCATATACAAACATAATATCGTTCTTAGGAAGCGATTTGAGGCTGGAATAGGCATAATCGTAAGCCGTGTAACGCCCGCTACGGTCGTGTACATTATAGTTTTGGAAGCCCATCATAAAAGGAATCCCTAACAATATGATCCCGATTATAATTTGCGTCGTTTTACTCTTGACTTTTTTCTGCAACAGCCAGTAAATTGCGGCAACGCCCAAGCCTATCCAAATAGCAAAGGCATAGAAAGATCCCACCATCGCATAATCTCTTTCTCTGGGTTCAAAAGGTTTTACACCGGTATAAAAAACGATACCAACACTGGTTAATATAAATAATGATAATATCGCATAGAACCTTCCAAAGTCTCTGTTAAGTTGGAAGAAAAAGCCAATTAAACCTAGGATGAGTGGCAACATAAAAAATTTGACCGTGCTCTCATTCTTAAATTTTGCCGGCATTGCACTTTGGTCGCCCCAAAGATTGTTATCTATAAAAGGAATGCCTGTGATGAAATTACCATTGGTATTTTCCATATGTCCCTCTACATCATTTTGGCGACCTGCATAATTCCAAAGGAGATATCTTGCGAAATAAAAATAGTTCTGGAAGGTGATAAAATAATCGAGGTTTTGGGCTAATGTTGGTTTTTGAACATTGATAATGCCATACTGTTTAGCCTTCAGATAATCATCCATTTTAATGGTGCCATTCTCATATTTCCGACGAAGTTCATCAAAAAACTGTTTTGCTTCTGGGCTTTCTGAGACCTGTTCGTTCCCATAATTAAAAGTAAAATCAGGCGCACCATACATAGAGATATAATTGGGCATCACCGACTTATCTTCGCTAAACATCCTTGGGAAGAAACCAACCTGATCTTTGCTAAAAACATAATTAAATTTCTCTCCCACTACGCGGTATTTGCCGGTTTGCGGATCACGTTCATAGGTATCACCTGTTTTTTCGGTTTTATAACTTCCGTCTTCATTTTTTTCAATGCCATTAGGATCAAGATAAGCGGTATAGTTTTGGCCGTAGAATGTTGGCCAATCGCCATATTGCTCACGATTATAATAATCCAGCATACCAATGGCATTGTCAGGATCATTCAGATTCATTGGCGGATTAGCATTGGCTCTAATAGGAATTACTAGCCAGCAAGAAAACCCGATAATCATGTAAACAATAGACAGAGCCACAGTCTGATAAAGAGAACGGCCTGTTTTTTTTGTATAATTAATCAATAAATAGCAAACCAATGTTAAAATGACAAATGCGAAAACCGTCCCGGAATGGAATGGCAGACCCAAACCATTAACAAAGAAAATCTCGGATTTGCCAAACAACGTCATGATAAAAGGGAAAATACCTTTGAAAACAAGTCCCAGAATAATTAATGTAATCACATTGGCCCAAATGAAGGACTTCCAAGTAAACTTATAATTTCTGGTGTAGTAAATAAGGCATACTGCCGGCAGCGCCAACATACACATCATATGCACACCTACCGATAAACCGATGACAAAAAATAGCAGAATAATCCACCTCTCGTTATCTTTTTCAAGATATTCATTTTCCCATTTGGTAATCAGCCATACAATTAGCGCGATAAACATGCTTGCCATTGCGTAAACTTCTCCTTCCACCGCAGAAAACCAAAAGGTATCAGAAAATGTAAAGCACAAGGCACCTACCGCGCCTGCAAAAAAGGTGGCCAGCTCTTCTCTCACTGTTATATTTTCAAATTCTTTATTGAGAAGACGCCTTACCAAATGTGTAATAGTCCAAAAGAGGAATAAAATGGTTAATGCACTAAACAATGCAGACATCGCATTAATCACCAGCGAGTAATGTTGCCCGTTGCCAAATGCGAAAAAAGCGACCACAGCACCTACCAGCTGAAAAAGAGCAGCACCTGGGGCATGCGTTACCTCCAGCTTAACCGCAGAAGAGATATATTCGCCGCAATCCCAAAAACTAAAATTAGGCTCGATTGTTGATAAGTAGGTGAAAAATGCAATTGCAAAAACGATCCAACCCAGGATCGTGTTCCACTGTTTAAATGTCCAGTTCTTCATACAAAAAATGAAATATCGGCGAAATTAATGTTTTTGAATCAGTTTTTGGGGTTTTTAACAAAAATTAAATAATTGGCAGTGTTATCCAAAAAAGACCAAAATAAGCCTGATTAACAACTAAATATTTTGATTTAGATCACCTTCTATACAGAAAAGTAAGAAGATTGCAATATTTTTTTTATTTTTGCAGACAGTTTTTGAGAGAAAAAATGATATAAAATGACGAATGTATACGATAATATTCTTGGTTTAATTGGAAACACACCGTTAATTAGATTAAATCAGGTTACAAAGGACGTTCCTGCGGCAGTATACGCTAAGTTGGAGTCCTATAATCCAGGGCATTCTACGAAAGATAGAATTGCGCTACATATTATAGAAAATGCAGAAAAGCAAGGACTGATAAAGCCCGGATCTGTAATTGTAGAAACTACCTCCGGTAATACCGGTTTTTCTATAGCCATGGTATGTATAGTAAAAGGCTATAAATGCATATTGGCGGTAAGTGATAAAACCAAACCCGAAAAGATTGCCTATCTAAAGGCATTGGGCGCAACCGTATATGTTTGTCCGGCATCTGTACCTGCAGACGATCCTAAGTCTTACTACGAGGTAGCTAAGAGAATCGCGAAGGAAACTCCCAACTCTGTTTACATCAATCAATATTTTAACCAATTGAACATTGATGCACATTACCAGACAACAGGACCGGAAATTTGGAATCAGACAGAAGGTAAAATTACACACATCTTTGCATGTACAGGAACTGGAGGAACTTTATCTGGTACAGCTAAATACCTAAAAGAACAAAATCCTGACATCAAAGTGATAGGTGTAGATGCAGATGGTTCTATTCTCAAAACCTACCATGATACCGGAAAAATCAATAAATCAGAAATTCATCCTTATCAGATTGAAGGATTAGGAAAAAATCTTATCCCCGGCGCTTTGCTTTTTGATGAGATTGATGAATATGTGAGAGTTAATGATGAAATGTCTGCTTACAGGACTCGCGAGATCGCTTTAAAAGAGGCTATTATGGGAGGTTACACAACTGGGGCAGTAACTCAAGCGCTGATTCAGTATGCTAATTCGCATGAATTTAAGAAGGATGATCTTGTTGTTCTTATTTTTCCAGACCACGGCTCCCGATACATTACAAAAGTGTACAGTGATAAATGGATGGAAGAACAGGGGTTTATCAATAACTGCTTCCACAATTATGATGAAGTTTTCAAAACGGAGATTATCAAATAACTCTGTAACACAATATGTATAAGCCTTTTGTAAATACAAAAGGTTTTTTTTAATAAAATCAAAAAAATATTAGTTAGTAAAATGGACATTTTTGACAGAATAAAACACAATCCCGGCCCACTGGGACAATTTGCAGACTATGGTGAGGGTTATTATATTTTTCCTAGGTTAGAAGGACCTATTGGCCCAAGAATGAAGTTCCAGGGTAAAGAGGTCATCTTCTGGAGTGCCAATGATTACCTTGGCCTTTGTAACCATCCCGAAGTTAAAAAAGCAGATGCAGACGCTGCGGCGGAGTTCGGAATGTTTTATCCAATGGGTGCCAGAGCAATGTCTGGTGAAACAGAACAACATCTGCAATTGGAAAAGGAATTGGCAGATTTTGTGAAGAAAGATGCAGCCTATCTACTAAACTTTGGGTATCAGGGGATGGTTTCCACTATTGATGCCTTGGTATCAAGAAATGACGTGATTGTCTACGATGTAGATTCTCATGCATGTATTGTGGACGGTGTTAGGCTACATGCGGGCAAACGTTTCACCTACCGACATAATGATATAGAAAGTCTTAAAAAAAATCTAATTCGTGCACAAAAAGTGACCGAGGAAACAGGCGGTGGAATCCTTGTGATTACCGAAGGAGTTTTTGGAATGAGAGGACAACAAGGGAAACTTAAAGAAATCTGTGCGCTTAAAAGTGAATTTAACTTTAGACTTTTGGTGGACGATGCCCATGGTTTTGGAACATTGGGTAAAACAGGAGCAGGTGCTGGCGAAGAGCAGGGCTGCCAAGATCAGATTGATGTCTATTTCTCCACTTTTGCAAAATCCATGGCAGGCTTTGGAGCTTTCCTTGCCGGTGACAAAGACATTATCCGCTACCTAAAATTCAACCTTAGGTCTCAGATCTTTGCTAAATCCCTTACAATGCCAATGGTAATAGGAGGTTTAAAAAGATTAGAACTCTTGAGGACTAGACCTGAGATCAAAGCAAAACTTTGGGAAAATGTTGACAAATTACAAAATGGACTTAGAAAAATTGGCTATAACTTAGGAGATACCAACACGTGTGTAACACCTGTTTTTATCCAGGGAACACCTGTCGAAGCAACGTTGCTTGTTAAGGAACTTCGTGAAGATTATGGCATTTTCACCTCTGTGGTGGTTTACCCTGTAATTCCGAAAGGCATGATTCTTCTAAGATTAATCCCAACCGCTTCGCATACTGATGCCGAAATCGATGAGACGCTAGCTGCCTTTGCATCCATCTTTAATAAATTGCAAAGTGGATATTATAAAGAGGCTGAAGCTAGATTGTTGAAAGAACAAAATTTGGAGTTCAAACCAATCTAATCTTAAATAAAATTAGAAACATAAAAAAAGTTCAAACTGTATTGTTTGAACTTTTTTTATGTAATAATATTAAGAAAACTTCATATTTTGAATTCTAACTGCGTTCAGAATAGCAAGCATGGCTACGCCGACATCTGCAAAAACGGCTTCCCACATGTTTGCCAATCCGCCAGCGCCTAAAATCAATACAATAATTTTTACACCAAAGGCTAAAGCAATATTTTGGTAAACTATTTTCTTGGTGGCTTTACCTATGTTAATGGCAGTTACAATTTTGGATGGCTGGTCTGTCTGAATAATCACATCAGCCGTCTCTATTGCTGCATCGGATCCCAGCCCTCCCATAGCTATCCCCACATCACTCAAAGCCAACACAGGAGCATCATTAATACCATCTCCTACAAATGCGACTGTTTCTTTTGGACGTTTCATGATGTTTTCAAGCTTTTCAACCTTGTCTTCTGGTAGAAGTGCACCGTAAGCTAAATCAATACCCAGGGTCTCACCTACAGACTTTGTAAGGCTCACTTTATCACCACTTAGCATGACCGTTTTTATATGCTCGGATTTTAGCTTTTTAATGGCTTGTGGCGCATCATCTTTTATTTCATCGGCAATGATGACATAACCACTATAAACGTTGTCTATCGCAAGAACAACGCTGGTCTCGTTAATGCTTTCAAGTTCTTGAGGATAGATAATATTGTAGCTTTTTAACAGCTGTACATTACCTACCAAAATATTTTTCTGATTGATGACAGCTTTAAGGCCTTTTCCAGAAATTTCTTCAACATTTTCGGGTACAATGGTCGTAGGATGATATTGGGCAATCGCTTTGGCAATAGGATGGGTAGACTGGCTTTCGACAGAGGATAAAATGGTCAAAAACTCATCTTCTGCGATGTTTTCTGGGACAACTTTTTGTATTTTGAAAACAGCCTTTGTCAATGTACCTGTTTTGTCCATTACCACTGTTGTTACTTTGGCAATGATATCTAAATAGTTAGAACCTTTAAACAGAATTCCGTTTCTGGAAGCCGCTCCAATCCCACCAAAATATCCTAATGGAATCGAAATGACCAATGCACACGGGCAGGAAATCACCAAAAATACAAGTCCTCTGTATAACCAATTGCGAAATACATAATCGTGAACAAAAAATGCGGGTAACACTGTTACCATTACAGCCAGCAGGAAAACGACAGGTGTGTAGACCTTAGCAAAACGCCTGATGAATAATTCTGTTTTTGCTTTTCTGGAACTGGCTTCCTGCACCATTTCTAAGATCCTTACCACCGAACTGTTTTTAAAAAGTCGCGTAGCTTCAATCTCAATAACCTGATCCAAATTCAGCATGCCGGAAAGCACTTCTTCAGATTTTTTTATAGAAGAAGGTTTGCTCTCACCGGTTAAAGCAGATGTATTGAGACTTGCTTTCTCGGATAGCAGGATTCCATCTAAAGGAATCTTCTCGCCTACTTTTACCTGAATCTTTTCACCAATGGTAACATCAGTTGGTGCTATTGTCTGCCAGTTGCCATTTCGAAAAACAGTAGCCTCCTTGGGCCGTACATCCAGCAATGCCTTGATGTTATTCCGGGCTTTGTTGACTGCGGCATCCTGAAACATCTCGCCAATCGTGTAGAATAGCATCACAGCTACTGCTTCGGGAAATTCTCCAATGGCAAATGCACCAATGGTTGCAATAGCCATAAGGGAAAATTCATTAAAAAAATCAAATTTGCGAGCCAGACCAAAAGCCTCGCGCAGAACAGAGTAAGCAACCAATATATATGATGACAAATACCAGATAAATCTCACCCAAAAGTTAGTCACAAACCAATCTGCTTTTATCCAAAAATCAAGAATAAGACCTGTAAAAAAAAGTATTAGACTTATTTTTAGAGCAATATTCGAGTTGGAATGCTCGTGGTTATGATCAGCATGATCCTGATGTTGAGGTTGTTCTTGCTCCTCATTCCCGCAACATCCGCTACTGCAATTCGCCATAAATAATATATAATAAGATTCTTAATTAAAAAATAACCTAGAATTAATTTTGAAAATAATACTAGAAGTACAAATTTACATTTAAATATTGCAACACTCAAGAATGTTGATATAAATTTAACAAAATATATAATTAATAAATATTTGAAAACCAATAACTTAACAGGTTAAAATTGTTTTAGTTCAAAATTCCTGCTAAAAGTCTTAAAAATTGAAAAAAAATTTTCTTTTATCATTGCTATGTAAACTACTATGAATAAAGTAACAATGAGACATTGATCGAGAAAAAATTGATTATTTTTTTTAACATTTACCACAAAAAAACGGAATAACCACATTAATCAAAAGAAATTAAAACACTGAATAACAATACCTTAAACACAAACCAATCAATAAATGTTAATGAGATTTAACAGAAAATTAGAGAAATTATTTTCATTTCTTCGGTTTACAGTTAAAAAATACTAATTTTTTGATTGTCTGTATCTTAACCGATAGTTTTGCGTCAAATTTAATATTTATGAAACATTTTAAGTCATTAAAATTGGCTATCATAAGTTTAGTTTTGATATTAATTTCTGCTAATATAAAGGCTCAAAAAACTTATATATCGCAAAATAAACAATTTGCAGACCGTCTCTCAAAAGAATATGGAATCCCAAGCTCAGTCATTCTTGCTGTAGCTGTTGTTGAGTCCGGGGGCGGAACCAGCAAAAACAGCAAAACATTGAACAATCATTTTGGGATTGTAGGAAAAAATCCGGTTAGCAGTTCAAAATACAAATTTTTCTCAACAGTTCAGGAAAGCTACAGAGCTTTTTGCGAACTTCTTTCTTCCAAAAAATATTACTCTAGGCTAAAAGGCAGCGATGATCATTCTGAATGGATTAGTGCCATTGCCAAAGCCGGTTACTCGACACAACCATCCGAGTGGAAAAGAAGAATCAATCTTATCATTAATAAATTTAATCTCTAGATAGTTTTTGTATTATATTTGTCGTTTAATTGACGCAAACTATATATAAACATTGGAGAATAAGAATAAAAGAGTCCTTTTTCTGACTCTTTTTTGTTTCCTCACATACCTTTTTACATCCATCATATTTCAGGTTCTTAACTTAAGTTGGGAACCTTTTGACCGTGTCAATCTTATATCAGATATATTTCCAATAAAAAAAGTGGACAGTATTGCATTAGAGAAAAAAAAACTTACAGTAGAGGTAAGCCCACAACAGGATTTTGACCTTTATAAAAAAGGTAATCTAATCACTAATTTTCGCAAAAACGATTCTGCAGTTCTCCCAAACTTTCTGGAAAAATTACAAAAGCTTAAACAGGGCGAAAAATTAAAAATAAGAATTGCTTATTTTGGAGATAGTATGATTGAAAGCGATTTGCTAACCGGTACGCTTAGAAAATTACTTCAACAAGAATACGGCGGATCGGGGGTTGGCTATCTTCCTATTTTTTCCAGTGTTGCCGAATTCAGGCAAACCGCCACCTCTCATTCATCTGGATGGAAAGATATCAGCTTTAAATCTCAAGGAGCGAAGAATCTTTATTTCTCGGGTCACAAATTTTGGGGGAATGGCTATGGAGCATATACAGATAATACAATTACAGATTCTACCGCTATTATAGAAAAATCAATTATTTTTGGTGATATTGGCAGTGATAACATGATTGCCAATGGGAAAAAAGTTCATCTGAGTAGTTCGGATAGTGTCAATAGGAAAGTTTTGGCTAAAGACAAATCTAACTCTCTTAAGATAGCATCAAATACTGATGGAACATTTTATGGGATCAGCTTTGAAAGCGAAAGCGGCATTTTTGTGGACAACTTCTCTTTCCGTGGTATTACAGGTGTAGAGCTGAAAAAACTGGAAGAAGATTTTATAAAATCTATTCAAAACGCCAATCATTATGATCTTATCGTATTTCAGTATGGTGTAAATCTGCTTTTCAAACCTGATGATACCAACTATAGCTATTATGTAAAGATGATGAATCCTGTACTGAAGAAATTTAAAAACAGTCTTCCTGACGCCGAGTTTCTGATTGTCAGCACTGCAGACCGTGCATTCCGCTATGATGGAGAATACAAAACAGCCATCGGGCTACCCAATCTTTTGGAAATACAGGCCAAACTGGCTTTTAATAATGGTTTTGCTTTTTATAATCAATTTGAAACTATGGGTGGGACCGGTTCTATTGTAAAATGGGCTACAGAAAATCCTCCGTTGGCTAACAAAGATTATGTACATCCCAATGCAAAAGGTGCAGATGTATTGGGCAAAAAGCTTTTTGAAGCAATCCAAAAAGAATATCAAAAGTACAGGATTTACTCTAGAAAGAATCGTTAAATATGTTGCAACAGTTTTTAGAAGGTTTTGATTGGCAGATTTTCTTTCAGCAATTTTTGTATGATAGCAAAAACCCGTTGTTGTTTAATAATGGTTTTTTTGTTTATTTTTTCTTCTTTTTTATTGTTTTATTTTACTTACTAAGAAATAAACCAACAGCAAGACGCTATATGTTTTGTTTGTTTTCTCTGTATTTTTTCTATAAAGCCAGCGGCTCATTTGTATTGCTGGTAATTGCCGCGGCGGTTATAGATTTTATCATTTCCAATGCTATATATAATACCAATAAAAGACTAAAGAAGAAAATATTGCTGATATTCAGCATTGTATTTAACCTTGGGATTTTGATCTTTTTCAAATACACCAATTTTTTTATTTCCGTTTCCAATGATCTGTTGGCTACACATTTTAACCCGCTGAATATTCTTTTGCCAATAGGGATTTCTTTCTTTACTTTTGAAAACCTCAGCTACACGATTGATATTTATCGGGGTGATTTTGCGCCGGCCAAAAAATTTTCGGAATACCTTCTCTTCCTGTCATTTTTCCCAAAACTGGTGATGGGGCCTATTGTTCGTGCGCACGATTTTGTGCCGCAAATCAATCAACCATATGTTATTTCGGACAAAGATTTTGCTAAAGGTTTTTATCTGATTATTTCGGGATTAATTAAGAAATTAATAATTTCAGATTATATTACCCTGAATCTGATCAATTATATATTTGACAATCCATCTTTACATGTAGGCTTAGAAAATTTGATTGCTGTTTATGGCTACGCAATGGTGATCTATTGTGATTTCAGCGGTTACAGTGATGTCACTATTGGCATTGCGCTTTGGTTGGGTTTTAAAATTCCTACCAATTTTCTCTCGCCATACCAGAGCAACAACATTACATTATTCTGGCGCAGATGGCACATTTCCCTATCTTCTTGGCTAAGAGATTATCTCTATATACCTTTGGGAGGAAACAGAAAGGCGACTGTTGCCTCTTACATTTTTGTTATTTTGTTTTTAACCGGCGTATTTTTTTCATCCTCCAGATTATTTCATATTTCTTATCTGTGGTCAGGCATCATTACAGCTGTGATATTGCTTATTTTTATTTTACCTTCTGTAATTACCAAGAATCCAAAGGGTATTGCCGCTAATTTTAATCTTTTGACAACAATGCTTTTGGGAGGTTTCTGGCACGGCGCCAGCTGGAATTTCATTATTTGGGGGGCGATGCATGGCATCGCGTTAGGCATTCATAAGATATGGATGTTAATGACAGGAAAAGCTTTTTCAGCTTTTAATAATTCGAAGTTATACAATGTGGTGATGGTCATTATTACATTTCATTTTGTGTGTTTTGCCTGGATCTTTTTCAAAGCTCAAGATTTCGAATCTGCGATGGCGATGATCCACCAGATTATATATAATTTTGATCCTTCTGCATGGTATTCGTTCTACGATAATTACAAAGTAGTTGTTTGGATGATCAGCATTGCGCTGTGTATCCATTTTATTCCGGATAACCTGGCAGACAAAGTGATTGCAAAAACCGGTAACGTTTCCCTGATTTATTACATTGTTGTTTTTTTTGGATTTTTGGTTCTATATGGATATTTCAAATCCTCTGAACAGGTAATGCCTATCTATCTACAATTTTAGAGTTTTCAAAAGCTTTCCAGATTAGTTCACTTTGTTCTATATAACCACTTTTCTGAAAATGAACACCATCACCACTGGCTGTCTTGTTGTTAAGTGATTTTTGAAAGTAGCCCTTTCCTCCGGTGGCTTGATATTGATCCAGAAAAGCAGCATTGTTTGTATCTGCAGCTTCTTTTATCCAAGAAACAATTAGTTTGGTTTTATCCGGCTTCAGATTATTATCGGTGGGAGAAATCAGTAATATAGGAAGGTAAGGATTAGAGGTACGGAAACTGCTGATGAGGGTTTTAATATTGGCCTGAAAATCCACTTTACTTATTGCGCTTAATGCCTCATTCGTCCCCAAGGAGACAATTAACAAATCAGGGTTTGTATTTCTCAATTCTTCTATCTGTATTGGATACTTAATATAATCAGAATAGGTTGCACCATTTACACCCACACTATTAAGCACTACCCCTTGCTTTGTGCGACTGTTTAAAAACTGAAAACCATAAATGATATTTTCAGGGGCAGCATTAGTACGAAAAATAAAATTCTGAACCAGGTTAGGATATTTAACAACGGTCTCATCGCCAGTATAATGTCCCTCAACAATCAAATGAAGAGATTTCTCAAATTCAGAATTATACACCGGCGTTACCTGTTCGGCTCTAATGTTTTGTCCAGGTTTAGGTTTTTTCACAGAGTCTCCGTTAAGCTGGAGAAGCCTTGTTGTTGTTGTATTAAATTTTGCAGCCAATTCTGGGTAGGTTTCCCCTTCTTCAACGGTATAATTAATAATTTCCTTCCTTTTGATTACAAATTTCGAAAGACCGATTGCTGACTGATAAATACTAAAAGGCTGTCCATCCATTTTTTGACTTCCAAAGATCTTAACCTCATCAAAAATGTCATTTGAATCATTAAAATGAATTTCTAAAAAGGAATCTTTACTATTTCCCATTACAAAACCCAAAGCTCCCATTTCTGGGTAAACATCTTGGTCATAAACTGAACGAAAAGTTACCCAAGACTGGTTTGAAATTGATGAATAGTCCTTCTCGCCATTAGAATTGGCAATGGAATAAGGAAACAGCAAACCTCGACCTGCATTTCCGTATCTAGCCTGGAATTTGCTTCTTAAAATATCTGTAATCCAACCCGACTGAATATGAGAATCTCCAATAAATAATATCTGACTTACCTTCTGATTCTCCTTAAGCTTTTCAGTAAATTTCTTAAGTCTCTCGGCATTTTCAACTTGTTGTGAAAAACCCCAAAAACTTACTGCCAAAGTTATCAATGATATTGGTTTTCTAAACTTAATTTGCATTCCGATAAAATGATTTAGTTTTGAATACTTATGCATCCTCTTTTCTAAAGCGCTTGATTTGGATGATTAATATTAAAAAGGATATCCAATAGCAATATTGAGAATCAGGTTATTTTTTCTCCAGCTTGGGTCTCCAAAGTTAATTTTATCAAACATCCAACGGTCATTCTTCTCGTAATACGGCACACGCAGAGGCATTGCTAAATCCAAACGTAAAATCAGGATAGAAAAATCAAGCCTCAAACCGAAACCTGCACCTACAGCAATCTCCTTCATAAACTCTTTCGAAAATTTGGCTCCCGGCCGTTGAGGATCATCATTAACGAGCCAAACATTGCCGGCATCTGCAAAAAATGCCACATTCAGGAATTTATAAATATTAGCCCGATATTCTGCATTCAGCTCTAGCTTTATATCTCCCGACTGATCAAAGTAATAACCTGATGGGATGGTTCTTGGATCAAAACTTCCCGGTCCCAACGTCCTTGCACGGAAGGCACGGATACTGTTGCTACCACCAGAGAAAAACTGTCTAGAGAATGGGATATTTTCTGAATTGCCATAAGGGTAGGCAACGCCGCCAATAAACCGTGTAGCCAAAGAGGTTTTCTCAGTAAACTTATGATAAAAACGGAAATCATTCTCGATCTTGGCATATTGGCTAAACGGCACTCCAAAAATACTCTTCTCTTTGCCTTCCTTCATATTGGCTCCCGTTAGCAGACCTGTAAGGTTCCCCGCCAAATCCAAAGTTCCCTTATAATAAATGGTACTTGGCTTTTGGAGCATAGTATTGGTGTAGGTATAAGAATAGGTTGGGCCAAAAATCAACTGTCGTTGAACAACGCGCTGCATGGCATCACTTTTGGCAGAAATAGAGTCGTAGAGAGGCGTAACGTGAGCTGGGGTTACATAAGTAATATCAATCACCTTAAGATCGTGCTCTTTCCTGGCATTTTCTTTCCACACATAACCAAACGATCCCGAAAATGTATTGAGGGTGTAATATTCTGTCCTATTTTGGAACTCATATCCCAAAGAAATATTGGTGCGCGGAACAAATGCACTGGACGAATTAAATCTGAACGGCGCTACAATCCGCGGAATAGACAGCTGCACATTAGCACCAGCACGGAAAAGGTTTTTAGCATTCTCTGGGCCGCCCATCTGGACATCAAATGCACCATAAACCGAAGCTTTAAATTGCTCTGCCCCCTTGAAAAGGTTACGGTGCGTCCAGTTAAGATTCACCTCGCTACCCGCATAGTTAGCAGAGTTGGTTCTTCCCAAAGCTTCTAGCCTTAAAGACTGAATCTGCCTTGGTGTCAGCAGATAATACGCATCAAACTGATGTTTTAAAGAATCTGAAACAATAAATTCATTCTTAACAAATTTGAATACACCCAAGCTGATGAGCCTGTTGAGCGTCAGATTATGATCGGTTCGGTTATAGACATCGCCTTTCTTAAAGTAAAGGGCACGGTCAAAAATCTTGGGTTTAAATTTATGTTCCGGATCTATCACATATATATCCTGATAAGCGTATTTGCCTAAGGAATCGGTATTCATCGGCACACTGTATTTCCCATCGCGGACATCGCGGATATTGTAAGTAGGAAATACCACCACCTTATCTATGCTAAACTGTTGTACTGCGAGGTTAGGCGTATTATCCTTAAGTTTGACATTAAGTTCTACCTTATGGTCTTTGCTGATGGTACTGTCTGCCTGCACAATGATATTATCAGCACTAAAATAATAGAATCCCCTTTGTTTAAGAGCATTGTCTATACGGTCCCTTTCTGCCTTGATGACATCTAGGTCAAATGGTTCCCCTTTTTTCAACAAAGTTTTAGCGGCAACATTCTGAATTTCTGAGTTAACCAGTGATGAATCTTTTTGAAATTTGACATTACTGATTAAATACCTTTCCCCAGGTTTTACATTGTAAATGACTTTAGCTTTTTTATTTTTCGCAATGGTATCATATGTGGCTTTTGCATTAAAGTAACCCTTGTTCTCAGAATAATTCTCAATAATATCTTTGTTAAACTCACGATCTACATCATTCAGAAGGACAGGCTTCTCCCCCATTTTATATTTCAACCAGTAGTTGAAACCCTTCTCCTTTTTCGGTTCTTTAGCAATGTTGTAGAAATATAATTTGGGACGTAAACCCAGGAATGAAGAGTTGGGTTTGGGGGTAAGTTTTGATTCAAGCTCCGATTTCAGGTTTTTCTTTTCGCTTTTAGAAAGGCTATCACTTTTGATATTGACTTCGGCGCCCGTATAAAGCATTTGCCCTTCCTTCAAATATTTGGTATTGCTACACGATAACGCAAGGCCAAGGGAACCAAAAACCAAAAACTGCCTGATATATATATTATTGATCTTCATTTATTTAAACTCTACTTCTTTATTATTTCTTCTTTCTCTTCTGGATTCCTTTTTTGATTTTTCAAAAATCTCCCGGAATTTGTCGTAATCCAGCGTGATAATAAAACCAAGACCAGTTTCCACAATCTGTCCTTGCAATGCCACTTGGTACTGATTTTTACGATAAGCGCGCAGCGTGTAACGGCCATCTTTGGAGAGGCTATAATCTACGGTCACGTCTCCGGCGATATTGGTCATGCTTTCATTCTGTCTTGCATCACCTTCGAGACCAAAATTGCTTCCTACAGACACTTTCAGCCTGTCATTCAACAGTTTTTTACTAATGTCCACATTCAGATCGGTGCGCGTATTTTTTTGACCTGTGGAGTAATCTTCAGAAGACTCCAAATCAAAGTTAAGATCCACACCTTTGATAAGATCCGAAGCCAAATTGTTAATCTGCTGGGAAAGAATCTTGCTCACACTCTGCCTTGCCATGGCTTCTGCGGATAAACCGGCGCTAGACTCAAAAGGATTTTCACCAATGAAACGGTTCAGCAAAAGCAAAGCAAAAACCTGCTTATTCATCTCAGATTCCTGAGTTCTGATCTGAGCCAGTTTTTGATCCACAATATCTGTAACCGTAGAAGACACTGAGTTGTTCTTCTCATCTGTTGTAATATCAAAACTGATTTCCGGTTTTAGAAGTTCACCTTTCATTTTCAGCAAAGTACTGAATGGCATCCTCTGCTTAAACTGATTGAGCGTGGCGGCACTTTCTCCGCTCAACTGTTGCTCTACAAGGTCCAAAGGTGCCGTTTCGGTTTTGTAAACAGCCGTGATGTCCATCAATGCCGTTGTAGGTTCGCCCGTCCAGGTGATGGTACTTCCCTTCTGAATATCAAACTTACGTTTCAGCACACTAACGGTCATCTCATAACTCCCGGATTCCACTTCATATACGCCCACAAGCGTGGTTTTACCCGATGGATCCACGCCGCCTGTCAGCTCCGCTTCGCCTTGCAGTTTTACAAAATCCCCATTAGCTTTATCAATCAATAAAGACAATTTGGCCTTTTTACTGATTTCTATATTCACGCTAACATCCATGCCTTTGATTTTACTATTGGCATCTACAGAATCTGCTTTGATGGTTTTGTTAAGGGCAATCTGATCCTGATCCACAAACTCCACTATCCCGTCGCGCTCCTGCAAAGATGGATTGGACTGTGGCAACACAAATGTAAAATCTGTATTATCAGCAACTGAAAGTCGACCATCCACCTTGGGTAAATCTAGGTTACCGCGCACCTGCAAAGCAGCATCAATAGCCAAGATACCATACATGAGTGCATCATTTGACTTTTCAGAATTTACAACTTTAAAATCTTTTGCCTTAAGATCAAGATTAAAAGCAAAATCCCTGTATGTTTGTGTGAGAACCTGACCATTTATGTTGAGCGAGTTACCGTCTTTGTCATTAATTTTGAAGTTATCAAACTCTATCCCGCGGTTGGTAAAGGCAATCTTATCATCAATCTTCCTGAAATCACTTCCTGTTTTGGCGATCATGAGTCCGACATTATTCATTTTAACATCGCCCAAAATCTTAGGAGCAGCCGCGGTTCCAGTAATCTTAAGATCACCGGAGAGGTAACCTTCTGTATTGGTAATGGCATTCATAGAGAAACCCTGAAGCGTTTTCATCTGAAGGCGGTTCATATTCATATTGAGGTCAAAACTGCTGCTGGCGGTATTGTAATTACCCAAGATCTTAACATCATTATCATTGCCGGAAAGCGCAATATCGGCATTCAACATGTTGGGAGCAGCATTATTAACTTTAACATCCAGTTTGCCTACCGGGCTGCCATACACAAACAGGTCATTTACATCCAGATCGGCGGTGAAAGTCATATTTTTGTTTAGGTTTCTCAATTGTGCTGTGCCATTGATGGTTCCCTTGGCCAAAAGCGAATCTTTCTTAATAATCTCGGTAATGGTTTCTATCTTAAAATCTTTTAGAGACACATTCAGTGGGCTGTTGGCGGCAGTACTTTCGGATTGAAGAAGAATCTCGCTCCCACCATTAGACAAACGGAAATTATCCGCAAAAATCCCCCGGTTACCAACCTGTATTTTGTTATCCTCAGATACAGTCCAATCCATATAATTAAGTTTCAGACCGTTGGGATTGAGTGATATTTCCGTCACATCATTCAGAGATTTGGCATTACCCGCAATCAAAAACTGTGTAACATCTTTATCATCTTTAGTCGTAATATTATAATTGATGGTATTATCCGCCACATCCCCATTGATATTGACTTTGTTCAGCGCAAAACTTTCACTCTTAAGCGCCGCTACATCCAGATTATACTGCAAAGCCTGGTTTTGGTTACTAATTTTCAGGCTTGTATTTTCCAATAAATTGGTGCCATAAGTGACCTGCGGAATATGGGCATCCAGCTCTATTAGTTGGGAATCTGCATTATAATTCCCGTTTATATTAATGGTTTCAAAGCTTTTAAGATCGGGAACAAATTTCCTGATCAAATCATTATTCTTGATGCCGGCATTGAGTGTAAAATATTGTCCCGGGTCAATCTTAGCCATTTTTCTGGGTTTCTGAAATTGATAATACTGATTAACCGTTTGTTGCAAAGCACCAAAAATCTGGGTCAATTTATATTTACCTTTCAGTTCCAGATCAGCGATCTGGGAATTCAGCTTTATCAATGTAGAATCTGCTGTAGAAACCGCATTCAGTTTAATTTCTTGTACCGGGTACACTTCTTTGGTATCTGATATGGCAAAATTTTGAAGATTAAGGTAACCGTTGAGATGATCGGGATCAAGATTTTTAAAATCCCCATCAATACCTCCGGCAATAATCATCGGCGAACTGTAAAACCCTAACTTATGAAGATCCAGTTTATTTATATTACCATTCACTTTTACCGTAGGATTTTTCTCATTGTAGATGCCGGAAGCCGTGAGATGCAGATTAGCATTAGGATCTTTGGAATTGAGCTCGATATTATAAGCACCACGCCTGATTTTCCCAACCAGATTCATGTTCTGGTAACGGTAACCGTTATAAGATACCGACTGTACATTGCCTCGTAAGTCCGCATTCGCTTGTTTAAAATCAAAGCTTTCACCTTTTGCCACAATCTGCGCCGTAATGGCACCCAACTGCTTATTTTGGATCAATTTCCCAACCTGTAGGTTTTGCAGATTAGCCTTAACATCGTAAAGCTCATGGTTCTTCCTGCGCATATCAACTTTGGCCACAATCCCGGCGTTACCCAATGTGGAATATAAGCTTAAGTTTGTATTCACAACTTTAGTTGTTCCTTTTGCAGAGCCTTTAATACTGAAATGTGACGGCAAAGCTATATTGGAAGGGATTGTTCCCTTTGGCACAAGATTGAAAACCGTTCTGCCAGACGACGCCAATTCTGCAATCCTGAGATCGTAATAAAGCTGATCCGGATTCATAGCATTTTTCACACGCCCAGAGGCATTAATCCTCAGTTGATCCAAACCGGAAACCCTTAGCCTGCTAATTAACAGATCATTCACCATACCTTTCACATTGGCATCTACATTAAGGACAGCATTGGGATATTTATTAAAAGGCGCAGTTTTTCTAAGAGTTGGCACCAGGTTCAGGATGTCGGCAAAACCGATTTTAGAATTTTCCAGATTAGCTGATATTTTTACGGCGCCGGGATTCGCAGACAACTGCTCTATCGAGTTATAATTAAGGATAACCTCATCGCGCAACACAGTCTTAGAAGTCTGCAAATACAGGTTTTTAAGGTAAGCTTCTTTATCCGCATAAACAAAATCCGTTTTGAATTTCTGAACATCCAAACCTCTCGCCTCTTGTATCTCTGCTGACTTTACATTTCCGGAAAAGGCATTGTTTTCCATTTTGAAATTTCGGAGATCCAGGTTTAGCTGTCCAAAATTAAGATGGTTAAAATCCATCCCAGACTTGGTTGGAGCCACTGCCGTATTATTATAAACTGCTTTTACATCGTCCAGAACCAGCTTATCTAGAAGGACTTTCATAGCCTGCTCCTTGGATGATGCCGGCTTCTTATCTTCTGTCTTTTTGTTTTTATCGGCATTAGCATCTGCTGCGGGAAGGTAGAGGTTGGCATTGATATTAGCACCCGTTAAAAGCACATTGCCTACATTATAAGCATTTTTGTCAAGATCAATACTGTTAACCCTTGTACTCAGTTCTTTGAAGAGAACTTTAGCAAAAGTTTTGGTATTATCATCGCCATAATCTATATCAAAATTGGTTAGTTTGATGCCTTTTAAGCCTAGTTTCATGGCTTTTTTCTGATTCAAGGAGTCGACTTTTTTCTCCACTTTTTTTGATACCTCTTCTATAAGGTCCTGCTTCAGTTTAAGTTTGAGCCCATCCATATTTATGTCATTCACGGCATAGGCATTCTGCTCCAGGTCAAAAGTTTTTACGCGGGTATCAAAAGATTTGAAATAAACCTTGATGTCATTGCGGGACTGTTGGTCATTAAAGGTTACGCGAATATCTTTCAGCTTAATCTTATCCAGCGAGATAATAAACGGTTTTGACGGACTTTCCTCTTTGTCAGAAGTGGCAAAAGCATCAATAATATAATCGAAATTAAACTTTCCCTTAGGATTTCTGACCACATTGGCACGGACACCTTCCAGATCTATGGAAGTAATGTCGGCTTTGGAATGGATAAGCTGCCACATATCCAACCCCACATCCAATTTTTTAACCGCCAGCAGCGTATCAACATCCTGGCCTTTGAGGTAAAGATTCTCCATCACAAGGCTGTTCGGAAAACCTATATACACTTTCTCCAGGCTAACTTTGGTCTTTATCTTATCCTGGAGATAGACCACTAATTTATCTTTAATAAAATTTTGTACGGCAGGGATTCGGATACTGAAAATGAGCAATAGCAAAAACACCACTATGCTGATAATGGTGATGATGGTACGCCTAAGAATTTTTCTCCAATTGAGTTTTAATTTCAAGGGATCGTTTTTTATTCGGTGGGAAAATACAAATTATAATCTAAAATATGCGCAGCAATGCATTAATCTGATATTTTTTCATGATCTAATTCGGGTTCATCTGGCTTAGTAAAACATCATAATCATCTACGGAGTTGAGCGTGATGCCCGTTGCCAAAATTAGGGAACAACCTCTGTTAACAGAGCTTGGACTGATGTAAACAATGTGCGCCGTATTCACCAGAATGAAATGATTAAGTGTGATATAAACTTTGATAAACATAGATAGGATATAATCTATTGAGCGTACACGCTCCTGTTTTGATAAACATTAAAAGCCGCAATCTTTTCGCTGAAAGTATTGTAAATAATCTCTACAGAAAAATTGGAGATTTGGTAAAGAACATACTTCAACTGATCCAGAGTACGCTCTTCCATCATCTGACCCTGATCCAGCGCCATCTGGCACTGCATAAAATCCGGCAGGTTTTTGAAATCGTAGTAAGATATATTCATAGCAATTAGGTTATTATGGTGTTATAATTTGCTATACAATTAGTTGACCAAAATAGACTTATGATAAAAAATTCTGTTAATTTTCTTAATAAAATACTAACAGGCAATTTTAAGAGTCCGATGTTAGCAAAGAAAACCATGCCGCGGAATGATGGACTGTAATGGATTAATTTTTATATTTTTGTGATATTGCGTTATGAAAAAACTTATTCTGATTGAAGACGAATCCAGCGTGGTGTCTTTTATAAAAAAGGGATTGCAGGAGCTGGATTATAATATTTCTGTTGCTTTTGATGGACAAACGGGCATTAAGATGGCCGAAAACAATGACTTTGACCTGATTATCCTGGATATTATGTTGCCGGATATTAACGGGCTGGAAGTATGTAAAGAAATCAGAAAAAAGAATAAAACCGTTCCCATCCTTTTCCTTACAGCGCTGGATTCTTCAGAAAACATTGTCCTAGGGCTGGAAAGCGGTGGCGATGATTATCTTGTAAAGCCCTTTAAATTTATAGAACTTGTGGCTCGTATCAAGTCGCTTCTCCGGAGAAGTGGCCACAGCAATGGCGCAGAATCCCAAGAGCCTGATGATGAAAACATTTATCAGTTCTCTGACCTTACGGTAAATGACTATACCAAAAAAGTCACCCGCGGCGGTAATGACATCTCGCTGACTTCTACCGAATATAAACTGCTCCTATACTTTCTCAACAACCCCGAAAAAGTAATCTCACGGGCAGAGATCCTGGAAGCAGTCTGGGGTGTTAACTACGAGCTGGGAACCAACGTGGTAGATGTCTATGTTAACTACCTCCGGAAAAAACTGGACTTCCAAGAGGATAATAAACTGATACACACCGTTATAGGAATGGGCTATGTCTTGAAAAAACCATAATACTATGCTGAAAAGAATCTCTACCAACCAAACCAAAACCATGCTACTTCTGATGTTGGTTTTCACTGTAGTTATCCTGCTGTTCAGTGGTTTGGTGTATTTTTCCATTGTCAACTTTTCGCATCAGAGGTTTTATGAACTGCTTAAGATCCGTGCAACAACTATCGTACAGATCGAGAAAAGCAAAGAACATCTGGACATTCCTGCTAACCATATCCTAAACAGTGCCAATGACGAGGAACTTCCCCTGGAAAAAGATTATGTTTTCGAGGTGCCACAAGATTCTAATTACAGCCAAATTACACGGCAAATACATATTCCGGATACCTTCTTCAAAAATATTATCAGGAAGGGCGAAGACAATTATAATGATGACGAGTTTTATTACATAGGCCAATCCTTCAAGTCCGATAACAAGACTTACATCGCGATTGCTTCTGCAAAAAACCATTATGTGGTAGATTATCTCGGTTACCTGAAAAGAACGCTGGTCACCTGCATGGTTTTGGCCTTGTTTTTTTCGATGATATTCTCATTTTACCTGTCCAAAACACTCTTCCGCCCGATTCTTAAGATCACGGGAAAAGTAAAGGAAATCAGTTCGGAAAACCTTCACCTGAGACTAGAACCACAACCCGGAAATACGGAGCTTAATGAACTGATTGATACCTTTAACGATATGCTGAACCGCATAGAAACATCGTTTGAAACCCAAAACCATCTGATAGGTAACGTATCGCACGAGCTGAGGACACCACTCACGTCTATCATGGGCGAAGCCGACGTGGCGCTTTCCCAAAAACGATCGGAGGAACATTACCAGGAAACCCTACAGATCATCCTGGATGAAGCCGAAAAACTGGATCGAAAAATAAAAGCCCTACTGATGATTGCACAAACCGGTTTTGACGGGAAAATCCAGAAAATGGACAAAGTGCGGATGGATCAGCTGCTTTGGGATGTTATAGAAACGGCCAAGCGTATTAATTCCAAAAACAATGTTTACCTGGATATCAGCATGTTGCCAGACAACCCCAAAAAACTGAAAGTACAAGGCAACGAGCAACTCCTGCACTTGGCAATGGCCAATATTATCAATAACGGCTGCAAATACTCTAACTTTCAGCAGGTTAAAGTATCCCTTGGTGCTACGGATGATCATGTCTACATCATCATCAAAGACCATGGCATCGGGATCCCGGATTCGGAAATGGATAAAATCTATGATCCTTTTTTCCGGGCGTCCAACACCAAGAATTATGAAGGTTACGGCATTGGGCTGCCTCTGGCCAGGAATATTGTAAGAATACATCATGGTGAGCTGATTGTTAATTCCAAAGAAAATGTGGGAACAACGGTACAGATCCGCTTCCCAATCTATGTTCCTACTGAATAAATTAGCACGTACCCCGCAGCCCGACCTGAGTGTAGCTCATTTTTTTTACTGGGGATAAAAAAGGGCAAAAAATAGCGGGAACGGAGGGCGGAAAAGCTGCCCAAAATATTAAATTCGTTTACCGGAAAATGTAGAGATGTTTCATCTATCTCATAATTTTAATCTCATTTTAATCTCTCTAATTACATTTTAATTCTGTTCCAAAGGCATTCTAATCTGGTCATAATAGTTTTGTATTATCAAAAAATAACAAAACCCTATCAAACAAAATATGATGACCAAGACCATTTTAATAGCCACAGATTTTTCCCTAGAATCACTGGATATTCTCAAAAAAGTATTGAGGCATAAGAGTGAGCAGAATGACATTAATAGTTACAACATTGTTTTTGTAAGCGGTTACGACATGGGCGACTCTATCAGAGACCTATTGTTTACCACAAAAACCGCACTACTGGGCAAGATCCGGCCACAAGAGTTTTGTGATGCTTACAGCATTATCTATAACAAATACCCTAAGCTGATCAACAAAGTGTCTTGCGAAGTTTTCACAGGGAGTTTCCAAAGATCATTCAACCAGTTTGCCGAAACAACTTCCGCTGACGAAGTGTATATCTCATCTACAAAAC
Source organism: Epilithonimonas sp. (assembly GCF_056329745.1). Classification (NCBI taxonomy): domain Bacteria; kingdom Pseudomonadati; phylum Bacteroidota; class Flavobacteriia; order Flavobacteriales; family Weeksellaceae; genus Epilithonimonas; species Epilithonimonas sp. The sequence continues at coordinate 30,134 of NZ_JBWEYV010000020.1, read as the reverse complement.
TGCGAAACTTAAAGAAAGGGCAGTTTGATGTAACGCCATTCATCAAAAAATGCCGACAACTGGAAGCGGTAGAGGTTACCACCACAACCCCGGAATATGCACCGGAAAGAGGACGCCTGGCAGAGGTTTTCCTTTAACAAAAATCAGAATTTTACACCTATCAAAAAAGAATTAAAATGTTAAGAAATTATAGTAACAGCAGAACGTTGGGAGACAACATAAGACTGGGAACGCTGACTGCCTTTACGGCAGGAACTATAAATATAGCATCCCTACTTATCTTCCTCTCATTTACATCCAATGTCACCGGACATTATGCCATCTTGGCGGCAGAAATCAGCCAGGGAAACTGGACCCAGGTTGCCGTTGTAGGCGCATGGATTTTCCTCTTTTTCTTCGGGAGTTTTGTAGCCAACATGAGTGTAATAAACTTTAATAGGAAGAGTAAGTATTTTGCACATGCCTTCCCTATTATCCTGGAGATCCTATGTTTGCTTGCGGTAGGAATCTATGGGCAGTTCTACTACCAAAAAACACTGGGCGAAACCGAAGCACTGGTAGCATTGATGCTTTTTGCCACTGGATTGCAAAACGGCCTTACGGCAAGTATCTCCAACTTCTCGGTTAAGACCACCCACCTTACGGGTACCACAACAGATTTGGGAATACTTTTCTCTATGTTTACCCAGAAAAAATTTAGGAAAAACCCTGAGCTGATTGGTAAAGCCAAATTGTTGATGAGTATTATGATAGCCTATGTGTTGGGCGCGGTTTTCTCTGGATTAACCTATTACCATTTGGAATTCCGTGTGTTTTATGTCATCAGTATTTGCCTTCTGGTAGTAATTGGTTATGATTTTTATAAAATCAACCTAAGGCACTTCAATACTCAGTACAGGTATTATAAGATCTACCACAAACCAACATTGATTGCTTTTTTATATTATAAAATCCATAATAAAGACGAAAGAAGAACTATAAGTAGACCTAATACTAAAACAGAATTGGCTTTTAGCGACAAGTAATTATTCCTCCATAAACACATCATGCAAATCAATTTTTTGTAATAGTTCTTTAATAGAAATCGCCTGAGAATTATCTCAGGCGATTTTGTTTATTATGATATAAAATCTGGATTAACGTTCTACCCAAGTATGGTTTTCACCCGCCAGTTCGCCCAGATATTTCTCGGCATCCATAGCGGCCATACAACCACTTCCGGCTGCTGTAATAGCCTGCCTGTAATGATGATCCTGTACATCGCCTGCGGCAAAAACACCCGGCAAATTGGTTCGTGCAGATTTACCTTCGGTTACGATATAACCCAGCCCGTCCAAATCTACCTGACCTTTGAAAAGGTCTGTATTCGGCTTGTGACCAATGGCTATAAAAATCCCGTGAACCTCGATTGTTGAGACTTCATCAGTCAGGTTATTTACCACTTTGGCTCGTTCAACCAAAGCATTCTCACCTTCTATACCAATCAGTTCATGGTTATATTTCACCTCGATATTAGACGTATTCAAAACGCGGTCTACCATTACTTTAGAAGCGCGGAAATGGTCTTTCCTTACCAAAAGTGTTACCTTGTTACAGATCTGGGAAAGGTAAGTAGCCTCTTCTGCCGCCGTATCACCGGCTCCTACTACGATGACATCTTTTCCACGGTAGAAAAAGCCATCGCATGTTGCACAGGCAGAAACACCGCCACCAGCATATTTTTTCTCATCTGGCAAACCCAAATATTTTGCAGCAGCTCCGGTAGAAATGATGACACTTTTGGCCAAAATATCCCTGGAACCCGTACTCAACTTATGCACGCCGCCTCTTTTATGAGAAAAATCCACTTTGGAGATCATCTCATAATGAACTTTGGTATCAAAGCGCTCGGCTTGTTTTTGTAACTGCAACATCATTTCTGGCCCGGTAATACCTTCTGGATAGCCGGGGAAATTTTCCACATCTGTGGTGGTGGTTAGCTGACCGCCTGGTTCCAATCCTGTAAAAAGTTCAGGTTTCAAGTTGGCTCTTGCAGCGTAGATAGCCGCGGTAAAACCTGCTGGCCCGGATCCTACAATGACGCAGTCTAAAATATTATTTTCCATTTTATAAGTTCAAAATTTAAGTTTCAAAGTTTCCAAAAATCGGAAATATTATTGAGTTAAGTTGATTTTTTACGATGAATTTTGTCAATAATCGGTTTATCACTTATCCAATAAAGAAGATATTAAACTTTCACTTTCAGCTCATCGACTTTGATGATTTTGTACACCAGTTCTTTATAAATTTCTTCGTCTTCCATCTGGCGCACACCCAAGCCTTTGGATTTCAGATCCATCTCACGCAGGATCGAAATCACCCTGGTGGCATGTTTCAGTGGGTAAAACCGTGCTGCCTCTGCATAATCCTTAATGGCATAAGGCGCCACACGCATCTCTGCAGCTATGTTTTGAGGGGACTGACCAGACAAAGTGTGATAAAGAATAATGTTGGAAAAAAAGTTGTAAAGAACACCAAAAGCCATCTGCACAGGATTTGATTTTTTATTTTTTCCCATATAATAAGCAATACTGAAAGCTTTGCTCATATCCTTACTTCCCAAAGCCCGCTGCAGTTCAAAAATATTGAAATCTTTGCTGATGCCCACATTATCTTCGATGACTTTGCCGTCTAGAACAGCGTCATTTTTAAGGACAATTTTGAGTTTATTGAGCTCATTGGTGATTCGGGATAGATCATTGCCCAGATATTCTGCCAAAAGATGGCTGATGTTAGGTGCAGACTTAATCCCGAGGCGCGTAATCTCGCCCTGTATCCAAGCCGGTAACTGGTAATCTTTTATTTTTTCACTAGTAAACAGCATGCCGGATTTGGCCAGCATCTTTGAAACTTTTTTTCTACTGTCAAGTTTTTTGTGCTTGTGTGCAATGACCAAGACTGTTGACGGAACAGGGTTTTCCAGATAAGCTTCCAAGGCTTTCGACTCATCGTCGTTCAGTTTCATATCCTGGGCTTCTTTAACAATAATCAGTTGCCTGTCGCCCATCATTGGATATTGCCTGGCCAGCGAAAGAACCTCGGGATAGCCGGTATCTCTGCCGTAAACCACGGTTTGGTTAAATGCTTTTTCATCTTCTTCCAATACATCCTGTTCAAAATGCTTCACAGCAAGATCTATGTAGAACGCCTCTTCACCATGAAAAAAATAAACCGGTAAGAGTTCTTTATTTTTAATATTTTTGAGGATAATATCTATTTCTTTCATCTCAACGTATGCAGGTTCCCAAGCTTAATTTTGAAAATAAATTCGATTTCCGAATCAAACAGGACAAAGATACATTTTTTATCTATGACCTTGTGCGCAAAACCTGGCTGGTCCTGACGCCCGAAGAATGGGTAAGGCAGCACTGGCTGCACTATTACCACTTCGAAAAAAAGAAAAGCATCTCCTCTATTATCCTCGAAAAAAAAATTGAACTGAACGGCACTACAAAAAGGATAGACCTGATGATCACCGAAAAAACACAACCCAAAATATTGATTGAATGCAAAGCTCCTGACATTAGCCTGAAACCCGCCCATTTTGAGCAGATTGCGAGGTATAACAGCCTGATTGGCGCAGAAAAAATCATTATCAGCAATGGTTTGCACCATATTTTTGCGCAATACAAAGATAATGGCTATATTTTCCACAGCAATGATTTTTAAAAACTGATACCACTATTGAAATGAAAACGACCGGCTTAACAAAAACTAAAAAAATACTGCTTGCTATTTTCGGCACGTTGCTGATCCTGATATTGGCCTTCCCTTTTGCGCTGGACTTTTACCTTAATAAAAAACTGCCGGATCTCATCAATAAAAAAACAGATTATAACCTGACGCTGGATAACTTTAGCATGAGCTTGCTATCCGGGCATCTGGAAGCCGACAATATCTATGTGATTAATAAAAACCCGAAGGATTCTACCAAGACCCAAATCAAGGCAAAAATCAAGACACTCAGGATCAATAACTTCAATGTTTGGAAGGCTGTTTTCCATAAAAAATACAATGTAGAATCTATAGTTCTCAGCAACCCGGAAGTGGATGTAACACTTGGCCCAAAAAAACAAGACAGCAGCAAAAAACAAAAAAAACTGGATCTTATTATCCAAAATATTTTGGTGGAGAACGGTAATGTTACGGTTAATAATCATAACAATACGCCGCTCTTCAATGGGAAAAATGTCAATATAAAACTCACCGACATCAAGCAAAGTGAGGATGCTGCCAAAATCCCTTTTGCCTTCAAGGATTTTAAGGTAGATGCACAGGATGTCATCATCACGATTAATGAATTTTACCGCATAGATGCTAAAAAAATTGAGGCTAAAAACAAAACATTGCTTTTGGATCAATTACATCTGAAACCACTGCAGGAAGCCAAACATTATGACGCCAAAAATGTATTTGATCTTTCTGCCCAGTCATTGTCTGCCAATGATTTTGTCATCAGCCAAGATTCACTGATTGTGGACAGGATTCAGTTTGTGAAACCCAATCTTAAAGTGACTTCTACCGGCAAAAATAAAGTAGAAAAAGACCCGCAGGATATTGAACTAAAAATTGGAGTAAAAAATCTTGATTTCCAACAGGGAAAAGTATTGGTTTTACAGTCTAATTTGCACAAGACGGCATCTGTGGATCAGTTTAATTTTAAATTGAGCGATATTGTTTTTGATAAATATACAGTCAAGGAAAAAATCCCGTTCCACTTCCACAATCATGACATCGAAGCCGATCATATTTACCTGAAAACCGATGCTCAACATGCTATAGAAGTTGATAAAATTGCATCTGCAAATTCTGATATTTCACTTACAAAATTCAGGATGATTCCGTTGGTAAAAAGCAGCCACAAAGATATTATAGACATTAGCACCGATAAAATCCTTATCCATAAAAACAAATCCAAATATATTGGTCAAAAACTCAACCTCAATATTGCAGGGATTGATATTGTAAACCCAAAAGTGATCCTCTACCCTGTCCATCATAAAACGCCTAAGAAAAACAAGCCCGCTAATTTCCCTGATTTTTTTGCTCAGATTGGAAAACTGAATATCATTAATGGCCATTTTAAACAGATCGAGCGTGGAAAAGAAAAAATAACCGCGGGGAAAATTGACGTTCAGATCGCTCAGATCAAATCAGATCCTAAAATTATTAAGCAGGACATCCCATTTCTAAGTAAGAGCCACAGCATTAATGTCAAAAATATTAAGATAGATGCGGGGAAATACTATAATCTGAAACTGGCTTCGGTAAGCAACAGAGGCAATGAAACAACGGTTCATCAGTTGGAATTTCTGCCCAAATACTCCAGGGCTGGATTTAGCAAGGTGATTGCGGTGGAGGAAGATCTATATACGATACGTACCAAAATGATCCACATAACAGACAACAAATCAGTTTTGTTTGGTGATAAACCAGTGATTAATCTCGCAAAAGTGGTTATTGATGGCGTCAACTGCAATATCTACCATGATTTGGCACCGCCGGACGACAACTCTCCACGCTACCTCTTCAGCAAAAAGCTGCGTAATATTAAAATTCCAATGTTTATCAACACGATTGATTTAAGAAACTCGTCATTATCGTATGAGGAAAATGCTGAAAATGCTAATATCCCTGGAAAACTGACTTTCGAAAAATTTAATGCGGTCATCCACAATGTGAATAATGGTAAAATTAATGGATTGCCAACAATGGTGACGGTGGATACAGACTTCCTTTTCTATGGAACTGCCCCTACAAAAGTGAATTGGAAATTTGATGTTAAAAACCTTGAGGATCAGTTTACCATTGCAGGAAATATCAATAAATTGTCTGCGGATAATGTGAACCTTTTTGTAAGACCTTACCTCAATATTACTTTGGATGGAAAAATAGATTACGTAAAATTCGACTATCACGGCAATAATGATTTTATCGCCGGCAAATTTTATTTCAAATACAAGGATATGTATGTTAATTTCCTCAATAAAAAAACAGGGAAAGAACGAAAACTATTGGGGACTGTTGCCAACTGGTTCATCCGTAATGAATCGACAGGTGAACCCGAGCATGTGAATATCAAAAAGGAACGTGATCCCAGCAGAAGTTTCTTTAACCTTCTCTGGCAGGGCATTATGGAAGGCCTGAAGAAATATTTAATTTAAGAATAAAGCCTGATCATTATAGATCAGGCTTTGTTTTACAAATGTGGAAAAATGGTCTCTTTCAAAAGATAAAGATTGAGAACGATAATGATTCCGCTAATAAGCCATGCCAGGATTTTGAGCCATAATTTATTGGCAAACTGACCCATTTTTGACTTACTACAGGTAAACATTACCAAGGGAACAACGGCAAAACTTAGTTGCATGGATAAAATCACCTGACTGAAAACCAAAAGTTCGGCAGTTCCTCTTTCTCCATACAAAATGGAAATGATTAAAGCTGGTATAATGGCAATCAACCTTGTAATCAATCTTCTAACCCAAGGTTTTAAGCGGATATTGAGAAATCCTTCCATCACGATTTGCCCTGCTATAGTTCCGGTTAAGGTAGAATTTTGCCCCGAAGCTAATAAAGCAATCCCAAAAAATATACTGGCGAGTGTGGTTCCTAATAGCGGCGTTAACAGTTTATATGCATCTGTAATATCCGCAACATCTTTGTTCCCAGACGTATGAAACGTAGCTGCCGCAATAATCAAAATAGCTGCATTGATGACAAAAGCCAACATTAGCGAAATACTGCTGTCTAAACTGGCAAACTTCAATGCTTCTTTTTTGCCCTCAACTGTCCTGGGATAATTACGGGTTTGTACGATACTGCTGTGCAAATAAAGGTTGTGTGGCATTACCGTAGCACCCAAAATACCAATAGCGATATAGAGCATTGATGGATTCTGGATAATTTCCTTCTTAGGTATTAATCCTTCCAACATGGGGAAAAGATCCGGCTTGCTGAGAAAAATCTCATAGAAAAACGACACAAAAATGATGAAAATTAATCCACCAACAATACTTTCTATGTAACGGAATCCTTTTGACTGTAAAAATAAAATTAAAAAGACATCTACAATGGTAATAGCGACGCCCCAGCTGAGTGGTATGCCAAAGAGAAGATTCAGAGCAATGGCAGAACCGATCACCTCAGCCAAATCACAGGCTGCGATGGCAATCTCACAAAAAATCCATAAGACAAAATTAACCGCCGGATGAAAATGATCTTTGCAGGCCTGCGCCAAATCGCGCTCCGCAACAATGCCCAATTTTACAGAAAGATGTTGCAAGACAATTGCGAAAAGGTTAGAAATAAGAATTACTGATAACAAAGTATAGCCAAACTGCGCACCACCCGCAATATCAGTCGCCCAGTTACCCGGATCCATGTAACCAACGGCTATTAATAGTCCTGGTCCCATATAGGCCATTAGTTTTTTACCAAAACCGGCACTTTCGGGCACTTTTACGCTGGCAAAAACCTCATGCAGAGAGTTGGATGTTTTCTCTTTCCTCCATGCATTATTGTGTATTTTATTTTTCAATATTTAATTTAATTGTTAGATTAGACTAACAAATATACAGATAGTTTTCTGATCTGCAAAAACAACATAAAAAAAACTGCCAATAATTGGCAGTTTTTATATTTACTATTGATAAAAAATTACTTAATAAATCTAATTGCAGTTTTTCTGTCAGATTCTCTTTCTTTATCAGAAGCTTCTGCAGGCACTTTAGCAAATTTGGAACCGTAACCTTCTGCTTCTTTTACTTGTGCGGAGTTTAGAGAAGTTTTTACTGTGTTCGCTCTTTCACCTGATAATTTAAGATTAGCTGCGGCATCACCTTTTTTATCTGTGTAAGCCCCCACTTTTATTTTTGCATCTGGGAACTCAGCCAAAATCGCTTTCAGATTATCCAACTGAACTTTTGAATCTGGAGTAAGCACTGCTTTCCCAAATTCGAAGTTAAGATTATCAAAGTTGAACCATTTGTCTTTTAACTGCTCTTCGGTAGCGTTTTTATACTCATCCGATTTCAGGAAAGTAACGATTTGGTCTTCTATACCACCTTTATAAGCTTTAAGAGTTTTACCGCTCGGCAAAGTAACCACAGTTGTTTCTCTGGTAACAGAAACAGTATCTCCCTTAGGACTTGTTGAATCTACTACAGTAGATGTAGAGTCCACAGTTGCTACAGCTGTATTTTCAGTTTTTTTATTACATTGGTTCCAGAAGAAATAAGCTAACAATAATAATAAGATTAATGGCAATAACCATTTCCAAATGCTGCCGCCAGAGTTATTATCAGGCGCAATTTCGTGTGTTGTACCACTTCTTGTTACATCTACTTTTGGGGTTTCTGTTACAGGAACTTTGGGATTAATGTCTGCAAGTGGTGTTTGGTGAGCTTCTGGAACTACATTGGGAATTTCCGGTTCAGGGCTTCCAAACCAGTTACCCAGCCCAAGTGATGCGAAACTAAAGCCAGCAGGCAATAAAGCAGATAAGAAGCCTTTTTGTCCTGATAAAAGATTTTCAAATGATGATAAATCAAGATTGTGATCTGCGATGTATTTTCCTATACCTCCTGATGCGGCACCTGTTACAAGATTAATTAGAGAATTGGTAGAATCTGTCTTGATTCCCGCAAAGCTGGATACAGAACTAGCCAAGGCAGATAGTTTATCACCACCACCAAAAATTAATGATAAAATTCTTGAGATTAATGACTGATCACCTCCTCCATTATTAAGCAGGTTTGAAGTAATACCAGACGTTGCAGCATCCTTCAATGTACTGAACAATTCTGATTTTGCATTACTGTTGGCAAAGCCACCTACAACCGCAGGCAAAAGAACAGAAATTGCTTTTGAAACGCCAGATTCGCTTTCTCCTAGTTGTGTTGCGGCCTGAGATACTGTAGAAGCACCGAGTTGACCTTTGATAAGCTCGATTAAATTGATTGACATAATAGTTTATTTTTATATGATTTGTTTTGTAATATTAACAAATATCAATCCAGTATTTTAAAAAATCCATAATTTTAAGAAATTTTTAACATTAAATCTAATTTAAAAAGAGCCATTAATAATAAAAAAACCGCGAATCTATCGCGGTTTCTGTTAATATGCTTTTGCAAATACAACTCTTTGCTTAGATGGTTTTCCACTAATTAGTGAAACACCGTCTTCTTGTTCATTATTTAGTGGGATACACCTGATAGTCGCTTTTGTCTCTTGTTTAATCTGTTCTTCTTCTTCTTCGGAACCATCCCAGTGTGCCAAGATAAATCCACCTTTTTCTTCCAACACAGTCTTGAATTCTTCATAAGAATCCACTTTTGTGATATTCTCCTCCCTATAAGACAGTGCCTTATTATAGATGTCTTTTTGGATGGTCTGCAACAATTCTTCGATGTAAGAATCGAGGCCTTCCAAAGCAACTGTTTCCTTTGTCAGATTATCTCTTCTGGCAATTTCCACGGTTTTGTTTTCCAAATCCCGTTGTCCCATCGCAATCCTTAGAGGAACTCCTTTTAGCTCATACTCAGCAAATTTCCAACCCGGCTTGTTTTGTGTATCATCATCAAATTTGACAGAGATCCCTTTTGCCTTAAGTTTTGCCTTAATGTCAAGTGCCACCTCACTGATCTGAGCCAACTGCTCTTCACCTTTAAATATTGGGACAATAACAACCTGAATTGGGGCCAAAGTTGGTGGCAATATCAATCCTAGATCATCAGAATGTGTCATGATCAAAGCACCCATCAATCTTGTAGAGGTTCCCCAAGAGGTTCCCCATGCATATTCAATTTTTCCTTCTCTAGTCGTAAACTTGACATCAAATGCTTTTCCAAAATTCTGCCCAAGGAAATGGGAAGTACCAGCTTGTAAAGCTTTGCCGTCCTGCATCATCGCCTCGATACAATATGTTTCATCAGCTCCGGCAAATCTTTCCGAAGGAGATTTAATGCCGCGGATTACAGGAATAGCCATAAAATCTTCTGCAAACTTTGCATAAACTTCTATCATTTTTTCGGTTTCCTCAACCGCTTCATCTTTGGTTGCATGAGCCGTGTGCCCTTCTTGCCAAAGAAACTCCGCCGTTCTAAGGAATAATCTGGTTCTCATTTCCCAACGTACGACATTGGCCCACTGGTTAATCAAAATGGGTAAATCCCTGTAGGACTGAATCCAACTTTTATAAGTATTCCAGATAATAGCTTCGGATGTTGGTCTTACAATCAGTTCTTCCTCCAGTTTAGCCTCGGGATCTACGATTAGTTTACCCGGATTATTAGGATCAGTTTTTAATCTGTAGTGGGTAACCACTGCACACTCCTTGGCAAAACCCTCAGCATTTTTTTCTTCTGCTTCGAAAAGGCTTTTTGGAACAAAAAGAGGGAAATAAGCATTTTGATGACCCGTTTCTTTGAACTGTCGATCCATCTCGTCACGCATTTTTTCCCAAATAGCATAACCATATGGTTTGATAACCATGCATCCTCTAACGCCGGAATTCTCTGCCAAATCTGCTTTTACCACCAACTCGTTATACCACTTGCTGTAATCTTCTGCTCTTGATGTTAACTTTGCCATAAATTTTTTACTATAATAATTTAACTTTTTAACTAATTTTAATCTAAATAAAAAGCCTAATTTTACACGTGTTTTTTACACATTTGTATGGTATAAAATTTGGTTTATTTAAGAAGTGCAAATATAGCAAACTTAATAATTCTCATAACAATGAAAAATATAAACAATGGCAGCTTTCTAAATCTGATTAAATCAAAAGGTTTAATCTTGATTTCCAGCAGTTTACTCCTATCTTCTTGTATTGTTTACACAGGCGGATACTCAGAAACTGATGGGGTTTATTATGATCCCAACAAAGATTCTTTACCAGCAGGGTCATATGGAAATAATTATGGTAATCAGGTTGATGATTATTATAACTACAGCGATAGTGCATCGAGCATCTATGACAACAATCAAAAAAACATTCAGGATCAGCAAAACAGGTATACCAAGCCTTTGGCCAATGATTCGGATTGGGGTGCCTTTACAGGTACAGAGACCAACTACTCCAGTTTTAACAATTGGGGATGGGGCGGTTATGGCTGGGGATCTCCGTACTACGGATATTATGGATGGAATAGCCCTTATAACTCCTGGAACTGGGGGTTAGGCTTCGGTTGGGGATGGGGCAGCTCATTTTACTCACCATGGTCTTGGGGTGGTTTTTATGATCCATTCTATTCAGGATACTACGGACATGGCTGGGGTGGCTATTATGGTGGATACTACCCTTATGGTGGATATGGATGGAACAGTTACAGACCATCATATTATCGATCTGGCACGGTAGGCCGTTTTGGTACTCAAAACAACAGTTATAGATCAAACAATAATTTCAACGGTATCAACAGCACCGCAGGTTATAGAAATGCACCGCAGGCTAATAATAATGGTAACAATAACAGCTACAGAAATTATCAAAATAATGGGGTGAGAAATTATCCTTCCAACAATCAGAGAAATTATAATAACTTCCCATCTAACGGTGGATACAGGAATAATAATTCTCAAAGTTATCCCAATAACAACAGTTTTAGAAACAATCAGAACAATGGTTTCCGAAACGAAGGCTTCAACTCTGCGCCAATGAGATCTGGTAGTTCAGGTGGTTTTAACTCTGGTGGCGGTTTCAGAAGTGGCGGTTCAACTGGTGGTGGCGGTGGTTACCGTTCTGGTGGTGGAAGGAGATAGTAATAACTGAAAAAATTTTTAAATTATAATGCTAAAAAAAATATGTTTACTGATCAATATCCCTGCAGCTTTCTTTTATTTGAAAGCTCAGGATGTATCAGTAATTACAAATACTGCGGATGTTTATTCTGGCAATCCTATTAGCGGAAGTGCAAAATTCAATTCTATGGCGGGATCCATGGGAGCTTTAGGTGGCGACATTTCTTCTTCAAGTGTTAACCCAGCTGGTATTGGTGTTTTCATAACCAGCGATGTAAGCTTTACATTGGGCGTTACCAATAATAAGAATACAACCACTTTTGCGGGAACATCTATAGATGCGAAAAACAATAAAACGGACATCAGCAATGCAGGAGGTGTTTTATCAATAGACCTTACTAATTCTAGCAGCAATTGGAAATTTGTAAATATAGGATTCAATTATTCGTCACAAGTTCTAGATAATTATTCATTGTCTGCGGGAAATCAGAATATCAAGATATTGGATGATTTCTCTTATCCCGACAAGAAGATTAATTATACCTATTTTGGGCATCAATATGGCAGAACCGGAGATTTGTCAAAAACAAATGTAACTGTTGGTGCCAATTATGATAACCGTCTTTATTTTGGTGTTGGTCTTAATTTTCATAATTCGTATTTGCAACAGTACGATTCTGCAGATTTCTCGGCAGATAATAGAAATTCAGTCTTATCATATAATAAACAATACACAGATTTTGCTGAAAACTCTAATGGTTTCTCTGCCAATATTGGTATGATTGCCAGAGTTGGTAACCAGTTCCGCTTCGGCGCAGCTGTGGAAACACCTACATGGTGGTCTCTTGACAGGGCTTTTAACCAATATTATTTTGGTAATAATCAATACGATACATACAATGAGGACAGAAGGTTTGCCAGTCCAATGAAGGTAAGCCTAAGTGCTGCTTTTGTTCCTAGTAAAAACTTTTCTCTAAATGTGGATTATATACAAGGGGTTACAAAACCAAAATATCATGTAGACGGAACTCCAGAGAGTGATCTTAATGATTTTTTCAGCAGCCAATATAAAAATACATCCGAAGTAAGAGCCGGTGCTGAGTACCGGATTGCAGGGTTTAGACTGCGTGGTGGCTATGCTTACCAAGGTAACAATTTTGATAATATGTCTTTTTTGGCTTATAACAATGATGGATCAGCATCTAATCAGGCATTTTCTAATCTTTTTGTAGGCCAGAGAAATGTTATAGGCGCCGGTATTGGCTACGATTTTAAAGCATTTTACATAGATGCTGCTTATCAAAATATCTCTTCCAAATATAAAAGTCCTTTTTTACAGGGAAATCCCGATGACAATTCAGGATACTTTAATGGCGGTTATGATGTAAACAGTGATGCTTACGCAGTTTCCGATGTTAAAACCAACAAGAATAACTTTTTTATCACATTAGGCTGGAAATTTTAAAAAATTTATAAAGCACATAAAAAAATCCCACAATTATTAGATTGTGGGATTTTTTACTTTTGATTAATCTCTTCGGCTTCTTCCATCAGTTTGAGATAGGTAATATATCTGCTTTCCTCTATTTCACCAGTTTCCAAGGCTGCAATCACCGCGCATTTTGGTTTTTTAATGTATGATGGAAAATAAGGCTGAAAAATATCAAAATATCGCCATCAGTCCACGATGGTTTTCCCACAAAACAGCAGGTTGTTGAAGTTAATCGTTAACCTTAAATATCAGCAACCTTTTCCATCTATCAAATATTTTCAATTCCATTCAGGACAGTTTGATGAATCACTAAACAAATCAGGTAGTAAATTTTGGAAACTCCTATAAAAAAAAACCGTGCTGTATTACAACACGATTTTTTTCTAATAGCAGTCCTACTTATTAATCTATAATTACTTTGGCAGACTGATTTTTTGTTTTTACTATATAAATACCTCTAGGTAAATTATCTAATTTCACTTTACTTCTATTTTTTACCTGACTAATTGTCTGCACCAGCTGACCATTAACATTGTAAACCAAAAGATCTTGTTTACCGATAAGACCGTCAACGTAGAATGCATGATTTTTAACAGGATTTGGGTAGACTGAAAGTTTTTGAGTGTCAAGATCCGCTTCGCCTGTTGCCATAGCATCATAACAAGTCCAAGACCGGTTGTCAAAAGATACTCGGTTATTGCTGCCGTCTGATAATTCTATAACTACATTACCGGCAACCTGATGCTTCTTTTATCTGCATCGAGCAATTTTGAAAACATTGATATAATAAATATTTTTTCCAGGCTTATGAGGTTCAAGTCAAAAGAAAAAGTTTAGCAGTTTCAAATCTTGATAAAAGACCTATAAGTCTGATTAATAGAAAAGATTTTGAACTATCAAGTGATTATTACCCTGACGATTTCTTCTGACATCCCCGTCTGCTTTTCAATACTTAATTCTGATATAGCACTTTTAGTAGCATAATTTTGGGCAAATAATTTGCATATCCACCAATGAATTATGTTGACTAAAAACTTCCAAACTTCATTCTCTGCCTTCAATAAGTATCTGCAAAAAGTTTTCTAAAAATTGCTATTATTTCTGAAAAGTTAATGGTGTTTTAACATTGCTGTAACTGTCGATGCTTGCCTTTAGCGAACCAACTGCTAATTCTGCTTTGATGAGTATGGGAACCCTATTGCTGTCATTAGATACCCACATGGTTACTCCTTCCTTTTCTTTAAAAACGCGCCCACTCATTACAGAAGGAATAATTTTGAGACATTGTATTTTCCCAAATTTTGTAGGAATATTTTCAATACCTGCCACTTTTAATTGGAAAGGAAAAAGCTCATCATCTACCCAAACGTTCATTCTTATTACACTACCTACCCTTAAGTGATCTGCAGATAAGCTTCGCAAATAGTAAAAACAGGACAACATATCCTGAACATCTCCCGGTACTTTAACTGTTTTTGCCGGCCGGTCCGTATGCTTTTTATCTACCAGAACCAATGTATTGTTGTTATTATTAAAAGTGCTTTGAAGATGCTGAGTATAGCTGCCCTCAGAGACATTTCTCACATAGAAAAGCGGTTCTTTGTTCTCATTCACATAACTTTCGTACACATCTTCTACTTTGAAAAAAGCTTTGGCTGCCCCACTTGTTTTACCTGTTCCCCTAATATAGAATGCCTGCTGACCTTTATAGGAAGTCTTGGTTGTGGCTAATGTTGCATTACCAGCAGTAATAAAACCATAATGTATCCTGTAATTTAAAACCTCACCTGCGTTGATATTGTCGTACTGCCCAAATGCTGCTGCATAAAAAAATAAAACGACAATGCTAATAAAATACTTCATTAATAACTGTTTATTACAATACTAAGACAAATTTTTTGCCAAATGTATAAAATTAAAAGTCTGCTTTATGGTATCGAATAACTTTTTAAAATAAAATTTTATAATGATTTTATCTTCTCTATAAATTCATCTACCTTAGATGAATCTGTTGACCAAGAGGTAATCAAACGAATGGCAGAATGATTATCGCCCAGTCTTTGCCAAATGTAAAAATCAAAGTCAGCCTGCAGCTTTTCTATCTGGGAATGGCTAAGGATTGGAAAAATCTGATTGGTAAAAGTGTCAGATAAAAATGCAAATCCTCTTTCCTGAAATGCCGCCTTAATCCTCATCGCTTGGACATTGGCATGATGAGCCAAATTAAAGTAAAGATCATCCTTCATCAACTCCAAAAACTGGATACCCAACAATCGCCCTTTGGCAAGAAGCGCTCCCTTTTGTTTGATATTAAAATCGAAATCCTGTTTTAGCCGATCATTGGTTATAATAATAGCTTCGCCCAGAAGTGCCCCATTTTTGGTACCTCCCAGATAAAAAACATCCGTAAGCTGAGCAACATCCGCAAGCATTAAATCGTTTTTTTCACTGGTAAGGGCGTGACCTAATCTGGCACCATCCATAAAAAGATAGAGCTGTTTCTCTTTACAAAAAATTGATAAATCCTGAAGTTCCTGTTTAGAATAAATGGTCCCAATTTCTGTAGAATTGGAGATGTAAACCAATTTTGGTTTCAGCTGATGAGGCCTGTTGGTATGGGTATCCAAAACAGATTGAATATGCGCTGGCGTCAGCCTACCATCATCCGTGGTTACACTATGTATTTTATGACCTGTTGATTCAATAGCCCCAGTTTCATTAGTAAAAATATGGCCCGTATCTGCTGCAATAACACTTTCATAAGGCCGAAGAATCGCCGAAATCACCAAGAGATTGGCCTGAGTGCCGCCACTTACAAAATGGATGTCCACATCTGTATCCAATTTTTGCTGAATGCGCTTTTTGGCTTCGGCAGAATAGTCATCTTCGCCATAGCCGCTTTGCTGAACCAGGTTGGTTTTGGATAATGCTTCCAGAATATTGGGATGGCAGCCTTCTGCATAATCATTTTTGAAAGAGTATTTGATCATGGATTATGTTTTTTTGACCCTGCAAAGTTATATATTTTGCGTGAGGGCGAAGGGCATTGTCGGAGCTCGTTTTTGTTTTTTACTTAAATGAATAATGAACCCTACGAAAAACAAAAACAGCGACTGCCCGCAGACCGGCCCGCTTACCCCGCGAGGAATTTGTTTTTCCCACCCAACGCCTATCGGGGTAAAGGGACACGCCCCAAAATTTGTTAGATCAATTTATTATAAAATCTAACTTTTAGTTATCTTTGGGCTATGAATTCTTTAACCGAAGAAAATTACTTGAAAGCCCTCTATCACCTTGCTGATGAGCATGAGGAAGTGTCTGTGAATGATCTTAGCCGTCATCTGCACATCAAAATGCCTTCTGTAAACAGCATGATTAAAAAATTTGCAGAGAAAAAATGGGTTATTTATGAATCCTACAAACCTGTAAAACTAACCGAAAGCGGAAAAAAAGAAGCCTCCCTCATTGTCCGGAAACACCGCCTTACCGAGATGTTTCTGGTGGAAAAAATGGGTTTTGGCTGGGAAAATGTGCATGAAATTGCGGAGCAGCTGGAACACATCCATTCGGATAAGTTTTTTGATAAGATGGATGAGATCCTTAATTACCCAAAAGTAGATCCTCATGGCGAACCAATCCCCGACAAAGAAGGCCACGTGGTGCAACCCGACCTTAAGAAGCTAAGCCAGTGCACAGAAAATGAGATTGTAAAACTCAGTTCTGTCACCACTTCTTCTGAAGAGTTTCTTAACTTTCTTAATAAAAGGGAACTGATGTTGGGTACCACCATTTTGGTCTTGGGAAAAGAAGACTTTGACCAATCGATGCAGGTAAAATACCATAACCAAACTGAAACGCTGAGCAAAACGGTTTGCGACAGGTTGCTTGTAAAGCCGGAATAACAACAACGGATCATCAAATTGCTAACCTAAATTTTACTGACAAAACTCAACTTACCCAGATTTGGTCGCCTTCAGACAGCGTATGTTATGGCTTAATTGCTATATTTGCACTCAAATTTTAAGACAATGAATGCATTTATAGAAGAGCTAAAATGGCGCGGACTTTTTTCTGACATGACGCCGGGAACGGAAGATCAACTGGATAAAGAGATGACCAAAGCTTACATTGGGTTTGATCCCACTGCAGATTCTTTGCATATCGGAAGCCTTATCCAGATCAAAATCCTAGCCCATTTTCAACAGCACGGCCACCAGCCGATTGCCTTGGTTGGCGGTGCAACAGGGATGATTGGAGACCCTTCCGGCAAATCTGCAGAGCGTAATCTTTTGGACGAGAAAACGCTGCTCTATTATGTTGACTGTCTCAAAAACCAACTATCAAGATTCCTCAAATTTGATGGCGATGCAGATAACAGAGCCCTTCTTGTCAATAATTATGACTGGATGAAGGATTTTACCTTCCTTGATTTTGCCAAAAATATCGGGAAACACATCACGGTTAACTATATGATGGCCAAAGATTCGGTGAAAAAACGTTTCTCCGGGGATTCTGGCGTGGATGGGATGAGTTTTACCGAGTTCACTTACCAGCTTTTACAAGGTTACGATTACCTCCACCTGTACCAGAACGAAGGCGTGAAACTGCAAATGGGAGGTTCTGACCAATGGGGAAATATCACTACCGGGACAGAACTCATCAGAAGAAAAGCCCAGGGTGAAGCTTATGCACTTACAGTTCCTTTGATTACAAAAGCGGACGGTTCCAAATTTGGCAAATCCGAAAGTGGCGAGAATTACTGGCTGGATGCTAAGAAAACGTCGCCTTATAAGTTCTACCAATTTTGGCTGAATGCAACCGATGATGATGCAGAACGCTTTATCAAATTCTACACCTTCCTTCCAAAAGAAGAAATCGAATCTTTGATTGAAGAGCATAAAACTGCGGCTCACGAAAGAAAACTTCAGAAAAAGCTAGCTGAAGAAGTAACCGTTTGGGTTCATGGAAAAGAAGAATTTGAAAGAGCATTAAAAGCTTCTCAAATCCTGTTCGGGCAGTCAACCGCAGAAGATTTGGTAAGTTTGGATGAAGAATTGTTCCTTCAGATTTTTGATGGTGTTCCTCAAAAAGAAATTTCAAAATCTGAATTGGTTGGTAGCAATATCGTTGATTTGATTTCGGAAAAATCTGGCTTCCTAAAATCCAAAGGCGAAGCCAAAAGAGAATTAGCAGGCAATGCTATCTCCGTCAACAAAACCAAAGTTGGCGAAGATTTTTCGGTATCCAAAAGTGATTTGATTGATGGGAAATTTCTTCTTCTACAAAAAGGTAAAAAGAATTATTTCATCGTAAAAGGAATTTAAATATCACAACTTATTAATTAGTTCAATTACATTTTTATAAATGGCAGTTATCATTTTTATCATAGTACTTTGGTACTCCGGTCTATTTTTTCAGACATTTTTTCTCCATCGTTATGCGGCACATCAGACATTCAGGATGTCAAAATTTGGTGAAAAATTATGTTATGTTTTAACTTGGGTTACGCAAGGCTCCAACTATCTTTCGGCTTATGGTTATGGTGTAATGCACCGGCTACACCATGCTTATGCAGACACCGAAAAAGATCCGCATTCTCCAAAATATGACGCCAACCTTTTTGCGATGATGTGGAGAACAAAAAAAATATATCAGCAAATCAACGAGCAAAAAGCAAAAATAGAAGATAAGTTTACGAAGAATGTACCGCAATGGAAAGGCTTTGACAAGTTTGCGAGCTCTTGGGCTTCCAGAATTGGATGGGCTGTTTTGTACACGCTGTTCTTTTACTTTTTTGCAACAGCCTGGTGGCAGTGGCTTTTGTTGCCTGTCGCTTACATGATGGCGCCTATCCACGGTGTTATCATCAATTGGTTTGGTCACATCTACGGTTATGTCAACTTTAAAGTTTCCGATACTTCCAAAAACCTACTCCGTTTTGATTGGCTGATGATGGGTGAGGCTTATCACAACAACCATCATAAACACGGTGGTAGAGCCAATTTCGGAGGTGTAAGGTGGCACGAGATAGATGTTACTTATTACATTATGATTCTTCTGGACAAGATGAAATTAATCAAACTGAATCCTGTCTCAGTCGTAAAAAGAGAAATTTAATTTTGAATAAGTTTAGGTTAGAGTTATCCGAATAAATTCTTAGTTATCGAAAAAAAAATACCGTTGAAAAATCAACGGTATTTTTTTATTTTAAAGTTTTCAGGAAAAAGCTGTATCGGTTGAATACTAAGCTTTTATAAAGATTATCAAAAAAGTCAGGTAACGATTTGGTAACGGTGCTTACTGCTTTGCTTTTCAACGTGTTTCCGTTAGCTCAAGACAAATATACAAAAATAGAAGGATAGGTTTTAATTTTCCTATCCTTTATTTATCACTCTTAATTTTTTTTGATTCTTATTAATACCTACTAGAATAAAACATTAATTTCCTGATATCCCATTAACAAAAGTGTCTACGAATCCTATGATTTTATTTAGAATGCGATCTCCGATTTCCTTAGATTTTAATACACTCGGTCTGCCTTCTTTTCGTAAATCTAAAATTTCTTTTCGCAAAGGTTCACGTTCTGTAAAAAGATAGTTTTCGATTAATCTTTCGGTTTTTTCTTCAGATAGATTTTCAGTTTTAACTAATTCTTGAAGTGCTTTTTCTTGTTCTATATTCCAGAATTTTTCAAATTCTTCGGGAATAGTATCCGTATCTTTAATATTTGGTAGACTCTCTTGAATAAATTTATCAATCAATTCTCTTTTACTTCTTAATGAAACCTCAGTGTTTAATAAGTTGGCAATCTCTTTTTCAATGCTTTCTTTATCTTTCGCACTGTGTTTGGACGTGAATTTGACCAACAATTGGATAATATATGTAACATTAATCGTATCACGTCTTATCAATTCTAATTCAAAATCTATATCATTGAGAATAGATGTTTTTTCAGGTGAAGGATCTGTTCCCAGTCCATCTTTTAAATCCAAATACTTACTCGTGTAATCTGCAAATAGTTGTTCTTCAATCTGTAAATCATCCCAAGTAAATTCTGTATAATGGCTCATCTTCTTGTGAAGGCGCATCAAAGCACGAAAAGCTAAGATAAACTCCAATTTATCTTCTTCTGAATATAATCCATCAACAGACGTAACTTCTGGAACGATTTCTAATAATTTTTGTGTTGCTTCGTTAAATTTATCAACATAAATCTCATAAGGTTCAACTATAATTTCATCAATAGCTTCCTTATTACTGAACAAAGCAATAGCTTCGTCTGTTTTGTCTTTTAAATTTCTGAAACAGACAATATTTCCTTGGGTTTTATTCTTATCTAATATACGGTTGGTTCTACTAAAAGCTTGTATCAGTCCATGATATTGAAGATTTTTATCAACATATAAGGTGTTCAAAGATTTGCTGTCGAATCCTGTCAAAAACATATTAGCAACTAATAAAATATCCGCTTCATGTTTTGGGTGTTTCGATTTTTTAGCTACGGCATTGTAATAATTGTAATATCCTTCGTTGTCTTTGATATTTTGCTTTTCACCAAACATCTCATTAAAATCTTCAACATAATTTTCCAATAACTCTCTACGGTGCGGTTTATATCCGTATTCAGTTTGAGGTTCAGCAGCCATATTGATTTGAGCAGCTACTTGTTCTTCCATTTCTTCTTCATTCTGAGCAAAACTGAAAATAGTTGTTATTTTAAGATTATGCTCCCCATTTAATTTTTTACGTTTAAAAATTTCATAGTATTGAATAACGGAATCAATATCCTGTACACACATCATCGCACAAAATTTCTTGTTTTGTGTTTTCTGATCATGATGTTGAATGATATAATCTACGATTGCTTCTTTGCGTTCAGGTGCTTCAAAAACTTCCGTTTCGTTAATTTGCTCTACTTTTAAATCAATGATATGTTCTTTCTGTTTGAAAGTCTGAATATATTCTACAGAAAACTTCAGAACATTCTCATCACGTATGGCATCAGTAATTACATATTTATGCAGACACTTTCCAAAAAGACTTGCTGTGGTTTTCATTCCGTCAGAATTCTTCTCTAAAATTGGTGTGCCTGTAAAACCAAACAACTGAATGTTAGTGAAATAATTTACGATGTTTTTATGCGTATCACCAAATTGCGAGCGGTGACATTCATCAAAAATAAAGACCATTCTTTCATTCTGAATAGCTTTCATTTTGCCAAAATTTCTGATTGAAATCGCATTATTCAGTTTCTGAATAGTTGTAACAATGATTCGAACATTCGGATCATTAAATTTTCGAACTAAATCATCTGTATTAGTAGCAGAACTAACAGAACCTTTACTGAAATTATCATATTCCTGATTGGTTTGATAATCTAAATCTTTCCTATCTACCACAAAAACCACCTTTTTAATGGCTGGAATATTAGATAAAATCTGACTAGCTTTAAAACTGGTTAAAGTTTTACCACTTCCTGTTGTATGCCAAATATATCCGTTTTTTTCAATATTATAACCGTTCAGAATTTCGTTTTCTTTTACCTTTTTGATTATGTTTTCTACCGCATAGTACTGATACGGTCGAAGCACCATTAATGCTTTGGCAGTTTCATTCAACACAATGTACTTACATATCATTTTACTGATATGACAAGGTTCTAAAAAAGCATCCGTAAAACCATTCAGTATGTTGTTGAGTGGATTATTCTGTTCGTCTGTCCAGTGAAAAGTCTGAAGATATTCCTGCTTGTTTATTCCGAAATTGCTAAAATATTTGGTGTTTACCCCGTTACTGATAACGAATAATTGTACAAAATGAAACAAACCTTTTCCAGCACCAAAGCTATGTTTTTGATAGCGGTTGATTTGGTTAAATGCTTCCTTCATTTCCAAACCTCTTCGCTTTAACTCAATTTGTACTAATGGCAAACCGTTTATCAACAGCGTAACATCATAGCGATTTTGATATTTTCCTTCCTGTGTAATCTGATTGGTTACCTGATACTCATTTTGACACCAATGTTCTACATTAAGAAATTCAAAATATAGATTATCGCCATTATCCCTAACGATATGATGCTTCTTTTCTCTTAATACCTTGGCTTTTTCAAAGACAGATCCCTTATTGAGAATGTTTAATACTTTTTCAAATTCACTCTCACTAAATTGTATATGATTGTGCTTTTCTAATTGCGTTTTAAGGTTTGCCAACAAAGATTTTTCATCAGCTATAGTAATATATTTATATCCCAATTTTTGTAATTGGATAAGGAGTTGTTCTTCTAAAATTTGCTCAGACTGTTTGCTCAAAATAATTATGAATTAGGAGTTAACCGTGTTTTTTTATCTACACACAAATTTAACAAAATAAAGTGATCTCAATTCATTAGCGCCTCCTAATTCATAATATAAACTTACCTCAAAGCTTTAAACATCTGTTCAATGGCTTTCTTCTTTTGTTCCATATTTGGATGAACATATAAATTTAATGTTGTACTTATATTTGAGTGTCCCAATAATACACTAACTGTTTTGTAATCACAATTACTTTCGATACATCTTGTGGCGAAGCTGTGTCGTAACCCGTGAAATTTAAGTTCAGGCATTTTTAATTCCTTCATTAAGTTCTTGTAATAGCTTCTATAGGTTCTTGGCTCCGTGGGTTTGGCATCGTTTGTCAATACAAAGAACGAGGGATTAACTATCTTTTTAAATGGTTTGAGTATTCGCAATAAATCTTTACTTATTGGAATCTCACGAATAGAATTTTTTGTTTTAGGTGTATCAAGAATGAGTTCTGTTCTTCTATTCCCATCTTCTATAACATATATACGTTGAATTGTACGATTAACGCTGATTATGCCGTTGTCTATGTCAATATCTTTCCAAGTTAAAGCACATATTTCTCCGATGCGCATACCAGCACTCAGGCAAATGTAAACGCCTAAATTTCTAAATGTAAAATGTTCTTGTATATAGTTCATTATTTTTTTCTGATCAGTCTTGGTTAGCACTTCAATATTATGCTTTTCTCGTTCAGTAGGAAACTGAATATCAAAAGGGGTATACTGTAACCATTTGTTTTTAGCTCCAAATTTCAAAATCATTTTCAGAACAATTAAAATATCCTTAATTGTTTTATGACTTAAACCCGTTTCCAATTTTTGAAAAACAAAGCTTTGGACATCAGCTTCCTCAATCGCAATTTTGTTGCCGAAATTAGGCAGTAGATGATTTTCAATCAATAGCGTATAAGCTGAGAAACTTGACTTTTTTACATACTGTTTTTTGTCTATTTTCCATAGATCGATAACTTCTGAGAGTTGTTTTTGTTCATTCATTATAATTTAATTTTTTAAAATTTCAAAGGAAAGCAATTAAGGACACTTTATCCCCCAGATGGATTTGGAACTAAGTTCCCAAATTTGAGATTTCCTGAGTTTACTGAGGAGTGGGAAACTAAGAAGTTGGGGGAGATTGGTGATGTGAAAATGTGTAGAAGAATCTTTAATGATGAAACTGAACCAATGGGTGATATTCCATTTTTTAAAATTGGTTCATTTGGAAAAGAAGCTGATGCATTTATTTCAAAGGAATTATATTTGGATTATAGAAAGCGATTTTCATTTCCTAAAAAAGGAGATATTTTAATTTCTGCGGCAGGAACAATCGGGAGAACAGTTGTCTATGATGGAAACGACGCTTACTTTCAAGATTCTAATATTGTTTGGATTGATAATGATAATAAAAATATCACAAATGAATTTTTGTATTATATTCTACAAATAGTGAAATACAATACGGAAGGTGGAACAATTCAACGGTTGTATAATAATGTTCTGAAATCAACAAAATTTAGTTCTCCTTCAATCCAAGAACAGGAAAAAATCTCAACATTTCTGTCGCTTGTTGACAAAAGAATTCAAACCCAAAACAAAATAATTGAGGAGTTGAAATTATTAAAGATTACGATTCGCTATCAACTATACGAACGAATTCTTAATCAAGAAAATGAATATGTTCAAGTTAAGGATACTTTAACCTATGAACAGCCAACTAAATATTTGGTAACAAATACGGATTATTCATCTGATATTTCGTTAATTCCAGTTCTAACTGCAAATAAAGCTTTTATATTAGGATATACCGATGAAGAATTTGGTGTTTATGACAAAGGTCAATGTATCATTTTCGATGATTTTACAATGGATATAAAGTTTGTTAATTTTCCATTCAAAGTAAAATCTTCAGCAATTAAAGTACTGACAGCGAAACCAAACGTGAACCTAAAATTTATATTTGAGTATTTGTCATTTTTAAATCTATCATCAAATGAACACAAACGGCATTATATCTCTGAAATTGAGACTATGGAAATGCAATTACCAAATTATATTCAACAAACATATGTTGCAGATTTTCTAGCAAGTATTGACGATAAAATAAAAACTGAATTTGAAATTCATACGCTATTACTTAAGCAGAAACAATACTTGTTAGCTAATTTATTTATATAAATAAATTAGCTAAC
Organism: Epilithonimonas sp.; assembly: GCF_056329745.1. Taxonomy (NCBI): domain Bacteria; kingdom Pseudomonadati; phylum Bacteroidota; class Flavobacteriia; order Flavobacteriales; family Weeksellaceae; genus Epilithonimonas; species Epilithonimonas sp. Next base: position 5,323 of record NZ_JBWEYV010000020.1, on the reverse strand, counting down.
AAGTATCTCTTTTGTTTTTCAAATTTATGCAATAGTTGGCTTTCAATATCAATCTTTGAATCTATAGATGAAAGGTAATCAGCAATCTTTTTTTGCTCTTCAATACAAGGTAAATCAAATTTAATTCTCGCAAAATTGTCGTAGAAAAGATAATCTCTTACTCCCCCTTCAACATTTCTTAAAACTTCTCTATTAAAAAAATCTGTCTTTAGATATTGATATAGAAAGTTGTCATTTACGGTGTTATCTGTTTTAAAACAAACATACAATGAACTGATAATAATATTCTCTAAGTTTTCACTATAGCCAATAGACCCCACATTAATTCTTGCTGGATTATAGGCAAAGGTGTTCTTGTTAATTATTTTGTATAATTTAATATCGTAGCCTCTATCTTCGCTATCAACTCCCTCGAATTGCTCACTTTGCGGAACGAATCCTAATTTGTTATTTATAGAATAAACAGGAAGCTTTTCGTTATTTTTATTTCTCTTATTTACAAGAGTTGTAACCTCTCCCAACTTTTTAGTATTCCAATCTATATAGTTTTCATTGTTTCCATTTTTAAATCTCAATTGACGTGAGAATAATTTCTTACTAATCGTAATCACATAGGAAATAAAATCCTTAATTAAAGGGCTTTGTCAGAAACTAATTCTAAAGCAAGTGCCGAATAAAAAATTAAGTGATTGCGTCTCTTGTTATTCATCATCATTAACAGAATCGAATGTAATTGATAAAAATGGAGTTTATCCAGTTTATGGAGCTACAGGTGTTATTGCATTTACGGAAAATCCACAAATTAATGAAGATGCCGTTTTAATAATAAAAGATGGTTCTGGAGTTGGAAAGGTTCAATACGCATCGGATAAGTTTTCGGTTATTGGTACTTTGAACTATTTAACTGTAAAACCAGATGTTAATTTGAAGTATATTTTTTTCTGTTTAAAATTCTTCAACTTTGAGAAATACAAAGTTGGCTCTGGGATTCCACATATCTATTTCAAAGATTATGGAGAATCATTAATTTTTTGTCCATCACTTGATGAACAAGGTAAAATTGAGAAATTACTATCATCAATTGATGAGAAAATAAAGATTGAAAAGACGTTAGTAAAAAAATATGAGATACAAAAAAAGAACCTGTTGCAGAACCTGTTTATATAAATAGGTTCTGCAACAGATATTGTTTTTGACAATGGTATTTATCTAAAACACTTTTCTCGGTTTCAATTTTTGCATCTATCGAAGACAAGAATATGGAAATTCTGGTTTGTTCGTCTATAGATGGAATTAAGATTTTAAACTTCGAAAATTCAGTTTTATTTATAATTGGTAGAGTTGATGAACTTTGGGTTGACTTAATATAATCAGAAATATTTTTAATTGCATAAAATAGAAACTCACTATCAAAACAAGAATGAGGTATTACAGAATTTATTTGTTGATTTGTTACACAAGGGTTTAGAGATAAACTCATTTTTCCAATTGAAGCAATACAAGTAAACATTATGCTCTTTTGAGGAAGAATTTTTAGGTTATCAGCCTTCTTAATTGTCCGTTCCGTTGAATGTTGATATTTATTCTCTGTTATGTCTGTTGGTGTTACAAATTGAATATCTCCATTCCATAAATCTAAATCTTTAGTACTGGGTGTTTTTCCTGTAATTATTTCTCCTATTTCTCCCAAACTCTTCAATTCCCATTCTCTCATAAAACCTTTAAATCTAATTTTCTGAGAAAACAGCTTTTCACTTAGCCCTTTAATTAAGGTTTCTAATTGTCCAATTATTTTGTTTTGGGCTTGAATACGTTCGTCAATTAGAGATAAGAATGTGGCAATTTTTTGTTGTTCCTCAACACATGGAATATTAATATCTATTTGTTCAATTGTAGATTTTGAAAGGCTTGGAACTCCAGATGCTTCATTATATTTTAACCAATTTATCTGTTCAAAAATATTATAGACGAATTTTGGTAAGACATTTTTAAAAGAATGAGTATAAAAAAGAGTATCAACAGTCCAAAATTTCCCATTGAAATACAAGGGTTTGTTAATAGTTCCTTTTCTCCCTATACAAACACTTTCTCCTTCGTATAAAAAATCATCAACAGAAGCCATATACCCACCTGTTCCAAACACTGGAATAGTACCTTTTGATAAATGCTTGTAATCTTTCCCACTACCAATAGTCAAAATACTTGCTATTTTTTCTCTATTCCACTCTTCGGTAAACTCTGGAAATCTCAAATTTGGGAACTTAGCCACATTTTTATTATCTTTTTGTATCTTGGTCATCGTATTATCTTCTTATTCAGCATTAGGGATTTAATCTATTTGCTTTTTTATTTTTATTTTGTACCTTTGCATCAGCTCAGTAACCATTTCTTTATTGGATGTAAGTGTTAAAGGAGTATAAGAAGCCGTTTAGTTCCGCTAAGCGGTTTTGGCTTTTATATACGTTTCGTATTCTTTTAACAACTTCCTTTTTCGGTGTTCTGTTTCAATATAGTAAGCTGTTATGAACATATAATATTCTCCTCTGTCTGTTAAAATCACAATATAATTTTCAGATTCATTAAACAAAACAATACGTTCATCTTTCCCTCTTACATTTTTCCACATGAGAATTTCTTTGTGTTCAAAGTTTTCTATAACAAATTTTGGAAAACGGATACGTTCCATTCTTCTAAAATCTGGTTGTCTATTGGTTTGGTCTTCTCCTTCGTGTGTAATGCGATAAAATGTACGGTGCATTCCGTCCACTTCAGGATATTTTCTTACAGCTACTTTTAGCCCTTCATAATTGGGTTGAGTTTTAATAAAATCATTATGAAAAACCAAATAAACTGCTTCAAAATATGATGTGAAATCGCCACCAAAATCACTAAATGGTATTAATTCGGGAAATACTAAACTCATACAAAATACGGTTTTTGTGGTTCCCAAATAAAAACGTTGAACTTTCGCTCTTTCAGCAAAGTAGATTTTGTTAAGGAATATTTAGAACGATGTTTAATGAGTTGTATTAATTCATTTTTTGCTTTACTGTTTGCTAATCCTCTATTCACATAAGCGGTAGCTCCCACCAATAAATCTGCCAATTGCAAAATTTCTACTTCGTGAGATCTTACCTGCTGTACTTTTTTAATGATTTCCTTAGAATAATCATATTTATCGTTCCTTAAAACTTGTTCCAGTTTGTGAACTTTTTCTTTGCTTTTGGTATCTTTAATATCAATGTAAATATGATGCGAATTTTCAGGGTTTAGAATGGCTTTTAACATTCCAAAATACATCTTATAGTAAAATGTATCGTGTGTATGATTGAACTTTTCATAATCTATTGCAGATTTATTAGAAACTACAAGCACCCTAAACTGCAAGTCATCATCATCAAAAAAATAATTGATTACATCTTTGTAATACTCGATTTTTGATTTTGAAACTTTGTTCCATTTTAGCTCATAGTAGGTTCGATTGTCATTATCATTCTTTTTATTTTTAGGAATAAGGTTGTGTTTGAGTTTAAAACTATACAATCTTTCAAAAATTTCTTCCTTCTTTTCAATCGGACAATAAACAGCCCCAATAACCATAACAGGCTCTTTGTCATTCTGTAAATGACAACTTTCATCGCAATATATATTGATTGTTGGCTTCATTATAAAAAATTAAAAAACAAGTCCCAATTCTTTGAAATACACATCAATCTCTTTGTCCAGTTGAGCTCTCTTTGCTTCCAAAGATTTAATTTCCTGCATTACAACTTGGATATCGATTTCTTCTTCAGCTTCGAAAGTATCTACATAACGAGGTATATTAAGATTATAGTCATTTTCTGCAACTTCTTGTAAAGTAGCCAAATGACTGTATTTCTCAATTTCGGTTCTATTACGATAAGTTTCCACAATCTTATTGATATGCTCTTCACGTAACATATTTTGGTTCTTAACTTTCTCGAATTCTTTACTTGCATCAATAAATAGGATATGGTCAGGATCTTCCTTACATTTCTTAAACACCAAAATACAAGTCGGAATACCAGTTCCGTAAAAAATATTGGCAGGTAAACCAATTACAGCATCTAAATAATTTTTCTGTTCAATAAGATATTTTCGAATATGTAATTCTGCCGAACCTCTAAACAAGACACCGTGTGGCAATACAATAGCCATTGTTCCGTTTTCAGCAAGATGATGAATCATGTGTTGTACAAAGGCAAAATCTGCTTTGCTTGCAGGGGCTAATTTACCGTATTGACTAAAACGTTCATTACTAAGATGCAGATGATTAGCACTCCAGTTGGCTGAAAATGGTGGATTTGCTACAATGGCTTCTGCTAACAAACCTTCGTGTTGAGGATGTTCTAAAGTGTCTTCCTGTTTGATATCAAATTTCAGATAATGTACGCCGTGCAATATCATATTCATTCGGGCAAGATTGTACGTTGTCCGATTCATTTCTTGTCCATAGAAATTATTGACGTCTTTTACTTCTCTTGCTACACGCAGTAATAATGAACCTGAACCACAGGTTGGGTCATATACCGATTTTAAACGGTTTTTACCAGTCGTAACGATCTTTGCGAGAATTTTAGATACTTCTTGAGGGGTGTAGAATTCGCCCGCTTTTTTTCCTGCACCGCTGGCAAACTGACCAATCAAGTATTCATATGCATCACCTAATACATCTAATTCGGTATGTTCTAATTTGAAATCAATTTCATCAAGATGTACAAGTACTTTTACAATAACAGCATTCCTAGCTTCGGCAGATTTACCCAATTTAGTACTGTTTAGATCCATATCTTCAAACAGGTTATCAAAGTCTTCTTCACTTTGTGTTCCCATTGTACTTAATTGGATATTAGTCAGTATTTTTTGTAAATCTTCTAAGATAAATGTGTTCGTGTCGCTATTACCTCGTTTAGCTATTTCACTGAATAATTCAGAGGGTTTTAGAAAATATCCTAATGTTTCAAGAGCTTCTTCTCTAATAGCTTCAATGTATTCTAAGCCTTCGGCTGTGTTTTCATCAATATTTCTGAATTGGATTTTATCTTCTTCCAAAATGGAGTTCGCATAAATTTCCATTTTTTCAGCCAAATATTTATAAAAAATAAATCCCAAAATATAATCTCGGAATTCATCAGCATTCATTTTTCCACGCAGTGTATTGGCTATATTCCAGAGCTGTTGCTCTAATATTTTCTTCTGTTCTTCTGACATTGAAATAAGCGTTATTTGATTAGGGATTTATTATCCTTAACTCGTAGTGCATTATTAAATTAATTCAATTTTAAGTCTATTCATTTTTCTA
>NZ_JBWEYV010000019.1:0-65634 GCF_056329745.1 Epilithonimonas sp. | reverse complement strand
TGCAAATGTAAGTGCTTTTTATTTAACAGCCAAACTTTTTATAATTAATTTTTTTCGAAGTTTTTACAACCTTCTCAATTACTAATCTTCATTATTTAACCGCCTCCTGCGCTGCCTATCATAACTGATTTGCGGGTGCAAAAGTAAGTGATTTTTTCGCCGCACCAAACTTTTATATCACTAATTTTAAAATATTATGATAAGTAGTTGAGTGATAGAGGGATTTATTTTAGAATATAATCATGTTCCTTTCTTATAAGGCCAAACTTGTTAACAATAATCTGACTAGGAAAATTTTACTTATTAGGCTATATCGGCTTAATCTATTTTAGAATTAGTCAAACCTAAACTTGAAAAATAATTTTTGAGATTAGTTCTTTGCTTCGTTGTAAGATTGGCTTCGGGGTGATAATTAATATAAGAACTTAGTGGCATTTGTAAATTACCCACCGTAAGAATACTTTTCTCTATGGCATTTTGTTTCAGTTCTTTATTATAACTCCCCCATTCCGAAAAATTAAGATGTTCTCGCCCCTCATTAATATGATCTTTGAGTGTCCAAGAGATTGGTGCAACATAGGCGTATTTTGGATATTTAGTTTCGTTGGAATGGCAGTCATAGCATGCATTCTTCAGGATTACTCGGATATTCTGCGGTGTTTTGTAAATATCTACAAAATTGTCTTTAGCATCCACAGGCTTATTTTCCCTGTCTACCGGTATAAGTTGGATGGCCACAAAAGCTGCGCCGATCCAAAAAACTACTTTTTTCAATTGACTGGTTGTTCTTCTTTGGTTAAATCCCAATTTTCATTAATCTCCCACATTGGCCGGATATTAATTTTCGTCATTATATCTTTATCGCCTGCTTTTTTAAAGAGGTATGCATCTTCGGACATGGTTTCGGTTGCAAAATCAGCAGTGTCCCAATATCCGTTTTCATTATTATCTACCAATATCCTCAACTTGTAAGCACCAGGCTTGATATTGGTAAATTTAACCTCGGTCTGGTTGACATATTGTTGATAGTCTGGCTCATTTTTATCATTAAGAAGCTGAATCCAGAATTTCTGTGAGGGTGCATTAACAAGATGCGCGGTAAAACTTCCGAACTCATCGGCTTTTAATGCTTCAAAATCGAAACGGACACTTTCGCTAAGCCTGTTATAAAAAGACAAAACCGTATTCTTGGGAACCGTCAACTGATACTTTTTACCCGGAACAAAATCAGACTTGACAATAATTTGCGTAGAATCCAATTCCGAAATTTTTGCAGTGAAATTTTGTGCAATACTGTCGGAAACCAATTTCCAGTTTTCCGGCTGTATTTTATTAATGATATAATTAGAAGAAAATCTAAAGTCGGATTGTGGAGCCAGTTTATTGCCAAATGGATTGGCAACTGTCATATCATCTTTTGCCGGTTTTTTATAAAAGACAGACATCGTGTCTTGTTTGGTTCCGGTGTCATAGGAAAACTTGAGGTTTTCGCTTACATTAACTCCAATATTTTCTTTGGTGGCATCAAACCAAATCCTTACAGAATCAGACTTCGACCTGTGTGTAACTTTGTAATCAGCAGGCTTATCACCCACGACTCTTACAATAGCTTTATCTGGATTGCCCTCAAAGGACATTGCAATCCCTCCAGGAGCAACCGCCATGTCTTTGTACTTGACCAATTTTTTTGATGGGAACGTTCTTAGCTTAATCCCCGAAACATTATTTTCTAACGTGATAGGATCTTTTTGAAATGCGATGCCCTCTTTTCCCGGATCATAGATAGAATTTCCATTTTCATCATCAAACCCTAAAATTTTATACTTGCCCGGTGTCAGATAATTAAGTTCAAAATATCCATCGGGATCTGCCTTTGTAATGTAATAGGGCTTTTGGCGGTAATCCATGGTATCTTTTACCTGATATAGGCCAACAATCAGATTTTTTTCTTTCCCTTCTGAGTTTTTCTCGTTACCAAGGGCATCAGTTATTGATCCACTGATGTAAAGATCATCAATCTTAGAACCTGTAGAAAATGCAAAATTAAAATACGGCAAAGCATTCCCTTCATTAAGATCTACCACCGAGTTCCCAAAATTGAAATTATAAGTAGTGTTGGCCTGCAACGTATCCTTCCATTGGATTTGCAGGTACTTGTTCCCTGTAGAAGAAGGGATAATCTTAGAATACTTAATTGGTGGCGAAATAATCAGGTTTTTGCTGACATCTTTCAATGTAATATATTCATCAAAGTCGATTCTGAGTTCTTTAATATCTCTTGGGACATTAATCCTAGTGGTATCTATATTGGATCCGATCATTTTTGGAGGAATAGTATCCTTTTTCCCTCCAACCGGAGATCCTACCCTGGCACAACTTACCAAAACCGACAATGCAAAAAGCCAAAGAAGAAAATGCTTCATTATTTAATAAAAATATTTAGAATCAAGATTTCAGATTATTCCTAAAATCTTAATCCACAAAATTAAGCAAACTTTGATAATATGTGGAGACAAATAACAACCTAACCGCAGACGACATGAATTAATCTTAGCTAGAAAGAAACTACCCAAGTGAAAATTTTAATTACCAAAAAAATGAGTCCTTGCTAGAACTCATTATATATATGTTTGAGAATATTCTTATCCTCTTCGGTAAGCGGTACTTTTCTGCGCTCCATTGCCTTTTCTGCTACTTCGTAAGATTTGTCCAGACGGAATTTGATATCGCCTTTCATCCCGCCCCAGGAAAAATTCTCCACAAGGTTTGGCGGAAATCCCGATTTGAAAATATTGGCCGCCACCCCGACAACCGTTCCTGTATTAAGTTGAGTATTGATGGCTGTTTTGGCGTGATCTCCCATTATCAGACCGCAGAACTGAAGCCCGGTGTCCAGAAAACTTTTCTTTCTATAATTCCAAAGTTTGACAGAGGCATAATTATTTTTGAGGTTGGATGAGTTGGTATCTGCGCCCAAATTGCACCATTCGCCAATCACAGAATTACCCACAAAACCATCGTGACCTTTGTTAGAATAACCAAAAATTACCAAATTATTGACCTCACCGCCAATTTTTGAATGCGGACCAATCGTAGTGCCACCGTATACTTTGGCTCCGAGGTTAATTTTAGACTCTTCACACAGTGCCAATGAACCGCGGATATTGCAACCTTCCATAATTTCGGCATTTTTCCCAATATAGATTTTACCCGTTTTGCAATTGATGGTCGAAAACTCGACAACAGCGCCTTCTTCAATAAAAAGATTTTCCAGATCGCCTAGAAATCCATTGGTAGAAGACAATTCCTGAGAATCACGGCCTGCAGTTATCAGTTTAAAATCAAAATCAATAGCTTTATCGTTATAAGAAAAGATGTCGGTGGGTTTCTCTACAAAAAACAATTTTTCTGTGATGTCAGTCATTTTGGAAATCTGATTCAGCGAAAAATTGTCCATATTGATATTAGCTACCAAAACTTCGTTCTCGTAAACCAACGCTTCACCTGGCTGGAGCTCCTTTATCTGTTGTAAAACCTCATCCGAAGGAAAAAAATTAGGAACAATAAACAGACTTTGTTTCGGTTCCGGCTTTTTAAATTTATCCTGAAGATAATTCTCGGTGATGTAAAAAACGTCATCAATGCCAAGCAGTTTTTTCCACCGTTCCGCAAAGGTTAGGATTCCCATACGCATCTCTGCGACAGGTTTTGTAAAGGTTAACGGAAGAAAATCTTCCCAATATTGTGCGTCTGAAAAAACAAGTTGCATCTTGGCTTTGAGTTTAAAGTTGTATGTTGAGCAAAAATAACAAAAAAAGCCTATCAGAAATCCGAAAGGCTTTGGTATTTGTAAAATTGGCTAAGATTATTTAGCGAATTTTTTGTATTTGTTCATAAACTTGTCAACTCTACCAGCAGTGTCAACCAATTTAGTTTTACCTGTGTAGAAAGGGTGAGAAGTAGAAGAGATTTCCATTTTGATCAAAGGATATTCTGCTCCTTCGTACTGGATGGTGTCTTTTGTTTCAGCAGTAGATTTGCAAAGAAAAACTTCGTCGTTACTCATATCTTTGAAAACTACCAATCTATAATTTTCTGGGTGTATGCCTTGTTTCATTTGGAACTATTTTTATTTTTTTATTGACAAATGGAATCTTTCGATTTCATTCTGACTTATTGTTTCTTAATTGTCAAATGCAACCTTTCGGTTTCATTTTTTTAAATAATTATTAAAAATTGAGCTTCGGACGTAATGGATCCACTCGGCTCTGGTTTTGGTCTGCAAAAATAATAATAATTTTTTATTCTGCAAATTTTTATTGACAATTACTTCTTCTTAAACTGATTGATGGCATTAACCGTAAATTCTGATAGAACCAGTTGCCCACTTACAGCAGCACGTTCTGTCAAAAGTTGATCCCAATTATCTGTGCCTTTCCAGAAGATTTCTTTTAACTTAAACATTGCCTCTGGATTAGATTTGGCCAATTTCTCCGCCAGCAGGTTAATTTCTGCATCCATCTCTTCGGGCGTTTCATAAACATCCTGGTACATGTTTTTTTCTCTTGCCCATTCTGCCGAGTAAAATTCGGTTGCATTAATTGCTAATTGTGCAAAAGATGACGTTCCGATTTTTTTTTCTACAACAGGGCCAATAACGAACGGACCAATCCCAACAGCCAGTTCACTTAGTTTAACCCAAGCATTTTCTGTCGCAAATGTATAATCAGCAGCACAGGCAATCCCAACACCACCGCCAACAGCTTTCCCGTGGATTCTTGCTATAATCAGTTTTGGAGATTTCCGCATCGCGTTGATTACATTCGCAAAACCGGAAAAGAATGTTTTCCCCGTTTCGAAATCTTTAATCGAAATCAATTCGTTAAAAGACGCACCTGCACAAAAGGCTTTTTCGCCGCCGCTTTTCAGAATAATCACTTTGACCTCATCATTTTGACTGAGATTATTAATTTCTTCTACCAGATTTTTAAGTTGTGAACTCGGCATCGAATTGCTTTGAGGATGAAAAAACTCGATAGTTCCGATTCCGTTTTGCATTGTTGATTTTACGTATGCTTCCATTTATTAATATTATAATTGAATGAATAAAAGATTTAAAACGTCAAGTTGCAATCTTTTATCTTTATTATTTTCTCTTGTTTCTTAAGTTTACTCTTGATTCAGTTTTTTGACCATTGTCAGAATTGTCGAAATTGCAACAGTCTCTCCCGTTTCGTCATAAACATCAACTAACCAGCGAACAATTCCTTTGGCAATGTCTTCTTCATCACGTTTTTCCTGATTGATTTTTTCTTTACAGGTCAATTTCACACCAATCGTCATTCCTGGATAAACAGGTTTTACAAAACGACATTCGTCCAAACCATAATTCAGTAAAACAGGACCTTTTCTCGCATCAACAAATAATCCCGCTGCTTTACTCAAAATGAAATATCCGTGCGCCACTCTGCCTTCGAAAATTGTTCCTTCCAAAGATGTTGCATCCATATGCGCATAAAAATTATCTCCTGAAACATTGGCAAAATTAGTAATATCTGCTTCTGTTACGGTATGTTTTGCGGTAACATAAGTTTCGCCGATTTTCAACTCTTCAAAATGTTTTCTGAATGGATGAATATTATCTTCCCATTGTTTTCCTCCGTATTGATATTGCTGCGTAATATGTGTTAAAGTAGTTGGTGAACCCTGAATCGCCGTGCGTTGCATATAATGAAGAACACCACGTTTTCCTCCCATTTCTTCACCACCACCTGCTCTTCCGGGACCGCCGTGAATCAGCATTGGCAAAGGCGAACCGTGACCTGTGCTTTCTTTAGCACAATCGGAATTGAGAATCAGAATTCGTCCGTGCATCGACGCTGCCCCGATAACAAAATCTCTTGCAAAATCATCATCAGCCGTCACAACCGAACAACAAAGCGAACCTTTTCCCATTCTTGCTAATTCAATTGCTTCATCCAAATTATTATAAGGAATGATTGTACTCACCGGTCCAAAAGCTTCGATGTTATGGCAATCTGTATATTTAAACGGATCAGAATTAAGGAATAAAATCGGAGAAATGAATGCGCCTTTATCTTTATCTGCTCCTTTCACTTCAAAATTGTCCAGATTTCCGAAAACGATTTCCTGAGTTTTGGATAAGTCCTGAACTTTCTCAGAAACTTCTTTCACTTGGTCTTTATTAGCCAAAGCGCCCATTCTCACGCCCTCTACATTTGGGTCGCCAATGATAACTCCCGAAAGTCTTTGCCCAAGAGCAATCTGAACATCCTCAACCAAATTTGCAGGAACTAGCAATCGTCTGACCGCCGTACATTTTTGTCCGGCTTTGGTTGTCATTTCGCGTGTTGCTTCTTTGATGAACAAATCAAATTCAGCTGTTCCAGGTTTTGCATCTTCTCCCAAAACCATTGCATTTAATGAGTCTGCTTCCAAATTGAAAGGAACAGATTCTTCAATAATTTTCGGATGAGCTTTCAGCATTTTTCCTGTGGAAGCCGAGCCAGTGAATGTCACAACATCTTCCATTGTCACATTGTCTAGAATTCCGTTGGCTGAACCACAAATCAATTGTAAGCTTCCTTCCGGTAAAATTTGTGAAGCGATGATTTCCTTAACAACAACTTCGGTCAAAAAACTCGTTGCTGTTGCAGGTTTTACAATCGCCGGAACACCAGCCAAAAGATTGACTGCAATTTTTTCCAACATTCCCCAAACTGGAAAATTAAATGCATTGATATGAATTGCAACACCTCGTTTTGGTGTGCAAATATGATGACCGATGAATGTTCCTTCCTTCGAAAGCTTCACAGATTCGCCATCTATATAATAAGGTAAGTCCGGAAATTGTCTTCTCAATGATGCATTCGAAAATAAATTGCCGATTCCGCCTTCGATGTCCACCCAAGAATCTGCTTTGGTTGCACCAGTTGCCCAACTGACTTTGTAGAAGATATCTTTCTTTTCCATCAAATGAAAAGCGAGTTTCTTCAGCATTAAACCTCTTTCTTGGAAAGTCATTTTTCTCAAAGCTGGACCTCCGACTTTTCTGGCATAATCCATCATTTCGCCAAAATCCAAACCTTTGGACGTTGCCGTTGCCACCAATTCTCCATTGATAGAATTATATAAAGCCTGCCCTTCCCCTTCTCCTTTTATCCATCTGCCGAGGGCGTAATTTTCTAGTTGCATTTTTTCTGTATTAAGTATTATGTAAAATGTACAAAGTAGAATGCAGTGTTAAATGTACTTTTTACTTTGTACATTCTACTTTTTACAACTAATTAAACTTTCGCAATAATCACCGCAAAACCTTGTCCCAAACCGACACACATTGTTGCCAGCGCATATTTTTTATTCTGATGTTGCAGTTCATACATTGCGGAATTCAGGATTCTTGCGCCACTCATTCCGAGTGGATGTCCAAGTGCAATCGCACCACCATTTGGATTGATTCTGGAATCGTCATCGGCTAAATTCCAAGCTCTGATGCACGCTAAACTTTGTGCAGCAAATGCTTCATTCAGTTCAATAACATCAATATCATTAAATGTCAATCCAGCTTTTTGCAATGCCAATTCTGCTGCTTTTACCGGCCCAATTCCCATAAATTTGGGTTCAACACCGACTACAGCACTCGAAACAATTCTTGCTTTTGGAGTCAATCCAAATTCGTTAATCGCATTTTCCGAAGCTAATAAATTAACTGCAGCGCCGTCATTTAATCCGGAAGCATTTCCTGCGGTGATGGTTCCGTCTTTTTTAAATGCTGTTCTCAAATTTGACAAACCTTCCAAAGTTGTATCATTCTTAGGAAACTCATCTTTGTCGAAAATCAAATCGACACCTTTTCTCTGAGGAATATTAACACCGACAATTTCTTGAGACAATCTTCCGTTTTCGTGTGCAACTTTGGCTTTTTGCTGAGAATTAAAAGCAAACAAATCTTGGTCTTCTCTGGAAATATTATCTCGTTCAGCCAAGTTTTCTGCTGTTTCACCCATGGCATCCACACCGTACATTTCTTTCATTTTGGGATTGATGAAACGCCAGCCGAAAGTCGTATCATAGATTTTAGCATCGCCACCAAAAGAATTTTCGGATTTTGAAATCACCAAAGGTCCACGTGTCATATTTTCTACACCTCCGGAAATCATCAAATCCGCATCACCAACTTGAATTGCTCTTGCTGCATTAATCGCTGCCGATAATCCGGAAGCGCAAAGTCTATTAACTGTTTCACCAGGAACGTGATAATCCAAACCAGACAACAAAGCCGACATTCTCGCTATGTTTCGGTTGTCTTCGCCAGCCTGATTCGCACAACCTAAAACAACATCGTAGATTTTACTCTGGTCGATATTCGGATTTCTTTCCAATAGTTTTTTGATGACAAAAGCCGCCATATCATCAGGACGAACCGAAGATAAACTCCCTTTCAGTTTTCCAATCGGCGTCCGGATACCGTCTATTATATATACTTGGTTCATAGTCAATTTATCGCAAAGGCGGTCATATTTTTTTAATTATTATGCTTATAAGTCGCAAATATCTATCCTGGTATTTATAAATTATTTACGATTCGTTTCACGCTATCTTTATAGAAATCAGTTCTGAAATTCATAAGTAACCCAAGTTTACAACCTGTCATTTTCAAATAGGTGAGAATTTGAGCTTTGTGAACATCATTCAATACATCAACTGTTTTGATTTCAATAATTAACTTGTTTTCTACTAATAAATCTATTCTATATGCATTTTCAATTTTTAAATCGTCATAGATAATTGGTAAATATTTTTGTCGTTCAACGTGAAGACCTGACTTTTTAATATCGTGATAAAGACATTGTTCATATACATTTTCAAACATTCCGGCTCCAAGTTTCTTGTATATATTAAATCCTAAATCAACAACAATTTTTGATAAATCGTTTTCGTTCATCATTTTGTGTTTTATGTTTAATTCGATTTCAAAATTTGCGACTTACAAGCAGAAAAAATAAAGTTCAAATTTTCCGCCTTTGCGTTTAATTTTTATAGAAAGTTTTATTTTGTATGATGTAATTTCTAATAACCGGACTGCATCTGTAACGATCTTCGTGATAGTATTCATAAAGTTGGTCCAATTCTTTTTCAAGATTATCCAAACCAAATTCATCTGCCCATTTTAATAATCCTTTTGGATAATTGACACCTTTTGTCATTGCCAAATCGATGTCTTCTGCGGAAGCAATTCCAAGAAAATTAGCATCTGCAGCTTCGTTCATCAGCATTACTAAAATTCTTTTGAAAATCGATTCTAATAATTCCTGATTTTCATTTGGCTTTATTTGCTCAGCTGTTTCAGAGTAATCATAAAAACCTCTTCCTGATTTCTTTCCGAAATACCCGGCTTCAAATAATCTTTTTTGTGTGAATGACGGTTTGAATTTCGGGTCATAAAAGAATTCTTTGAAAACACTTTCTGTCACTCTATAATTGACATCGTGACCGATGAAATCCATTAATTGAAATGGTCCCATTCTGAATCCGCCCAAACTCGTCATTGCAAAATCAATGGTTGCACAGTCTGCAATTCCTTCTTCCAAAATTCGGATTGCTTCTCCATAAAATGGTCTTGCAACGCGATTCACAATAAAACCAGGTGTATCTTTTGCAATAACCGGTAATTTTTTCCAACTTTCTACTAAGACTTTCGTTTTCGAAATCAAATCCTTGTCTGTCTGAACTGCAGGAATAATCTCTACCAAAGCCATCAAAGGTGCCGGATTAAAGAAATGAATTCCAATCACTCGTTCCGGTTTCTGACAAGCAGATGCAATGGATGCAATGGATAATGATGACGTATTGGTCGCCAAAATACAATCTTCGGAAACCAGACTTTCCAGCTTTTGAAACAAATCTTTCTTAATTCCTAAATCTTCAACAATTGCTTCGATAATTAATTCGGAATCTTTTAATTCGGATAATTTATCGCTTAATCTAATATTATCGAAATAAGTTTCAGCTTCTTCGAATGTCATTTTGCCTTTCTCAGCCAATTTCTGAAACTGTGCTTCGAGGTTTTGACCGGCTTTTTCTACAGCCAATGGATTGCTGTCGTACAACAAAACCTCGTTTCCGGCTGTCGCCAAAACCTGTGCTATTCCGCTTCCCATTGCGCCACTACCGACTATTCCTATTTTCATTTTTTATTGTAAAATGTATGATGTAAAAAGTATAATGACTTTTCTATTTTGTTTTTAACTAAATAACTGATTAATGACATTTAAAATAATCAAAAGGCTCCTTGCAATCATCACATTGATACAGTGCCTTGCAGGCTGTAGAACCAAACTGGCTTACCAAACGCGTGTGTTTTGAATTGCAAAGCGGACACTCGACCTCATCTGTTTTTGAGAATAGCTCGTCACTACTTTTTGAATAGACAGGTGGTGCGATGCCGTAGGCTTTCAATTTTTGTTTTCCTTCTTCCGTCATCCAATCGGTGGTCCAAGCCGGACTTAGTCGATTGGTCAATTTAATATTATTGAAACCTTTTTCAATCAGTTTCATTCTGATAGCCATATTAATCATAGATGTGGCGGGGCAACCAGAATAAGTTGGTGTCACTACAATTTCTATTTCATCTTCATTAAGATTCACATCGCGGATAATTCCCAAATCCAAAAGATTGAGAACGGGAACTTCCGGGTCGGGAACTTCCTTTAGGATTTGCCAGATATGTTCTTCTGTGACTGTCATTTTTTACTTTATCATCCGTTGTTTTCCGTACATTAAAAATTTTTTAAACCTGTAGGAAAATTCGCCTGTTTACTCATTTTAAAAATTATTGCTTGACCAATTTTATAGAGTTGTGATTGAAATCAACGACGTTGTAATTTCCATTTATTTCCGATAGAGTCGAGTGAAGAAAAATTGTTTTATCTTTTTGTTTCCATTGACCCTGGGTGTAAATGGTGTCGTACTTTGTTTTTTCACTTGTTGCAGTATTCCCATAAATCAATACTCTTTTAACTTTCAGAATGTCTGTTCTTAAATCCAATTCTATATGCCTTTCAAAAACATTTTTAGGAAGATTGTCCAGTCCGAAATAGTAACCTCTCGAATACGTATCGCAATTGGACGCAATCACATCAATTTCTCCTTCATCATACTTCTTATCTTTTTTGGTTAAAAAAACAGTATCATTATTTTTTGTCATCCCAGCCAGCCACAGGTCTTTTAATTTGATGGATGCAAAATCTTTATTGATCTTTCGTAAAACAATCGTATCCATATCCCAGGCGCTTCCTTCCGAGACACCACCGCGACCACTTTTAGCAGTTAGAAATCGTTTTTCATAACCACGTTTTATAATATCTTCACGGATGAAAATAGGATTTCTGCCAAAGAGCGTGACAAATCCCATCTCCGTTATTTCTGGCAATTCGAATCTGCCGTGTCTATCTGTCATTGTTTCCCCAACGTTACAGCTGTCTACAGGAGCGCCCTTTTCATCAATGATGACACCTGTTAATTTAGGTCTCAGGACTTTTTTGGTACAAGAAAAAATCAATAAAGAAAAAATGACCAAGCGAAATATATTTTTCATTTTTGAATTTGTTTTTCTCTGATTCGTCAAGACTTAGCTTACAGTTTACCATTCCACATTAGGATAGGTACGTTGCATCATTTGCATTTCTGCTAAGATATAACCCATTTTCTCGGTATGTTTTCCGTCTTTCCCGCCGGTTAATTGTCTCGATTTTGAGAAATCAACAGACAAAGTTGCTTCATTCAGGATTTCCAGAACTTTTGTTTCCCATTTTGCTCGGAAAGTTCTTATATCTGGAATGATGTTTTGTTCAATTAATTCTAATTCCCAGTTGGTTGGAATGAACATCTCGTCTGTAAAGTCAATAATACTTTCAACTGATTTTTGAATTTTGTTGTGACTTTCTTCCGTTCCGTCTCCTAAACGAATCATCCATTCGCTGCTCCATTTCAGATGATAGGTCACTTCTTTCAAAGATTTTTCGGCAATGGAAGCGAGTTTCAAATCGGGATGATTCTTCAATTCGCTTAATAATAAATGATGATACACATCAAAGAAAAATTGTCTCGCCATCGTATCTCCGAAATGCCCGTTTTCTCTTTCAACTAGAAGTAAATTCCTGAACTCGCGCTCGTTTCTAAGAAAAGCTAAATCATCTTCGGTCTTCCCTTCATCCTGAATTTCGGCAGCGTATTGATAATAGTTGGAAGATTCTCCCAACAAATCCAAAGCGATGTTGGACATCGCAATATCCTGCTCCAAGACTGGTCCTTTGCCACACCATTCGCAAAGACGCTGACCGAGAATCAGGCTGGTGTCTGCAAGATGCAGAATATTATTTAGCCAGTTATTTTGATTGTTTTCCATTTTAAATAACGCTCTTTTTAAACGTTGAATTACAGCAGCCCGACTTGAGCGAAAATCCTTTTTGTTTTTTTGCTAAAAAATAAAAAGATTGGGAGCGGAAGGCGGATTAAGCTGCCCTAAAAATCATATTACATATTTTTCACTTCCTCCGGAACGTGATAAAACGTGGGATGGCGGTAAACTTTGTCTTCCGAAGGTTCGTAAAATGCTTCGAAATCATCGGGATTGGTGGCGTGGATATGCTTGGATTCTACGACCCAAATGCTGACACCTTCCATCCTTCTGGTATACACATCGCGTGCATTTTGGATTGCCATTTCTGCATCGGCAGCGTGGAGACTGCCCACGTGCTTGTGATCCAAACCTTGTCTGCTCCTGATAAAAACCTCCCAAAGCGGCCACTCTGTATTTTGCATTTTAGACTGTTTTTCTATTTTGTTCTTCTCTTAATTTTCTTTTCTCGTGATAAGCGGTTGCCGCTTCTCTTACCCAAGCGCCTTCATCGAAGGCTTTTTTGCGGGTTTCGATTCTTTCTTTGTTACAAGCTCCGTTTCCTTTGACCACTTTCCAAAATTCGTCCCAATCGATTTCTCCGAATTCGTAATGTCCGGTTACTTCATTGAATTTCAAATCCGGGTCGGGAATCGTCAAGCCCAGATATTCTGCCTGAGGAATGGAAACATCTACGAAACGCTGTCTCAGCTCGTCATTGGTGAAGCGTTTGATGCGCCATTTCATTGAGAGTTCTGTGTTTCCGGATTCGGCATCTTTGGGTCCGAACATCATCAAAGTCGGCCACCACCAACGGTTGAAGGCATCCTGAGCCATCGCTTTCTGCTCCGGCGAACCTTGCGTGAGTTTCATCATCAGCTCGTAACCTTGTCTTTGGTGGAAACTTTCTTCCTTGCAAATCCTAACCATCGCTCTGGCATAAGGTCCGTAAGACGCTCTGCAAAGCGGAACCTGATTCAGAATTGCAGCACCGTCTACCAACCAGCCGATTGCGCCCATATCTGCCCAAGTCAAAGTTGGATAGTTGAAAATACTGGAATATTTGGCTTTTCCGGAATGTAAATCATTAATCGTTTCATCTCTTGTAACACCCAAAGTTTCGGCAGCACAATAGAGATAAAGTCCGTGTCCGGCTTCGTCCTGAACTTTTGCCAATAGGATTTTCTTTCGGTTTAAAGTTGGGGCACGAGTAATCCAATTCGCTTCCGGCAACATCCCGACAATCTCGGAATGGGCGTGCTGGGAAATCTGGCGAACCAAGGTTTTTCTGTACGCATCAGGCATCCAGTCTTTTGGCTCGATACGGATTTCGCTGTCTATTTTATTCTGAAAATGTTCTTCTAAATTGATTTCTGTTGTTTCCATAATATCTTTGTTTAACAGAATTATTTTATATCAAAATTCACAACCACTTCCTCCGACCGCGGATGTGCTTGACACGACAAAATAAATCCTGCTGCAATCTCGTCAGTTTCGAGGGAATAATTGATGTCCATTTCTACTTCACCTTTTTCTAATTTGCATTTGCACGTCGCACAAACGCCGCCTTTGCAAGCGTACGGCAAATCGGCTCCGTTTTGTAAAGCGGCGTCCAAAATCGTTGGTCCGTGATAAGCTAAATCTAGCGTCAAAGCTGTTGCATCCAATTTCACAGTGACTTTGCTAAAATCATCATCGGATTTATTAATTGCCTGATCGTGCTCCTTTTTCTTTTCCGCAGAGGCCGCGCTGAAGAATAATTCGAAATGAATTTTCTTTGCCTCAACACCTGATTGGATTAAAGTATCTCTCACGCTTAGAATCATTTCTTCTGGTCCGCAGAGGAAAACCTCATCTATTTTTTCTGCCGGAATAATATTCCTAATAAAAGATTCTGCTTTTTCGGAATTGATTCTTCCGCTGAACAAATCTGCATCTGCAACTTCGCGACTGAGAATGTGATAAATGCTCAATCGCTCCATAAAACGGTTTTTCAAGGCTTCGATTTCTTCTTTGAAAATAATTGTTCCTTTATTTTTGTTTCCATAAATCAGAACAAACTGACTTTGCGGTTCATTTTTCAAAACAGATTTAATAATCGAAATAATCGGTGTGATTCCACTTCCTGCAGCAAAAGCGACGTAAGTTTTTTTGTTTTCGGGATTGAGTTCTGTGTAGAATTTTCCCATTGGAGGCATTACTTCCAGAACGTAGCCTTCCTTCAAGTTTTCATTCATAAAAGAAGAGAACAAACCTTCAGGAACTTTTTTCACAGCGACTTTTAATTCGCCTTCGCACGGACTTGCACAAATCGAATAAGAACGACGAAGCTCTTGTTCGCCATTCATTTGTCGAAATGTCAAATATTGTCCTTGTATGAATTTGAATTGTTCAGATAATTCTGCTGGAACATCAAAACTCACGGAAACGCAATCTTGAGTTTCTTTCTTGACTTTTTTGACGATTAAAGGGTGAAATGTTGTTGACATTCTTATTTGCAAAATGTATAATTTAAAAAGTACAATGACTTTTAATTCTAATTATTTAAACCCTGCATCAACAAAGTTTTCAAATCTTCTTCCAATTCCTGCGGTGTGATTTCTCGGCTTGGTTTGTACCATAATTCTATCCATCGGATTGAAGATAACATTGTGAATAATGCCACAGAAACGTTCATTTTTTTGAATTCTCCACTTTCCATTCCTTGTTCTATGATGTTGGCAAAGCTTTTTTCGTAGGACTTTCGGATTTGCTTGTATTGATTTTTCTTCTCTTCAGAAAGATATTTCCAATCGTTATTCGCTACAGAAACAGACGCTGAATCTTCTATAATCAGCTGAACGTGAAGTCCAATAATTGCTCTCAGTTTATCCTGAAAACTTTGATTGGTGTTTTCGATTTCCTGCAATTGCGAAATATATTGATTGGCAATTTTGAAACAAATCAATTCCAGAATTTCGTCTTTGGATTTGATATGATTGTACATACTTGCGGCTTCCATTCCTACTTTTTCAGCCAAGTCTCGCATACTGGTTCCGCTGAAACCTTTCTCTTTGAAAAGCTTTGCAGCTTCTTCCAAAATCAATTCCTTTTTATTGATTTTGATTTTCGGGTTAAGAATATTTTCTTCCATCATTTTAATATTTCAACAACTTTTCTATTTCTTTAAGTAATTTTTCTGTGTTGGGTAAAACCTCTTTCTCCAATTCGGAATTGATAGGAATTGCAGGAAGATTCTTTGCGCCAACTACCTTTACCGGCGCATCCAGATGTTTGAAACAATTTTCACTAATTCTCGCAGCTAGACTTTGTGCAAAGCTATTATTGACTGGTTCTTCTGTCAAAACAATGCATCTATTATGCTTTTTCACACTTTCAAAAACTCGGTTTTCATCCAGAGGTGCAAGTGTTCTTAAATCGATGATTTCGATTTGATTATCAAATTCTTTTGCGGCACTCGAAGCCCAATAAACGCCCATTCCATAAGTAATGATTGTTAAAGTTGGTTTATCATTTTGATTATCACAAAGCAAAACTTCTCTTGCTTTCCCCAACGGAATGATGTAATCCTCATCTGGTTCAATAGTTTTCGCCGCTTCGGTTCCTTCGATTTTTGACCAATATAATCCTTTGTGTTCCAGCATTACAACAGGATTAGGGTCATAGAAGGCGGCTTTCATCAAACCTTTCAAATCTGCACCTGTTGAAGGATAAGCGATTTTGATTCCTTTTATATTACACAAAACGCTTTCCACAGAACTTGAATGGTAAGGTCCGCCACTTCCGTAAGCGCCAATTGGTACTCTGAGAATCATTGACACCGGCCACTTTCCATTAGACAAATAATAACTTCTGGAAACTTCGGTAAATAACTGGTTCAAACCTGGCCAAATATAATCTGCGAATTGAACTTCGACAATAGGTTTCAGTCCCACTGCACTCATTCCAACCGTTGAGCCTACTATAAATGCTTCCTGAATTGGCGTATTGAAAACTCTTTTCTCTCCAAATTGAGCTGCCAAAGTAATGGCTTCACGAAAAACGCCCCCCAATCTCAATCCAACATCTTGTCCATACAATAAAGCTTCCGGATGTTTTTGCATCAATTCTCTGATGGCGAATAATGCACAATCTACCATTACAGTTGGAGTTTTTCCGCTTGGGGAACGTTCGCCTTTTTCTTCCGTAATTGGTGTTGGTGCAAAATCGTATTTGTAAGTATCTTCAGGTTTTGGATCTTCCGCTAAAAGCGCATTTTCAAAGTCCTTTCTTACCAAATTCTGAACTTCTTTTTCAATTAATTCAACTTCGGAATCATCTATGCTGAATTCTGAAAGTTCATTTCTTAATTTGATTAATGGGTCTTGTTTTTGACATTCTTCCAAATCATCCCGATACCATTCTTTTCTAACTCCGGAAGTATGATGATTTAATAGTGGAACTTTCGCGTGAATCAGCATTGGTCGTCTTTCTTCACGGATGATTTTGATGCATTCTTTTACGGTTTCGTAAGATTTGATAAAATCCGTTCCGTCAATGGTTCTTGTTTCGATACCGTTGAAACCCTGCATATATTTTGTAATATCCTGAGCACGGATTTCGTCTACGTTGGCAGAGATATCCCATTCGTTGTCCTGAACAAGGTAAAGAATCGGCAATTGTTTCAAGGCTGCCATTTGGAAAGCTTCGGAAACTTCACCTTCGGTACAGCTTGCATCACCGAGTGAACAAACGGCAATTGGTTTTTGCTCAAGATTTTCAACAATCCCGATTTCCTCCTTGTATTTCATCCCCATTGCAATTCCAGTTGTGGGGATGGCTTGCATCCCTGTTCCGGAACTCTGATGAATCATTTTTGGGAAATCCTCTCTTCTTAAACTTGGATGTGCGTAATAAGTCCTTCCGCCAGAGAATGGGTCATCCTTTTTTGCTAAAAGCTGGAGCATCAATTCATAAGGCGTTAATCCAACGCCCAAAAGAATTGAATCATCTCTATAATAAGGGCTCACAAAATCTTGTGGCAATAACTGCATTCCCAACGCCAACTGAATGGCTTCGTGTCCGCGGGAAGTGGCATGAACGTATTTCGAGGTTATCTTTTTTTCCTGCTCAAACAAATCGGTCATTGTTTTTGCGGTAAACATCAGACGATAAGCCGATTTGAGTAAATCAGTTAGACTCAATTCTTTGTTTAAAAAATGTTCTTCTGTGATTTGCATATTTAAACATTTGACATTCAAACTATTATTTTACGCTTTAACAATTTGAATGTGATTGATTCAAAAATACACTTTTTTATTAAACTAACAAATGTTAGTTAGTTTTTGTGATTGATTTCTGAAATTTGCTGTTTTCTAAAAAATATTATCTTTGGAAACAATCGATTTCAAGAAATGGAAACCTCAAAATATACGCCTAAAAATAAAGTAAGAATCGTTACCGCTGCATCGTTGTTCGATGGTCACGACGCGGCCATCAATATCATGCGTCGTGTGATCCAAGGAACGGGATGTGAAGTCATTCACCTTGGTCACGACAAATCGGCAGAGGAAGTTGTGAACACAGCCATTCAGGAAGATGCCAACGCGATTGCCTTAACATCTTATCAAGGTGGTCATAACGAATATTTTAAATATATCTACGATCTTCTAAGAGAGAAAAACTCGCCACAAATCAAAATTTTCGGCGGCGGCGGCGGTGTAATCCTGCCGGAAGAAATCAAAGATTTGATGGATTACGGCATCGACCGCATTTATTCTCCCGATGACGGCCGTGAGTTGGGTTTGCAGGGAATGATCGATGATTTGGTAAAAAGATCTGATTTTGCAACAGGAAAAGAGGTTAACCCAGATGATCTAGACGACATCAGCTTTGAAAACCCAACAAGTATTGCTAAAGTCATCTCAGCGGTTGAAAACTTCTCAGAAGAAAAACCTGAATTGGTAAAAGCGATTGACGAAAAATCAAAAGGTTTAAATATCCCCATCATCGGTATCACGGGAACGGGCGGAGCAGGAAAATCTTCCTTAACGGACGAATTGGTAAGACGTTTTTTACGTTCAAATCCAGATAAAAAAATTGCTATCATTTCAATTGACCCTTCAAAAAAGAAAACCGGAGGCGCACTTTTGGGCGACAGAATCCGTATGAATGCAATTAATGACCCGAGGGTTTATATGCGTTCGATGGCGACGAGAGAGAACAACGTTTCGGTTTCTCCTTTCATTCATTCCGCTTTGAATGTTTTGAAATTGGCGCATCCTGATGTAATTATTTTGGAAACTTCAGGGATTGGACAATCCGGTTCGGAAGTTTCGGATTTTGCCGATGTTTCCATGTATGTAATGACACCTGAATATGGCGCTTCCACACAATTGGAAAAAATCGATATGCTAGATTATGCAGATTTGGTGGCTTTAAATAAATCAGATAAACGTGGCGCTTTGGATGCACTTCAAGCCGTTAGAAAACAGTTTCAGAGAAACCATTTATTGTGGGAACAACCATTGGACGAAATGCCGGTTTATGCCACAAAAGCATCCCAATTCAACGACCACGGAACAACGGAACTGTATAATAGATTGGTTTCTAAAATCAACGATAAATTTACTGATTTAAATCTAAAAGGATTTGTAGAGCATGAAATCACAGATGAAGTAACGATTATCCCCCCAAAAAGAGTTCGGTACCTTTCTGAAATTGTTGAAAATAACAGAATATATGATGAAAACATCGAGAAACAGGCTGAACTGGCGAGAAAAATGTATCATATTGACGGCGTTAAAAACATCATTTCCAATGAAACTTTAGATGCTGAATATCAAAAAGCCGAAAAAGAACTTCAACAAGAAAACATTGACTTCCTAAAAACCTGGGATGATACAAAAAAAGATTTCCACGAAGAGTTTTATTCATACTTTGTAAGAGGAACAGAAATTAAAGTGGAGACTTCAACAGAATCTTTATCCCATCTAAGAATTCCAAAAATAGCATTCCCAAAGTACAATGATTGGGGAGATTTGATCAAATGGAAAGGTCAGGAAAATCTGCCGGGAGGATTTCCTTTTACAGCCGGAATTTACCCTTTCAAAAGAACCGGAGAAGACCCAACGAGAATGTTCGCCGGAGAAGGAGGTCCCGAAAGAACCAACAGAAGATTTCACTATGTTTCTGCTGAAATGCCTGCGAAACGTTTATCAACAGCTTTCGATTCAGTAACACTCTACGGGCAAGATCCTGCTATACCACCGGATATTTACGGTAAGATCGGAAATGCAGGAGTTTCAATCGCCACTTTGGATGATGCTAAAAAACTATATTCTGGATTTGACTTGGTCAATGCATTAACTTCTGTTTCAATGACGATCAACGGCCCTGCGCCGATGCTGTTGGCTTTCTTTATGAATGCGGCCATCGATCAGAATGTGGAAAAATACATTGCTGAGAATAAGCTTGAGTCTAAGGTTGAGGAAGTTTTAAAAGCGAAATTCGACGATAAAGGCTTGGCTAGACCAAAATATAACGGAGAATTGCCCCCTTCCAACAATGGTTTAGGCTTAAAATTATTAGGGATTACAGGTGATGAAGTGATTCCTGCCGATGTTTATGCTGAAATTAAAGCTAAAACCATCGCGACTGTTCGTGGAACTGTTCAGGCTGATATCTTAAAAGAGGACCAGGCTCAGAATACCTGTATTTTCTCCACTGAATTTGCTTTGAGATTAATGGGTGACGTTCAGGAATACTTCATCAAAGAAAAAGTAAGAAACTTCTACTCGGTTTCCATTTCCGGGTATCACATTGCGGAAGCGGGCGCCAATCCGGTTTCACAGTTGGCATTTACGTTGGCAAACGGTTTCACGTATGTGGAATATTATTTGTCAAGAGGAATGGACATCAATGATTTTGCACCCAACTTATCGTTCTTCTTCTCCAACGGAATCGACCCTGAATATTCAGTAATCGGGCGTGTGGCAAGAAGAATTTGGGCTAAAGCGATGAAACTGAAATACGGCGCCGACGAAAGAAGCCAGATGTTGAAATATCATATTCAAACTTCGGGACGATCACTTCACGCTCAGGAAATTGATTTCAACGATATTAGAACAACGTTACAAGCACTTTACGCAATCTATGACAACTGTAACTCATTGCATACCAATGCTTATGACGAAGCGATTACCACTCCGACTGAGCAATCCGTGAGAAGAGCAATGGCGATTCAGTTGATTATCAATAAAGAATTAGGATTGGCGAAAAACGAAAATCCGCTTCAAGGTTCCTTCATTATTGAAGAATTGACGGATTTGGTGGAAGAAGCCGTTTATGCAGAATTCGACAGAATTACGGAAAGAGGTGGCGTTTTGGGTGCTATGGAAACGATGTACCAACGTTCAAAAATCCAGGAAGAATCGATGCATTATGAATGGCTGAAACATACCGGCGAATACCCAATCATCGGAGTCAATACTTTTCTCGGAAAAGACGGCTCACCAACGGTGCTTCCGGGAGAAGTCATCCGTTCTACGGAAGAAGAAAAGCAGCAACAAATTCATAATTTGGAAAATTTTCATAAAGCCAATGAAGCAAAATCTGAAGATGCTATAAAAAATCTTCAACATGCTGCTATCAATCAGCAAAACTTATTTGAAGTGATGATGGATGCCGTGAAATATTGTTCGCTTGGTCAGATTACCAATGCTCTGTTTGAAGTGGGCGGAAAATATAGAAGAAATATGTAGTTTATAGCCAATCAATAAATTATTCGCCGTTAATGCTAATTATAAATTAAAACCTCAAGGAATTTTCTTTGAGGTTTTTTACTTAATTTTATAAAAAATGTCCAGAATGAAAAAATTATACCTATTAATTCCATTGATATGTCTAGGCGCTTGCAAAGCGAATCCTGCTGAGCAGTATCCTAAAAGTGATCTTGACAAAAATACAGAAACCTCGAAGAATACAATTGAAGAGAACCGAAACAAAACAGAAATTAATAACCTTAACCATTACGGAAAGCCTGAAGCCAAATAATATTCGGTTTTCTAATGATGGTTTTATCTTAAAATTTCAGTCAGTGAATATCCTATGAAAGACGTCAAAATAGAATTCCGAAAACCGATCTATGCGGTTTCCACAGATCTTCAGAAATATCTGGAGGAAAATAATCGCGTAACGGGATTTCGTTTTCATTATGACGATCTTCTACGATTTTCCGGTTACACTATGGTGGAAGATAAGGATGGAAAAGCCAGTTTGTGGCTCAGCGTTTATTACTCAGAACATGAACACAGGGAGATAGAGGCCAGCCTCAATAAAATCTACACATTACTGCATTCGGATGGTGATCAGGATGTTTTACCCTTTCTAACTGTTGATTCTATCCACTACTGTACATTTGGGAATTCAAAACCCTTTAGAATACGAGTTCGTAATATCCTCAACGATAATTACACCAATTTCTACATCAAAAAAGCCGATGCCTCCAGACTCTATGGATTGGAGATGGAAGATATTATCTCATTCAACAGAATTAATTATCTCATTCATGAGGACACATTGATAGAAGAGCATATCCTAGGGATTCCGGGTGATATTTTTATTGCGGATCATTTACCCAAATGTACAGAAAGAGAAAAAGCCCAGATTGCCAAAGAGTTTGTAAAATTTAATGAACGTTGTATGCTGGGGCTACTGGGTGATATGCGGTCGTACAATTATGTTGTTATACCTGTTCACGATTTTGATCAGGTGGTTTACAGGATAAGGCCAATCGACTTTGACCAGCAATCTTATGAAGGTAATCTAAAGATTTACCTTCCGCAATATTTTAAAGAGAATCAAAAAATGGTGGAATTGGTAACAGAAAAACTGAAACCCAGTTCTGTGGAGCAATACAGGAAAGAGGTGCGTTCTTCAGTTTCGAAAAGAATCCTCAGCAGTCATCATCGTTTTCTTAATTTGATGAGTGCGATGCGATCTGAAGAATTATCAAGTCCTGAAAAAATCGATGAACTACGGACGGCACTACAGAAACTCACCTACAATTCGCAGTTCAAAAAATGCACAACGATGGGCGAAATTCTTGAAACCGGCCTTCAGTTTGTGGTGCGTAATTATCAGCACACTAATATTAGGAGATAATCTAATCACAAAATTAGAGCTGATGTACCCATCACAATGAGTGTTAATTTTAATTAATTTTTATTGCCCCTTAAAAAAAGTTGTTAACTTTACTCCTATGCAAAAGCCAAATCTTTCTCAAAACTTTAAATGAACTATTTTGGCATAAGTTTTAATAACTATAAAACACAATAAAATAATTTTTTATACTATGAAAAAATCACTCAAAATTGCTGCTCTAGCGCTAATGGTGTCTATGACAGCGGTATCATGTAAAAAGAAAGTATCGGATGCAGAACTTACTTCACAAGCAACAACAGCAATTACAGCGTATCCAGGAACCTCGGTTGAGGTGAAAGAAGGGCAAGCTCACCTTAGTGGTGTTTTTTCTACCGAAGCTGATAAACAGGCTGCTATTGATGCGTTAAAAAAAGTACAAGGTATCAAAGATGTTCATGATATGGCGACTGTAGCACCAGCTGCCGCACCTGTGACAGTTAATAAAGTAGATGCAACAATACTGCAAAAAGTTAATACTGCGGTAAAAGATATCCCTGGTGTGAAAGCAGAAGATGTTAACGGAACTCTTACTCTAACAGGATCTACAACATCTGCTAATGCAAGAAAGGTTAAGGAATCTGTTGATGCCCTTAAAATTGGAAAATACGATAACAAAATCACAGTAAAATAATCAGTAATGAGTTTACAAGACAAATATTCAAGTGTAATTGCTGCAGCGCAGTCAGCAGGATTATCAGACTTATCAGTTCAGGAGCAAGATGGTGTTTTATATATTACCGGTAAGGCAGGAAACAGTAGTTCTAAAGACAGCGTTTGGAATGCTTTGGGAGCAATAGACCCTTCTTACACGGCGACAGATATCAATATAGATGTTCAGGTTTCTGGACTTTCTGCAGGTACCTCTTTAACAGTGGCTACAGATGAAACCAATCTTAATATCAGAAAAGATCCTTCTACAGATGCTGCTGTTGTTGGTAAAGCTGCAAAAGGAGAAGTGGTGACATTGGTAGAACAGTCATCCGACGACTGGTGGAAAATTAAAACCAAAGACGGTGAAGAAGGCTATGCCTATTCAAGGTATTTAAAAGCCTAACTTATTAAAATAAAAAACCTGCAGTTTGCAGGTTTTTTTTATGTATTAAGAACTTCGTTCATAATAATCGATTCGATATTGTTGGGGTAATCAACCTTTAAATGGGATTGCGAATTAATCCAATCCCTTATCTTAACAGGATCCAGCTTATCTGCGTTAGCCACACCCAACTTATCCAATGCAAAAGCATTGCACTCCTGCTCGTACTGGTTTTCTATTGGAATAACGAACAATTTTTTGTGCATAAAAAGGGCTTCAGCAGGTGTCTCAAACCCAGCATTACAAAGGATGCCTTCGCAAGATTCAAAAAAGTCCAGATACTTTTTTTCATCTATGGGAAATATTTCAACGTTGCCAAATTTCTGGTGATGTTTGGCATATTTAGAAAAGACTTTCCACTCTACATCTATCCGCGTAAGAAAGTTAGTAATCACTTCATCAGAAAAACTGGGAAGATAAACAACATAATGCCCTTTATTATGAGGTTCCAGATTTCTGATCTTTCTTCGGATAACGGGTTTCTTTATTTGTGCATTGTAATTTTCAAAATGAAAACCTATTTTCCTTTCGCACGGTACATAATATTTCAAAACCATATTGCCAAACCAATCTTTTTTAACAGGTTTGGGTGTTTCCTTAAAGGTTAACGAAGCCTGATGACTAAGTTCTATAATGGGATAATTCTTCATTTTGGCAGCCCAACCCGTCAAAGGCTCAAAGTCATTAATTATAAGATCGTAGGCCGAAAGATCAAGATCGCGCACCACTTTTGCAGCCTTACAAAAGCTGTTTTGTAAGAGTGTTCTTTTATAAGAAAGACCACCCACCTTATTATAAAGAAGTGAGACACCTCGAAATCTGAAATCGATATCGAAATCTGATTTTAGCTGCGTCTGGTGCCCGCTAATCAATGTATCTACCAAAGCATGTTTCTTGAGAATAGGAATAATCTCTTGAGCTCTTGCGAGATGTCCATTTCCTGTCCCCTGGAAGGCATATAATATTTTCATTGATTAAATATATTTTGGTTTGGTATTTTATTTTTAAAAATAATTGTCTTAAACAATCTGTGTTACAAGTTTTAGAAGTTCGGCACTATCAATTCCTTTGAGATCTTCTACTTCTTGATCGTCAAGCAAAAGATGCTTGTGATCATCATATATAAAGAGATTCCAGGAGCCATTGTCATACTCCAGCGCAGAGAGGTTCTCTACCCAATCGCCAGAATTAAGGTACATACATGTCCCTTTTTTGCTACTAACTTCTCTAATCTGAGGCTGATGTATATGTCCGCAAATCACAAAATCAAAATGCTTCTCAATAGCTAGTTCCGACGCTGTTAATTCAAAATCACCGATATATTTTACCGCTTTTTTTACATTATTCTTGATCTTTTTGGAGAACGAATATTTTTCCTGTCCCGCCTTTTCCAAAGCCCAATTTACCAAGTTGTTAAAAGCAATTAAAAGGTCATAACCCTTACCCCCCAATTTAGCAATCCATTTGGAATGCTGCACAGATGCATCAAAAACATCACCATGGAAAATCCAAGCTTTCTTTGCTCCTAACTGCAATACATGTTTGTTGCACAATTTCAGTTTCCCTAGTTCAAAATCTGTAAAGTTTCTAAATGCCTCATCATGATTACCCGTAATGTAGAAAACATCGGTTCCCTTTGTGGCGAATGAAATCAGTTTTTTAACCACTTTAAGATGAGACTTTGGGAAGTAAGACTTTTTAAACTGCCATATATCTATAATATCCCCATTCAAAATCAATGTTCCCGGCCGTACCGAATTGAGGTACCGCAAAAGTTCCTTTGCCTTGCATCCATAAGTCCCCAGGTGCACATCCGAAATAATAACAATTTCGACATCCCTTTTCATAAACGGTTAGAATTTATTTCAAAGTGGTAGCGTACTAGATATGGCAATTTCATTGATAATCATATTTATACAAAGAACGAGTTCTAATTTAAACTGTACGTGAATGATACTTTATGTTTATGATGCTGAAAAGAATCCTTTTGCTATTGTTTATTAATATTAATTTAAAAAATCGACCATAATTCTTTCAAAAATATTAGTTTTGTTCAATTACAATTTTTACGAGGCTCCTTATTTCCTATTCAAGTGATAAATGGTAAAAGATAGCCTGAAGAACATCTAGAAAAATTTTTATGAAAGGTCAAAACAAACTGTTTCTCGCCATTATCATTGCCTTGGTTTTGGGCGTTATCTTGGGTGGCACCGTACATACTGCTTACCCGGATTCTGCAGACGGATTCTCGAAAAATGTAAAATTACTGGGAACAGTTTTTATACGGCTTATCCAGATGATTATTGCTCCGCTGGTTTTTTCCACGCTGGTTGTTGGTATTGCAAAAATGGGCGATATCAAAATGGTTGGCCGTGTTGGAACAAAAGCAATGTTGTGGTTTATCACCGCTTCTTTAGCATCGCTTATGATTGGTTTGGCATTGGTCAACTGGCTGGAGCCTGGCCACGTAACACAACTGCCGATTCAGGATGCCTCCTCTGCATCAGAAATTGTAAGCAGCAGTAAAGGATTTACAATGGAAGATTTTGTAAAACACGTGATTCCAAAGAGTTTGTTTGAAGCATTTGCTACCAACGAAGTATTACAGATAGTAGTCTTTTCCGTCATGTTTGGGATTGCATTATCGGCCATGGGTGAGGATTATGTGAAACCGGTGATCAAAGGCCTTGATATTATCTCACATGCCATCCTAAAGATGGTAGGTTATATCATGTGGGTGGCACCACTAGGGGTTTTCGGTGCTATTGCGGCAGTAGTTGCAACCAATGGTTTTGAAATCTTTAAAGTCTATGCGATCTACCTAAGAGATTTCTTTTTCGCATTGGCTATACTTTGGATTGTACTTCTTTTGGTTGGATACCTCATATTGGGCAAGCGACTTTTTGAATTACTAAGGAGAATTAAAGAGCCGTTGCTGATTGCCTTTTCAACCACAAGTTCCGAAGCGGTTTTTCCTAAACTGGTGGAAGAATTGGAAAGATTTGGTTGCAACAGTAGGATTGTTTCGTTTATTTTACCTCTAGGATACTCTTTTAATCTGGATGGCAGCATGATGTACATGACATTTGCCTCCATATTCATTGCGCAGATTTATGGCATCGATATGCCTTTGGGTCAGCAGATTATTATGCTCCTAGTCCTGATGCTCACAAGTAAAGGGATT
Organism: Epilithonimonas sp.; assembly: GCF_056329745.1. Lineage (NCBI taxonomy): Bacteria > Pseudomonadati > Bacteroidota > Flavobacteriia > Flavobacteriales > Weeksellaceae > Epilithonimonas > Epilithonimonas sp. Next base: position 38,757 of record NZ_JBWEYV010000019.1, on the reverse strand, counting down.
GCAGGGGTGCCTAGGGCAAGTCTCGTCATCATCGTCGCGGCCTGTGGCATGTTTGATATCCCAGTTGAGGGAATTGCGTTAATTTTACCAATCGACCATTTCTGCGACATGGGAAGAAGTATGACGAATGTATTAGGCAATGCATTGGCAACTTCTGCCGTGAGTAAGTGGGAGGGACAGCTTGAAGATTAATTTAAAGATTAAAAAATCATGTTTTTGACCACTTTAAGTATTATTTTTAACTGCCAAAAATCATCCATATAGACAAAATCGCAAATTGTATTAATTCCAATTTAATTTTAAAATCCGTAAATTTGTAATCATTTAAGAATAATAAATTTATGCTGACGAAATCGAAAGTTCAGGATTTTCTGAAAGAGATAGAAGTTGATGATCTTGTGAATAATTTTCAGGTAATGGGTGATGATGTCTACATTGATATGACTGCGCATTCCCCTGCCATGCACGAGAAGAAAAAGCTTGAAGTGGCTATGAAACAGGCCTTCGCTTCAGAATTTGGGGAAAATATCAACCTCAAATTGAAAATCGTTTCCCCTGAATTACCAGCAACACCTCCTACCAATGAGATTAAAGGGAAACAGATTCCCGGTATTCAGAATATTATTGCCATCGCTTCTGGAAAAGGCGGAGTTGGTAAATCTACAGTGGCTGCTAATCTTGCTGTTACCTTGGCTAAAATGGGATTCAAAGTTGGGTTGTTGGATGCAGACATCTATGGCCCATCTGTGCCAACCATGTTGGATACCGAAGGTCAAAAGCCAATCTCCGTAGAAGTCAACGGCAGAAACCTGATGAAACCAATAGAAAATTATGGCGTCAAAATGCTGTCTATTGGTTATTTTTCTGGTGCAAATCAGGCTGTGGTTTGGAGAGGCCCAATGGCTTCTAAAGCACTGAATCAAATGATCCGCGATGCAGACTGGGGAGAACTTGATTTCCTTTTGATAGATCTTCCTCCTGGAACAGGTGACATTCATCTTTCCATCATTCAGGAAGTTCCTGTGACAGGTGCTGTCATTGTAAGTACGCCACAACATGTTGCATTGGCAGATGTAAGAAAAGGTATTGCAATGTTTAATATGGAGAGTATTAATATTCCGGTTTTAGGACTGATTGAAAATATGGCTTATTTCACACCAGAAGAGTTACCAGAGAATAAATATTATATCTTTGGAAAGCAGGGTGCTCAATTTATGGCCGAAGATTTGGGTATTCCTGTTTTAGGTGAGATCCCATTGGTACAGAGTATCCGTGAAGCTGGTGATGTAGGAAGGCCTGCAGCCTTGCAAGAGAATTCAAAAATTGCTGAAGTCTATACCAAAACAGCACAAAATATGATAGAGAGTCTTGTGGAGAGAAATACCAATTTGCCACCTACAGAAGCTGTTAAAATTACAACTATGGCAGGTTGCTCACCTAAGAAAAAATAATATTATGAACGACACAAACCTAATCAAAACTGGACTTACAGGCAAGGTTTTGGAAGCCTTAGAAAGTATTCGTCCTTTTTTAAACAAAGATGGCGGTGATATAGAGCTGGTAGACATCCAGGAAAAAACTGTAACTGTACGATTGTTGGGACATTGCTCAAGTTGTAATATAAGCACATCGACAATGAAATTGGGTGTGGAAAACACCATTAAGCAGTTTGCTCCAGAGATAGAAACCGTTATTAATGTTGAATAGATAGCGACATTAAGAGGTGAGTTAATTTATAAACCGGAAGATGAATATCTCCCGGTTTTTTATGTTTAATTAAATCTAACTTATCTACATATTATCTAATATAAATAACTTTGTCATCTTTAAGTTATAACGCCTTTATGTGATATTACAATCATTAATTATATGAAACCATCCAACTACTAATTTAAAACTAAATCAAACCAAAAAAGCCATCTCTAATGAGATGGCTTTTTCTATTTCAAAAACTTAAGAATATTATTCTTCAGTTTTTTCTTCTTTAGCAGTATCAGCAGCCGGAGCTTCTTCAACTTTAGCTTCAGGAGCTTCTACAACAGCAGCAGCTTCTTTTTTAGGAGCAGCAGTAGATCTTCTGCTTCTTCTGGTCGTTTTTTTCTCAGCTTCGTTTGGATTGTAGATATCGTTGAAATCTACCAATTCGATTAAAGCTGTATCAGCAGCATCACCAGGTCTGAAACCAGTCTTGATGATTCTTGTGTAACCACCGTTTCTTTCAGCAATTTTAGGAGCTACAGTTCTGAACAATTCTGTAACAGCTTCTTTACTTTGTAAGTAAGAGAAAACTATTCTTCTATTGTGCGTTGTATCTTCTTTAGCTTTAGTAAGGATTGGTTCCACGTAAACTCTTAAAGCTTTCGCTTTAGCAACAGTAGTGTTGATTCTTTTATGTTCAATTAGGGAACAAGCCATATTAGAAAGCATAGCTTTTCTGTGTGGAGCTGTTCTACCTAAGTGATTTATTTTCTTTCCGTGTCTCATTTTAAGGATTATTTATCAGCGTCTAACTTATATTTTGCAACATCAAACCCGAAATTTAGTCCCTTTGAATGAACCAATTCTTCAAGTTCTGTTAAAGATTTTTTACCAAAATTTCTGAATTTCATCAAATCAGACTTACTGAAAGAAACCAATTCCCCAAGAGTCTCTACTTCCGCAGCTTTCAAACAGTTAAGGGCTCTTACAGAAAGATCCATATCTGCTAGTTTTGACTTAAGTAGTTGTCTTGTGTGAAGTGTTTCTTCATCATACTGGATAGATGCTTTTACAGCTTCTGTTTCAAGAGTAATTCTTTCATCAGAGAAAAGCATGAAGTGATAGATCAAGATCTTAGAAGCTTCGGTTAAAGCGTTCTGAGGTGTGATAGATCCGTCAGTTTCGATATCCAATACCAATTTTTCGTAGTCTGTTTTTTGCTCTACACGGTAATTTTCTATACTGTACTGCACTTTCTTAATCGGTGTAAAGATAGAGTCGATCGCAATAGTCCCAACAGGAGCATTGTTAGATTTGTTCTGATCAGACGGAACATATCCTCTTCCTTTCTCGATATTGAAGGTAATTTCAAAAGTAACATCTTTAGCCAAAGTAGCGATTAGCAACTCAGGGTTAAGAACCTCAAAGTTAGCCATCGAAGCTCCTAAATCTCCAGCTGTAACTACTTCTTTCCCGGTTACTTTTGCAGTTACCTGCTCGTTACCCGGATTTTCAGTTTTAGCTTTTAGACGTAATTGTTTAAGATTAAGAATGATCTCTGTAACATCTTCGATCACTCCCGGTATAGTTGAAAATTCGTGCTCTACGCCTTCTATTTTGATAGATGAAATAGCATATCCTTCCAGAGAAGAGAGTAAAACTCTTCTCAATGCATTACCGATTGTAAGCCCGAAACCTGGTTCCAAAGGTCTGAATTCGAATTGTCCTTTAAAATCAGTTGAGTTTAACAGGATTACTTTATCGGGTTTTATAAATGTTAAAATTGCCATAGTCTGGTTGAGCAAAAATTTGAAAAAATTATTATTTAGAGTATAATTCGACGATTAACTGTTCCTTGATATCTTCAGGGATCTGAATTCTCTCAGGTGCACTTGTAAAAGTACCAGTTTTTTTCTCGTCATTGAATTGTAACCACTCATAATTTGCTTTAGAAGCCAAAGCATCAGAGATTACTTCAAGAGATTTTGATTTCTCTCTTACAGTGATCTCGTCACCAGCTTTTAACAAATAAGAAGGGATGTTTACCAGCTCTCCGTTCACAGTGATGTGTCTGTGAGAAACCAATTGTCTTGCAGCAGCTCTGGTTTTAGCAAAACCTAATCTGTACACTACGTTATCCAATCTCGATTCGCAAAGTTGAAGTAGTACTTCACCGGTTACACCTTTGCTTCTGTGAGCCTTGCTAAAAAGGTTAGCAAATTGTTTCTCAAGAATACCATATGTGTATTTAGCTTTTTGCTTTTCAGCAAGCTGTACAGCGTATTCTGATTTTTTTGCACCTCTTCTTTTGTTAGGACCGTGTTGTCCTGGTGGTTGATTTTTTCTTTTTTCGAAGTTTTTATCGTCTCCGTAAATTGCCTGACCAAATTTTCTAGCAATTTTTGTTTTAGGTCCAATATATCTTGCCATTGTTTTAGATTTGAGATTAAAAGATTATACTCTTCTTCTTTTAGGTGGTCTACAACCATTGTGTGGCATAGGTGTCACGTCAACGATTTCACTTACTTCGATACCTGAGTTATGAAGGGTTCTGATAGCAGATTCTCTACCTGCACCAGGGCCTTTCACATATACCTTAACTCTTCTAAGACCGGCTTCGAAAGCAACCTGAGAACAGTTCTCAGCTGCCATCTGAGCAGCGAAAGGCGTGTTTTTCTTAGAACCTCTGAAACCCATTTTACCGGCAGATGCCCAAGAGATAACCTCTCCGTTTTTATTTGTTAAAGAAATGATGATGTTATTGAAAGAAGCCTGAATATGCGCTTCACCAATAGCCTCAACCTTTACTTTTCTTTTTTTAACAACTTTAGTTTGTTTTGCCATAATTAATTCTACAGATTATTTACTTGCCTTTTTCTTGTTAGCAACAGTTTTTCTCTTTCCTTTACGGGTTCTAGAATTGTTTTTAGTTCTTTGGCCTCTTAAAGGTAATCCCAGTCTGTGACGTATTCCTCGTTGGCATCCTATGTCCATCAATCGCTTGATGTTCAATTGCACTTCAGATCTCAACTCACCTTCTACTTTTACATTTTCGGTGATGTAGTTTCTGATTGCAGCCAATTCATCGTCATTCCATTCGTTGACTTTCTTGTCTTCGCTGATTCCAGCGTTTTTCAAAATTTCTGAAGCTGTGCTCTTACCGATACCGTAGATATAAGTAAGTCCAATAACGCCTCTTTTGTTCTTTGGTAAATCAATACCTGAAATTCTCGCCATAATTTAATCGGTTCTTAACCTTGTCTTTGTTTAAATTTAGGGTTCTTCTTGTTAATTACGAAAAGTACACCTTTTCTGCGTACAATTTTGCAATCAGCACTTCTTTTTTTGATAGATGCTCTAACCTTCATTTTGTTATTTTTAATATCTAAAAGTTATTCTCCCTTTAGTCAAGTCATAAGGAGAGAGTTCGAGTCTTACCTTGTCTCCAGGTAAGAGTTTTATATAATGCATTCTCATTTTACCAGAAATATGGGCAATTAACATGTGCCCATTTTCTAGTTCTACACGAAACTGCGCATTGGAAAGTGCTTCCGTAATAACGCCGTCTTGTTCTATATGTTTCTGTTTTGCCATTTATTCTATTAAAGGTTTGATGATCTTGATAATTTAGATTGCATCAACCCATCATAATGATGGTTCAGCAGATAGGTGTTAATTTGCTGAACGGTATCTAGGATAACGCCAACCATAATTAACAGGGATGTTCCCCCGAAAAACAGGGCAAATCTATCTGTCTGAACAAACGCTCCGTGCACTATGGCCGGAAGGACTGCAAAGATAGATAAAAAAATTGCACCTGGCAAGGTTATTTTGGATAAAATATCATCCAGATAATCTGCCGTCTCTTTCCCGGGTCTTACCTTAGGGATCAATCCACCATTACGCTTTAGATCATCAGCCATCTGATTTACAGGAATGGTAATTGCCGTATAGAAAAATGAGAATATTATAATCAATAACGCAAACAGCACATTGTACTGCCAGCTAAACACATTTTTGAATCCTGCCAAAAATGTATTAGATTCGTCTACCTTGGTTAGCAAGCCTGGTACAAACATCAATGCCTGAGCAAAGATGATTGGCATTACACCAGCTGCATTCACCTTTAGCGGGATCCATTGTCTGGCTCCTTCCATTAGGTTTCTGCTCACACCGCCTCTTGCCTGTGCCCTACTCACATACTGAATTGGAATTTTCCTTACTGCAACAGAAAGTACAATTGCCAAAAGGATTACCAATAACCAAAATACCACCTCAATCAAAATCATGATGCTTCCAAGACCACCTTTACCATTCTGTGTAATAACTTCCTGGTAAAATGCTGTTGGAAGATCCGCAAGGATACCCACCATAATAAGGATGGAAATACCGTTACCAATCCCTTTATCGGTAATCTTCTCCCCAAGCCACATTGCAAATAAAGAACCTGCAACTAGGATCACAATACTTGGCAACCAGAACATGATAGACGCTGGATCTATATAATACGCTGACTGGAATTGTGAATAAGGTAAAAAGAACTGTGTCACCGATGTAAGATAAGAGGGTGCCTGTACAAGACAAACCCCAATGGTAAGCCATCTGGTAATCTGGTTCAAGGTATTTCGTCCACTTTCTCCGTCCTTTTGCAATTTCTGAAGATATGGTATTGCCATACCCATCAGCTGTACAATAATAGATGCGGAGATATACGGCATAATACCTAATGCCATAATAGAAGCACGGCTAAATGCCCCTCCGGTGAATGATGATAATAAACCCAAAAGGCCGGCACCTTGTTGGTTCCCGCCTTGTTTTTGGTAATGTTGTAGTAAGTTCCCTACTTCTGCCATGTTAATAGCCGGAAGAGAAACATACGAAGCGAATCTATACACAAGGACCAGAGAAAGTGTAAGGATAATCTTATCTCTCAGCTCTTTCAGGCTCCAAATGTTTTTGAGTGTTTGTATAAATTCTTTCATTAGTACTAATTAAAGAGTAATTGCTTTACCTCCAGCTTTGTTGATTGCCTCTTCCGCAGATTTGGTAAATTTATCAGCAGAGATAGAAACACCAGATTTCAAATCACCTCTACCAAGGATTTTCACCAATTCGTTTTTAGATGCAAGACCGTTTTCTACCAAAACTTCTCTAGTGATATCACCGGTAATGTTTTTGGTATCGATCAAAGTTTGGATAGTATCTAGATTGATAGCTCTAAACTCTTTTCTATTAATATTTTTGAAACCAAATTTAGGTAATCTTCTTTGCAAAGGCATCTGTCCACCTTCGAAACCGATTTTCTGAGAATAACCAGCTCTCGCTTTTTGACCTTTATGTCCTTTTGTAGAAGTACCACCGTATCCACTTCCCTGGCCTCTACCAATTCTTTTTGTACTGAATGTAGAACCAGCTGATGGTTGTAAATTATTTAAATTCATTGTTGTATTTAGATTATAGATTAAAAGATAAGAGATAAGAGACTATATGATAAGTCTCTTGCCTCTATGTCTATTGTCTTATTTCTGAACTTCTAATAAGTGGCTCACAGAAGCGATCATTCCTAAGATGGAAGGTGTAGCTTCGTGTTCTACAACTTGGTGAAGTTTTTTAAATCCTAAAGCTTCAAGCGTTCTTTTTTGGGTCTTAGATCTATTAATAGCGCTTCTTACTTGTTTTACTTTAATTGTTGCCATTATTATAATATTAACCGTTAAACACTTTACTTAGAGAAACTCCTCTCATTCTTGCAATCTCTTCTGGTCTTCTGATATCCAATAATGCGTTGAAAGTAGCTTTCACCACGTTATGCGGGTTAGAAGAACCTTTTGATTTTGACAATACATCGTGTACACCTGCAGACTCCAATACCGCACGTACCGCACCACCGGCGATAAGCCCTGTACCGTGAGACGCTGGTCTTAGGAAGATGTCTGCACCACCGTATCTTGCAGAAGTCTGGTGAGGGATAGTGTGGTTTACAACTGGTACTTTTACCAAGTTTTTCTTAGCATCTTCTACTGCTTTTGCAATAGCAGAAGCCACTTCCTTAGATTTACCAAGTCCGTAACCGATAACACCATCTTCGTTACCTACAACAACAATTGCAGAAAAACCGAATGCTCTACCACCTTTTGTTACTTTAGTTACTCTGTTAACAGCAACCAGACGATCTTTTAATTCTAATCCTCCAGGTTTAACTCTTTCTATATTACTATCTAACATAATTTCTGAATTTTAAAATTAGAATTTAAGACCTGCTTCTCTAGCACCGTCAGCAAGAGCTTTCACTCTACCGTGGTATACAAAACCATTTCTATCAAACACAACATTCTCGATACCTGCTGCTTTAGCTTTAGCTGCGATAGCTTTACCTACAGCTGCAGATACTTCAGTTTTTGTACCTTTAGCATCTACGCCCTTCTCTCTAGAAGAAGCTGATACTAATGTTTTACCGTCTTTATCATCTACCAATTGAGCGTAGATCTCTTTATTACTTTTGAATACAGATAATCTTGGTAATTCTGCAGATCCTGAAATCTTACCTCTTACTCTTCTTTTGATTCTGATTCGTTTTTCAACTTTTGTTAATGCCATTTTCTTAAATTTTATGCAGATTTACCGGCTTTTCTTCTGATGTTTTCACCCACGAATCTCACACCTTTTCCTTTGTAAGGTTCAGGTTTTCTGAAAGATCTGATCTTTGCAGCCACCATTCCAAGAAGTTGTTTATCGTAAGAAGATAATGTAATGATTGGGTTTTTACCCTTTTCAGTCAAAGTATCTATTGTTACTTCTTTTGGAAGTTCTAATACGATACCGTGAGAAAACCCAAGTGCCAATTCTAATTTTTGACCACTGTGAGATGCTCTGTATCCTACCCCTACAAGCTCCAATTGCTTTGTAAAACCTGTAGATGTACCAACAATCATATTGTTGATAAGCGCTCTGTACAAACCGTGTAGCGCCTTATGTTCTTTTGAATCAGAAGGACGTGTAAACGTAAGTACACCATCTTCCTGCGTTAAGCTGATTCCTGAAGTAAGCTCCTGGGACAATTCTCCCTTAGGACCTTTTACTGTTACAACACCGTTGTTCTCGGTAATTGTAACACCAGCAGGAACTTCTATAATTGCTTTACCAATTCTTGACATTTTCCTTGTTTTAAAAAATTAATATACGTAGCAAATTACTTCACCTCCTACTTTCTCTTGTCTGGCTTTTTTATCAGTCATTACTCCTTTAGAAGTAGAGATGATCGCTACACCTAGTCCGTTAAGAACTCTTGGAAGCTCTTCAGAACCTTTGTACTGACGTAGACCTGGTCTTGATGCTCTCTGGATAGACTTGATAGCAGGTTTGTTGGTTTGCTTATCATACTTCAAAGCGATCTTGATAGCTCCTTGAACTGCATTATCCTCGAACTTGTAGTTCAAGATATAACCTTGGTCAAAAAGAATCTTAGTGATCTCTTTTTTGATTTTCGATGCAGGAATTTCCACCACTTTGTGGCCTGCGCTTTGTGCGTTCCTTACTCTTGTTAGGAAATCTGAAATTGGATCTGTTACCATTTCTTTGTTTTAAAATTATTGGTTAATGACAACCAGTATTGAAAAGACTTGAAGACAATAGACATCAGGCCTAACGCCTGACATCTATTTTTTATCTTTAGTATCTCAACAACTTAATTGCCTCGATTAGTTAATAATAATTACCAACTTGCTTTTTTAACGCCCGGGATAAGACCATTGTTTGCCATTTCACGGAAAGTTACTCTGGAAATACCGAATGTTCTCATATACCCTCTTGGTCTTCCTGTCAATTTACATCTGTTATGCAATCTTACAGGAGAGGCGTTTTTTGGAAGTTTTTGCAATGCTTCGTAATCTCCGGCTTCTTTAAGAGCCTTTCTTTTCTCAGCATATTTAGCAACTGTAGCTTCTCTTTTGCGCTCACGCGCTTTCATTGATTCTTTAGCCATTTCTTAGTTCTTTTTGAACGGTAAACCGAAGTGAGTTAATAAAGATTTTGCTTCTTTATCTGTGTTAGCAGACGTTACAAAAGTGATGTCCATCCCTTGGATTTTCTTCACTTTGTCGATAACGATCTCTGGGAAGATAATCTGCTCGGTAATACCCAAGTTATAGTTACCTCTACCATCGAACCCATCAGCCTTGATCCCAGAAAAATCTCTAATCCTTGGAAGTGCAGACGATGTTAATCTGTCTAAGAACTCATACATTTTATCAGCTCTAAGAGTTACTCTTGCTCCTACTGGCATCCCTTTTCTAAGTTTGAAGGCAGCCTCATCTTTTTTAGACAAAGTACCTACTGCTTTTTGTCCGGTGATAGCAGTTAGTTCTTCTACAGCATAGTCAACAATTTTCTTGTCAGCTGTAGCAGCACCCAAACCTTGTGATACAACGATTTTAAGTAACTTAGGTACTTGCATTACGCTTTTGTACCCAAACTCTTCCATCATTGCAGGAACAATTTTCTCTTTATATTGTTGTTTTGGTCTTACTATATATTCCATTGTAATTATAATTATAAAGTTTCACCGGTTGTTTTAGCAACTCTTACTTTTTTATCACCTTCTACTTTGTATCCAACTTTAGTCGCTTTACCGCTTTTGTCAGTCAATGATACGTTTGAAATATGTAGTGAAGCCTCTTTTTCTACGATACCACCTTGAGGGTTTTGTGCAGACGGCTTAGTATGTTTTTTAACGATATTAATACCAGCAACAATCACTCTAGGGTCTTTACCTTCTTTTCTGATTACCTCAAGAACTTCACCTTTACTACCTTTATTTTTTCCGGTAGTAACGATTACGTTGTCTCCTCTTTTGATTTTAACTTTTGTCATTTTTCTTAAAATTTTAAAATTAAAGTACTTCAGGAGCTAATGAAATAACCTTCATATATTCTTTGTCTCTCAACTCACGGGCAACCGGTCCGAAAACACGGGTTCCTCTCATTTCTCCGGCAGCGTTCAAAAGAACACAAGCGTTGTCTTCGAATTTGATGTAAGATCCATCTTTTCTACGAACAGCTTTTTTAGTTCTTACTACTACTGCTTTTGATACCTGTCCTTTTTTTGCGTTTCCTGATGGTGTAGAATCTTTGATCGTAACAACGATTTTATCACCAACTGAAGCATATCTTCTTCTGGTTCCTCCCAGAACTCTGATAACCAATACCTCCTTAGCACCTGTATTATCAGCAACTTTTAATCTTGATTCTGTTTGTAACATTATTACTTAGCTTTTTCAATGATTCTTACTAATCTCCATCTTTTGCTCTTGCTCAAAGGTCTTGTTTCAGTAATCAATACTGTATCGCCCTCTGTACATTCGTTGTTTTCATCGTGAGCGGTATATTTTTTCGTTTTCAAAACGAATTTACCGTACATTGGATGTTTCACTCTTGTAGTTTCACTAACAACAATAGTTTTTTCCATCTTATTGCTGGAAACTACTCCAATTCGTTCTTTTCTTAAATTTCTTTCCATTGTAAAAAGGAATTATTGTTTGTTAGTTAATTCTGTGTTAAGTCTTGCGATTGTTTTTCTCAAATCTCTGATCTGAATAGGATTTTCAACTGGGCTAATTTTATGAGCCAATTTTAGCTTAGCATAATTAGCTTTTGCACCTTCCAATTGAACTTTGATATCCTCTACGCTTAAATTCTTGATGTCAGCTTTTTTCATTATAATAGAGATTAAAGAGGTTTAACAAAATCGTTAGCAACGATGAATTTGGTAACTACAGGCAATTTTTGCGCTGCAAGTCTAAGAGCTTCTTTCGCAACATCGTAAGGTACTCCACCAACTTCGAACATAATTTTACCAGGTTTTACTACAGCTACCCAATATTCTACGGCACCTTTACCTTTACCCATCCTTACTTCGGCTGGTTTTTTGGTAATTGGCTTATCCGGGAATATTTTGATCCATAGTTGACCTTCTCTTTTCATATATCTTGTAGCAGCGATACGCGCCGCTTCAATCTGTCTTGCCGTGATCCAAGCTCCTTCTGTAGCCTTGATTCCGAAAGTTCCGTAAGCAAGTTGACTACCTCTGTGGGCAATCCCCTTCATTTTCATCTTATGAACTTTACGGAATTTGGTTCTTTTTGGTTGTAACATAATTTCTAAATTTTAGATTTTAGATTTTAGATTTTAGATTTTTTTATTTTAAAAAAGTAACGGTAATTTAAAATTAAATGTCTAGTCTAAAATTTTAGTTATTGTTGTTATTGTTTCTTCTTGGTTTTCTATCACCTCGCTCGCCTCTTTCTCCTCTGTCATTTCTGTCTCTACCGCCGGCTGGTCCTTTTTTCTGTTGTCCTACAAGAGGTGTAAGGTCTCTTTTACCATAAACTTCACCTTTCATAATCCAAACTTTTACACCTAGCTTACCATATTGAGTAAGAGCTTCACCGATGTGGTAATCGATATCTGCACGGAAAGTTGACAATGGGATTCTTCCTTCTTTGAAAGATTCTGATCTTGCCATCTCTGCACCGTTCAAACGTCCGGAGATCATTACTTTGATACCTTCTGCACCCATTCTCATAGTACTTGCCATAGCCATCTTAACGGCTCTTCTGTAAGAGATCCTGTTTTCGATTTGCTTAGCAATACTGTCTGCTACTAATACAGCATCTAGTTCTGGTCTTTTGATTTCGAAGATATTGATCTGGATATCTTTACCAGTCAATTTTTTAAGCTCTTCTTTCAATTTATCAACTTCTTGACCACCTTTACCAATGATAAGGCCTGGTCTTGCAGTTGTGATAGTTACAGTAACTAGTTTAAGAGTTCTTTCAATATATATTTTTGAAATACCACCTTTAGATAATCTTGCTTCAAGGTATCTTCTGATTTTGTAGTCTTCAGCGATTCTATCACCGTAGTTTTTACCCCCAAACCAGTTAGAATCCCATCCTCTGATGATACCTAATCTGTTACCAATTGGATTTGTCTTCTGTCCCATACCTTGATTAATTTTCTTTTGTACCTAAGATTAGTGTAATGTGGTTTGATCTTTTTCTGATTCTGTAACCTCTACCTTGTGGCGCAGGTCTTAGTCTCTTCAATTGTCTAGCACTGTCTACAAAGATTTCTTTCACGATAAGGTTAGCCTCCTCGATGTCAGCACCTTCGTTTTTTGCCTGCCAGTTTGCCATTGCAGAAAGCAATACTTTTTCTAACTTGTTAGAAGCATCTTTCTTAGAATATTTCAGGATATACAAAGCTTTGTCCACTTCTACACCTCTGATAATATCAGCAACTAATCTCATTTTTCTTGGAGAAGAAGGGCAATCGTTATGCAACGCTTTTGCCACATCTTGGTTTGCTATTTTACGTGCTAATGCACTTTCTCTTTTTCTTGATCCCATGATTATCTACCTCCTTTATTTTTGTTACCACCGTGACCTCTGAAAGATCTTGTCGGAGAAAATTCGCCTAACTTGTGACCAACCATGTTTTCTGTAACGTAAACCGGGATAAAAGATTTCCCGTTGTGTACAGCGATGGTTTGTCCTACGAAGTCTGGAGAAATCATAGATGCTCTAGACCAAGTTTTGATTACAGTCTTTTTATTAGACTCTATATTTGCCTGAACCTTTTTATCTAAAGTATGATGAATAAATGGTCCTTTTTTAAGTGATCTTGCCATAATTATTTACGTTTAGATATGATATGACGGTTAGACGCTTTGTTTTTCTTTCTAGTTTTGTAACCTTTAGCCGGCATACCGTTTCTAGATCTTGGGTGACCTCCAGAAGAACGTCCTTCACCACCACCCATTGGGTGATCTACAGGGTTCATTACAACCGCTCTTGTTCTTGGTCTTCTTCCTAACCATCTGCTTCTACCAGCTTTACCGGATACGGTTAACTGATGATCTGAGTTGGATACAGATCCAATCATTGCGAAACATTCTGTAAGGATCATTCTTGATTCTCCAGAAGGCAACTTGATGATGGCGTATTTACCATCTCTTGAAGTTAACTGAGCAGAAGAACCTGCACTTCTTGCCAAGATAGCACCTTGTCCAGGCTTCATCTCTACGCAAGAGATCACTGTACCCAATGGAATATTTTTCAATTTCATTGCGTTACCAATGTTTGGCTCTACGCTTTCGCCAGAAATGATTTTCTGGTCAACTTTGATCCCGTTTGGAGCGATGATATATCTCTTTTCTCCGTCTGCATACTCTACAAGAGCGATAAATGCAGTTCTGTTTGGGTCATATTCCACAGTTTTTACCGTAGCTTCAACATCATGTTTGTTTCTCTTGAAGTCGATAATCCTGTATTTCTTTTTGTGTCCACCGCCGGTGTAACGCATGGTCATTTTACCAGTTTGGTTACGTCCACCTGACTTACTAATACCAACTGTAAGAGATTTCTCTGGTTTGTTGGTAGTAATTTCCTCAAAGTTGTTTACAACTCTGAATCTCTGTCCCGGGGTGATAGGTTTTAATTTTCTAACAGACATTACTATTATGTTATAATTAATTAATTGGTTGCGAAAATATCAATAACTTCTCCAGCAGCTAAAGTTACAACTGCTTTTTTCAATTTATTGGTTTTCCCAACTTGAAGTCCTTTTTTTGTGTACTTAGAAGAAACTTTAGGCGCATAAATCATCGTTCTAACGTCCGCTACTTTTACACCATAAGCTGCCTCTATAGCACCTTTGATCTGGATCTTGTTTGCCTTAGGAGCAACCAAGAAAGAATAAGCACCTCTTAGATCTGTAAGATAGTTTGCTTTTTCTGAAATAATTGGTTTAATAATAAGTGACATGATTTATTTCTTTAAGTTGTCCTGAAATTTTTCTACTGCACCTTCCAAGAAGATAATCTCACCTGCATTGATCAAATCATAAGAAGAAATCTCGTTATAATTCAATACTCTTGTTTTAGGCAAGTTTCTTGAAGACAAATACACATTCTTGTTAGCTTCAGGAAGTACGAATAATGATTTTTTACCTGTAAGTGTCAAAGCATCCAACAATGTGATGAATTCTTTGGTCTTAGGCGCATCAAAATTCAAGTTTTCCAAAACTTTGATACTGTTATCTCTCAATTTTTGAGACAAAACAGATTTTTTAGCTAATCTCTTAAGCGCTTTGTTCAGTTTAAATCTGTAGTCTCTTGGTTTTGGACCAAAAACTCTACCTCCACCTTTGAAAGTTGGCGACTTGATATCACCATATCTCGCAGATCCTGAACCTTTTTGCTTTTTAAGCTTTCTTGTAGAAGCTGTAATTTCGCTTCTTTCTTTTGATTTATGCGTACCTTGTCTCTGAGCAGCAAGATATTGCTTAACCTCTAAGTAAACCGCGTGCTGATTTGGCTCTATTCCGAATACAGATTCGTCAAGAGTTACTTTTCTTCCGGTTTCCTTTCCTGATGTACTTAATACTACTAGTTCCATTTCTTGATAATTACATAAGAATTTTTAGCTCCCGGAACAGCACCTTTTACTACTAAAAGATTTTGTTCTTGATCCACTTTTAACACCTGAAGGTTTTGTACAGTTACCTGCTTACCTCCCATTCTACCTGCCATTCTCATCCCTTTGAAAACTCTTGAAGGGTCTGATCCAGCACCGATAGAACCTGGAGCTCTAAGCCTGTTGTGCTGACCATGAGTTGCCTGCATTACACCTCCAAAACCGTGTCTTTTAACAACACCCTGGAAGCCTTTACCTTTAGAAGTTCCTGTTACATCCACATACTCGCCTTCTGCAAACAGATCTACTTCAATCTTGTCTCCTGCTTTTACATCGCCTGCGAACTCATTTCTGAATTCTACGATCTTAGCTTTAGGAGTAGAACCAGCCTTTTTAAAATGACCAGCCAACGCTTTACCAACGTTCTTCTCACTCTTGTCATCGAAACCTAGTTGCACGGCTGTATATCCGTCAACCTCTTCGGTTCTGACCTGTAAAACCGCGCATGGACCAGCTTGAATAACTGTACAAGGAATGTTTTTCCCGTCTTCGTTAAACAAAGATGTCATACCGATTTTTTTACCAATAATACCTGACATTATTTATATATATCTATTATATTTTGTTTCAGCATTTTAGCGGTTTTCGTCATGTTCTATGTCTGAAATAGGCATACTCCTTCCCTAAAATGAGTGTGCAAATGTAAGAATATTTTTTATATTGGCAAATTATTAAAGGAAATTATTTGATTTTTCGTGAGTTACGTGAAAATTTGAAATATTACTAAAACTGATATTATCCCTCGGAAGTAGGATGACTTTTTCGTTTATGATTATTGATGGCGGCGTCTATAGAATGAGACTTATGGATGTCCATCTCTTTCTTGGTCAATTCTGACAGTTTTACGAAGTACTGATGCAGCTCATCCAGCTCTTTCTCGGTAAGATCTTCTATATCCACCATCCGATTACTCGCCTGGCGGCTGGCAGCAATTAGTTCGTTAAGTTTGAGCTGTATTGCTTTGCTGTCTTTATTTTGAGCCTTCTGGATCAAGAACACCATAAGAAATGTTATAATGGTGGTGCCGGTATTGATAATCAGCTGCCAAGTTTCCGAATAGTTAAAAATAGGCCCACTTACTCCCCAAACAACAACTACAACTACCGCAATAATAAAAGCATATGAACTGCCCGTAAAATTGGTAGCAGCATTGGCAAACCGTTCAAAAAAATTCTTGTTATTCATTCCCATAAATTTATTTAAATATACAACTAAAATAAGACAGCAAAAAAAAGGCCTCAAAAAGTTGAGGCCCTAATATTGAGAATTTTAATTGTATTAATCCTTTATAAACTTAGTTTTGATAGAAGTCCCTTGCTGATCTATATTGATAAAGTAAACACCTTTTACCAACCTGCGAACAGCCGCTTTGCCATCGGACAAATTGCCCTTTGTCACCACCTGTCCTGCAACATTAAGGATCTCATAAGAAGCATTGGTAGGGACATTAGATATATTAAGCACATCTTTTACAGGGTTGGGATAAACCTTAACAGATTTTGAAGAGACATCAGAAACAGACAAATCTGTTTTGGTAATTGTAAAATTAACATCTGACACATCAAAAAAGATGTTCCCGTTAGCCTTTACCATAATCCTTGCTGTTGTAGTATCAACATTTGGAAGGCTTACCACCTCCGAACCATCATTAGGAACAGAAGTAGCCAATGCAGACCAAGTAGTACCACCGTCAGTTGAGATCAATATATCCACATTAGCACAATTAACCGGCGAAGAAGTGGTAGAAGCTACATTCCACGTTACGCTCTGAGAACTTTTCCCTGCATAGTTAATAGCTGTATTTGGGCTGGTCACTTTAAATGGCCCAGATTCGGCAGCTACAATCACCCTCATGTCATCAGTACTATTGGCTCCACCGCCAGTTTTATTATCCCTGATAGTTAACCTAAAATTAAGAATTCTTGCCACACTTGGTAAATATTCTACATTGATAGGTATAGGTGTTTTATTTGTTTTAGCTCCCAAAGTATACAATTGTCCATTTAATACACTTTCCATACTTGGAAAATAACGTATTGGATTAACCGTTGGAGTGTAAGATCTAAAATTTACACCCGATTTTTTGTTGTCATTTGGAGCTACAGAGTTGCTTTGATCATCAATTTGTTCCCAAGCATATGTAATATCACCTAAATCATTATCTGGACCGGAACCGGTCAACATAAACGGAGTACTATAGGGAATTGTGTAATCAGGTCCTGCATCTGCCGTCGGTGCGACATTATTGTTATTTGTGTTTACTGAACAGCCTCCAGAACTACTCTTTATATAATTGGTAATCTGTTGAATACTTAGTGTATGAAAATAAGGATCTGAATGCTGCTGGACATCCATAGTCGTAATACCAGCATAACCCATAATTGTAGATCCCGAACCTGGCTCTATTTGCACACCTGTACCTTCATTACTACTTCCGGAAGTCGCAGAGTTTTTTGTAAATGTATGATTGGCACCGAATTGGTGGCCCATCTCATGCGCTACATAATCGATATCGAAGTTGTCACCTGAAGGCAAACCAGAACCCGGAGATGTAAATCCTTGCCCTTTATGTTCATACCATTGATAAGTACTATTGTAAGTATTGGTGCTATTGCAAACACACCCAACACACCCTGCTGAACCTCCACCACCTGACCTTCCAAACAAATGGCCAATATCATATTTGCTATCTCCTATACCATAAGTTGTTCCCATAAGTACACCCTTTAATTCATCATTCCAAGCACCGCTTGCTCCAGTACTTGCTGAAGAATATGGATCAGTATTTGCATTAGTAAAAATGATATTTTCTTCTTCCGGTATAAGATTCATATGAATAGAAAATTCATTTTCAAATATACCGTTGACGCGAGTCATTGTAGCATTCATTCTTGCCAACGCATTGGGTACAGATCCCGCCCAAGCACCATACTCTCCGGTACACGACAAGGCAAGCCTATAAGTTCTAAGTGTTGCATCATCAGCACCTTTACCGTATGAGATGGAGGATTTACTTCTTGTTATATTAGGAACTTTACATTCAAATTCTTTGACAATACCATCATTATCAGTTCTTTTGAAAACAGCATAAGAAGATAAATCGGTAGCATAAGGTTCTATAATATCTACCGTTTTATCAGTCCTTAACTCCATTGTTGATAGCCCCAAAGATGAAACGCTAAAGTAAATTTTAGAGTTACCAAAGACACTCTCTCCTACATAAGATCTAATGTCTGGATATTTTTCCTGTAAAACTGGATCAAAATTAGATTTTTCATAAACTCTGAAATCCTCAAAACCTCCTTCTGAATTAGGAAAACTTAAAATAATTTTAGATTTTGTTTTGTTTGAAGTATTTGATGCACCTTGGATAATTCTATTAAGAACTGCGTGATCTAGCGCATACAACAAAGGGTTCTTTATAGATCTATTGCCTTGTGCGATAGCTGATCTAGATGCTAAATTAACTTTTGTCCACAATTTATCGCTCTGCGCTCTCCCAGCAATAGAAATTAATATAACTATAATTGATAAACCTTTTCTCATATCATTAAAATTAACATTGCAAATATATAACTTAAGTATAAGCTTTCCCCATCAAGTAATTATTTAAAGATTTAAAAAATAATATCAATATTTTTTACTGACAAATTATTTATAAAACTACTTCCTACTACCCCAAGAATATATAGATACATGTGCAACAAATATAATTTTAGAATAAAATTAATCTCTTTTATCAATCCAAAAAAGACACCAGAAGATTTCTTCCGATGTCTTTACTAAACTTAAAATTTGAATTGATATGAAAATATGATGTTTTGTATCAGTCTTTTGATTCAGGTTGCAAACTATTTATAGTTACAACCACAATTTCACATGATACATGTCTTCCATTTAGTTAATATTAAAATTTATAATTGATTTGTGCCGAGAAATTCCTTGGCTGTATCTGATCAATATAACCACCACGGAAATAAGAACTATACCCAACTGAATCAAATATATTATTGAAGAATACTCGTAAGCCAAGACCATTTTTGAATTGATAACCCACCTGTGCATCTACTGTTGTATATTCTGGCATATCAAATGGTTTTAAACCCGGAGCTACACTATTGATATGGCCTGCAGTAAATGTTTTTTGAGTCCATTCATCAACAGGACGTTTTCCTACATAGTAGATACCGGCTCCTACATCAAGACCATTTAAAACACCTTGGTTAAACCTGTAGTTTAGCCATCCGTTTGCCGTATGCTTAGGTGTGTTCATAGGTGCTGAACCATTTACATAAGAAGGGCTGTTTCTGTATTGTGCATCTACGTATGCCCAACCTGCCATAATCTGTAAATTACTTAAGATCCGCCCAATAGCTTCGACTTCCATTCCTCGTCTTTTTAAGTTACCAGCAATACCATAAAGTATATTCTTATTAGCATCTTGAACAGGGTTATAATTAGAATCTAAAATCTGGAAGGATAGATTATCGGTGTTGATATCGAATAAGGTAACATTGAATCTCAGCTTTTCATTAAACCAGTCAGACTTGATCCCCGCTTCCCACTGCTTAGTATGCGATGCGCCAACGTTACCGCCAGCCTGCAGAATCTGATTGACAGAACGTAGAGAAGTTGTGGTAGTATAAGAACCAAAAACATTGATGTTCTCAATTGGGGAAACTATCAATCCAAATTGTGGATTCCAAGTATCTACAATTCTGCTAGAGGAACCACTTAACCTGCTATATCTTAATCCCAAATGAGCTTTCAAATATTTACCAAAAGACATAACATTCTGAGCCAATGCTCCAATACTTGGAGTTAAAACAGGATTGGAACGCCCAAGACTTTTATACACCACATTTACAGGCAATACATTAGATATAGAGCCATTTACAACATCAAATGTATCCAGCGGGTTGGGATTATAAGTTGTACTACCAATCTTTGTGCTACGTGCTGTGATAAGATTTTGCGGAGCGATAGAATTTTTATAGGCTTCGTAAGTTACAGAGGAGGTTTCTGTTTCTCTCCAATCAAATCCGACCTGGAATGTATGGTTGATAAAACCTGTTTTTACATCCTGCCCAATCAAGTCTAACTGCAAAACTCTATTGATATCTTCTCCCTGAGATTTACCAATAATCCGCTGTCTGATATTATAATCGGTTCCGCCTTGTGGTAAAGATACAGAAGAACTCTCCGAATCCTTTTCACTGTTAGATGTAATAAAAGCAACACGGGCTCTCAATTTATCAGATAATTGCCTTGTGGCTGTTGTTGCAAAGTTGAAAGTTTCTGTTTTTGAAAAGTCAGAAGTGTAACCCAAGAATTTCCCTTTTGGCATATGGTACAAAGCTTCAACATCTCCGGGTGCTGTATTGATTGTCCCTCTGTCCGGTGTTCTATTATCATGTAGATAATCCATTTCCACATTAATTTCCGTCTTAGCATCCAGACGGTAAGTTACTGATGGATTTACATAAATCCTCTCTGCACTTACATGACTTCTGAAAGAATTGTTATTTTGGTAAGCCGCATTTAAGCGTACTGCAACTTTACCCTGAGAGTCCAAAACCCTCTGAAAGTCTAAAGTAGGCCTGTAAAAATCCCAGCTCCCATACCTGAAGCCCACATTGGTCTGGTTGATAAATTGAGGTCGTTTGGTCACAACATTTATAACGCCCCCTGCAGAACCCAAACCATTACCAATACCTTGACTAACTGCAGCAGAACCTTTAATCACCTGAATACTTTCTACACCCTGCATATCGGTAATCATACCAGCCGTACGGAAATCAGAATCCATCTGAACACCGTTTTTGAGAACAGGCACACCTCTGTATCCACGGATAGACATACTTTCACTTCCACCTCCGTAACTTGAAAATAATGTAACACCAGGTACATTCTTGGCAACATCTGTCACAGTAAGTCCTCCAAGCTCCTCGATTACTTTGTGGGAAACGATAGAAATAGATTGTATTTGATCTCTAGGCTTAAGAGGTAATCTCGTAATAGCTTCTAGACCTTGCGGTTGTTTCTTCTTCTCACCAAAAAGTTCTACTTCATCTATCCCGGTCTCTTTTTTAATAGAGTCTTTCACCTGCTGTGCCTGAGATAGGCATGCACCAAGCACCAACAGTGATATTGCTACAGTTTTTTTCATAACTTTTATTTGCTGCAAAAATATTATTTTTATTAATTCTAAATAAATAACAATTAATGATAAATCTCATTTTTAAACACAAAAAAATCCCTTTTCTTTCGAAAAGGGATCTATTATCATAGCAAAGTGCTAATTATCACACTTTAATTTCTACGTCAACACCTGAAGGTAGTTCTAATTTCATTAGAGCATCGACAGTTTTAGAAGAAGAAGAGTATATATCCATCAATCTCTTATGAGCTGATAATTGGAACTGCTCTCTTGCTTTTTTGTTTACGTGTGGAGATCTCAACACTGTGAAGATTCTCTTGTTTGTTGGCAATGGAATCGGTCCGTTTACAACAGCGCCGGTAGCCTTTACCGTTTTTACGATTTTCTCTGCAGATTTATCTACCAAGTTGTAATCGTAAGATTTAAGTTTTATTCTGATTCTTTGTGACATTTTAATCTAATTTAATATTAACCTTTAGCCTTAGCGATTACGTCTTCTGCAACGTTGTTAGGAGCTGCTTCGTATTTCTCGAACTCCATAGATGATGTTGCTCTACCAGAAGATAATGTTCTAAGAGAAGTTACATAACCAAACATTTCAGATAGTGGAACGAAAGCTTTGATCACTTTAGCGTTGTTTCTGTCATCCATACCGTTTACAGTTCCTCTTCTTCTGTTAAGGTCACCTACGATATCACCCATATATTCTTCTGGAGTTACAACTTCCAGTTTCATAATTGGTTCCATGATCACCGCTTTAGCAGCTCTACCAGATTCTTTGAAACCTAGTTTTGCAGCCAACTCAAAAGATAACTGATCCGAGTCAACCGCATGGAAAGATCCATCCTTCAATGTTACTTTCATAGCTTCTACTTCGAACCCAGCCAATGGACCGTTTTTCATAGCTTCTCTGAATCCTTTCTCAACAGACGGTACAAATTCTTTTGGAATGTTACCACCTTTGATCTCGTTTACGAATTCAAGACCTACTTTACCTTCTTCTGCAGGACCAATGGTGAAGACGATATCCGCAAATTTACCACGACCACCGGATTGTTTTTTGTAAACTTCTCTGTGGTTAGCTGTAGCAGTTAATGCTTCTTTGTATTCTACCTGTGGCTGCCCTTGGTTAACTTCTACCTTGAACTCTCTTCTCATACGGTCTACGATGATATCCAAGTGGAGCTCACCCATACCAGAGATGATAGTTTGTCCAGAAGCCTCGTCAGTTTTAACCTGGAAAGTTGGATCCTCTTCAGCTAGCTTAGCCAAAGCGTTACCCATTTTATCCTGGTCAGCTTTAGTTTTAGGCTCAACCGCGATACCAATTACCGGATCTGGGAAGATCATAGATTCTAGAACGATTGGGTTCTTTTCATCAGATAAAGTATCACCAGTTTTAATATCCTTAAATCCTACAGCTGCACCAATATCCCCTGCCTCGATGTACTCAACTGGGTTTTGTTTGTTAGCGTGCATCTGATAGATCCTTGAGATTCTTTCTTTGTTACCAGATCTTGTGTTAAGAACATAAGAACCAGCATCCAAACGACCTGAATAAGCTCTAAAGAATGCCAAACGACCTACGAATGGGTCAGTAGCAATTTTGAAAGCTAATGCAGAGAAAGGCTCAGAAACAGATGGTTTTCTTTCGATTTCAGCATCAGTTCTTGGGTCTGTACCTGTAATGTTATCCTTATCCATTGGAGAAGGAAGGTATTTACAAACAGCATCCAACATAAACTGTACACCTTTGTTCTTGAAAGAAGAACCACAAGTCATTGGGATAATAGAAAGGTCAATCGTTGCTTTTCTAAGGGCTTCGTTGATTTCTTCTTCAGAAATTGAATCCGGATCTTCGAAGAATTTCTCCATCAAAGTCTCATCATAGTCAGCAACAGCTTCTACTAATTTCTCTCTATATTCTAGAACTTCATCCTTCATATCGTCCGGAATTGGAACTACCTCATAAGTAGCACCTTGTCCAGCCTCATCCCAGATGATAGCTCTGTTTTTAATTAAGTCTACAACCCCTTTGAAATCTTCTTCAGCACCAATTGGCAAAACGATTGGAACGGCGTTGGATCCTAACATTTCTTTTACTTGTTTTACAACGTTCAAGAAGTCAGCACCTTGTCTGTCCATTTTGTTTACGAATCCCATTCTCGCTACTTTGTAGTTGTCAGCCAGTCTCCAGTTGGTTTCAGACTGAGGCTCTACACCGTCTACGGCAGAGAAAAGGAATACCAATCCATCCAATACTCTCAAAGATCTGTTAACTTCTACTGTGAAGTCAACGTGTCCCGGTGTATCGATGATGTTGAAGTGGTAAGGTTGTGTTTCAGGCAATTTCTTACCTTGATCTGTTGGGAAATTCCAGTTACAAGTTGTTGCAGCAGAAGTAATGGTAATACCTCTTTCTGCTTCTTGCTCCATCCAGTCCATTGTAGAAGCACCATCGTGAACCTCTCCAATTTTGTGGTTAACACCTGTATAGAATAAAATCCTTTCTGTAGTGGTTGTTTTACCGGCATCAATGTGCGCAGCAATACCAATATTTCTTGTAAATTTAAGATCTCTACCCATTTCAGATTAGAATTTGAAGTGTGAGAAAGCCTTGTTAGCTTCCGCCATTTTGTGAGTATCAGATTTCTTTTTGTAAGCAGCACCTTCTTCTCTGGAAGCAGCTACAACTTCGTTAGCCAATTTCAAAGCCATAGACTTATCGTTTCTAGCTTTAGAATATTTGATTAACCATTTCATAGCCATAGAAATTTTTCTATCCGCTCTGATTGGCATTGGGATCTGGAAGTTAGCTCCACCTACTCTTCTAGAACGTACTTCTACGTGAGGCATAACGTTTGTTAATGCATCTTTCCAGATTTCTAGTGAAGTTTTTTCAGTTTCTCCTTTTTTAGTTTCTACGATATCCAATGCATCATAGAAAATCTTGAATGCGATTGACTTCTTACCATCAAGCATCAAGTTGTTTACGAATCTAGTTACCAATTGATCATTAAATTTTGGATCTGGTAACAACGGTCTTTTTTTCGCTTTTGTCTTTCTCATTGTTTTGTACCTTATTTAATGATTATTTTTTCTTTCCTTTAGCTGGTGCAGCAGCTGCCTGACCTGGTTTAGGTCTCTTAGCTCCATACTTGGATCTTCTTTGAGTTCTTCCATTTACACCTGCAGTGTCCAATGCACCTCTTACGATGTGGTAACGTACTCCCGGTAGGTCTTTCACCCTTCCGCCTCTTACCAATACTATCGAGTGCTCTTGAAGATTATGTCCTTCGCCCGGGATGTAGGCGTTAACTTCTTTACCGTTAGAAAGTCTTACCCTTGCAACTTTTCTAAGCGCAGAGTTAGGTTTCTTCGGTGTAGTGGTATATACTCTCGTACATACACCACGTCTTTGTGGACAAGAATCAAGGGCAGCCGATTTGCTCTTCTTGGCAAGCGTGGCTCTTCCTTTTCTTACTAATTGTTGAATAGTAGGCATTTAATTGCTTTTTATTTTAGGGTGCAAAAATATAAATAATTTTTTAATCTACAATACTTTACCTATAAATATTTAGTTTCCAGAAAGATCTGGGAATTAATACAAATACTTATCTAGAATTAATGTAAATGAATATAAGTAATAATACCTACGACTGCAGAGGTAGATTTAAATAAAATAAAACTTTTATGATCATAAATAAAACTTATAAAGGCTGATGATTTGACATTGGAAATAATGCAAATATTAACTTCAAAAAACTACAACAATTTAATTTACTACTATATTTGCGTCTTATTTAACACCAATTTGAAAAAAGCTTTATTCTTTATCCTCATTTCTAACCTTTTATTTTCCCAGTGGAGCATTCCTAATGCAGAGCGGGATGCACTCCTATATATATATAATACAACAGGCGGCGAAAATTGGAATAGAACTTGGGACACTACCTCAGATCCCAAAAACTGGTTTGGAGTTTCTGTGAAAAACAACAGCGTTACAGAACTAAACCTCTCTGGCAATGCGCTGAAAGGCACTTTCCCTTCCACAATATCGTCTCTTACAAAACTGACGAAGCTGGATCTTAGCAATAATCAACTTTCTGGGGAAACGACGACTGGGATCTCTTCATTAAGCCTGCTAAAGAGGCTAGACATCAGCAACAACAGATTAACGGGCGATCCAACGATGGCGCTTTCCGGGCTTTATAACCTAGAGGATCTTGGCATCGGTGGTAATTCTTACATTATCACCGACATAAACGGATTACTCCAAAGCTTTAATAATATCAAAAACCTTAACATTGCCGATCTTGGTCTTAGCAATGTCCCTTCAAAAATCAGCACCTTCTCTAATCTTGAAAACTTGATATTGGACAATAATCCCATTCTGGTAAACAATTTTGGCAACCTTTCGGGATTATCTAAGCTTCAGTTTTTATCTTTATCCGGGATGGCACTGAACCAAATACCAACACCTGTACAGCAACTTACAGGTCTTAAAAACTTAGATCTCAGTCATAATAATCTGTCATCTGAAAGCTTAGGCCCTCTTTCTAATTTTACAAGCCTGCAATGGCTATCGCTGGAAGACAATCAATTAGTAACCGTTCCTTCACAAATCTCTCAGTTAAAAAACCTTCAGACACTCAACCTTGGCCGGAATAGCATCTCCGGGAATTTGACCGCGTTAACAGGTTTACCAAAGTTGCAACAGCTCTTTCTTAATAACAACAAATTGTCGGGGAGTTTTCCTCAGGAACTATCTGGCATGTCGCAACTTTTAATGCTTAATCTAAATAGCAATCAACTGTCCGGTGAGTTGCCTGGCAAACTGCCAAGCATCCTTCTTATCAGCAACAACAGATTTAGCAAAGATCAATTAATCAACAGGCTTGGCTACTATCCCGAGCAGACCGAGCTTAGCTACTCGCCACAACGTTATGATGAAGACAAACAGGTTGTCGGAATTATTGGGCAGCAGGCCAAGTTGGATCAGTCCCTATCGGGAGACCAATACACATTTACATGGTTCAAAAATTTGGATGCTAACACAGGAAACACAGGAGAAAGCCTCAACTTCAACAGTGTGCAACAGTCAGACTACGCCACTTACACCGTGGAAGCCTATACCGCTAGGAAACTTGACAATAATATCAATTTTGATTTATCACAATTCCGCGAGCCCATCAGGCTTGTAGACCAACTGGCCACTGCCGAAGCCGCAAAATATTTTAACATCTACCCCAACCCAGCCGTGGATTACCTCTACATCGTTAGTTCAAAATACAACATCGAGAAGGTGTACATCTACGACCTGAGCGGTAAACAGATCAGTACTAAATCTGGGTCAAAAATACCTGTTGCCGGATTACCAAGCGGCGTTTACATGCTACATATTAAAACAAAAGAAGGGATTATCAATTTTAAATTTATTAAGCAGTAATATCATCAAAAGAATTAATGCATAACCTGATATTGATTATGAATAAACACTAAATCCAAAAAGATGTTCAGTTTTTTACGTCCGCAATAAAATAAAACCTTAATTTTTGTAGTTTTGAAGACTAAAGATAAATAATGAAGATTAAATTACTTCTTGGTGTGGCATTTTGGGCCATATTACTTTTGGCCGGCTGCAACCGCGATGATATTTCGTTTGAAAGCCCCAGCCAACTGCTGAGATTCTCTACAGATACTGTTTTTTGTGACACGGTTTACAGCCAAATGCGTTCTGAAACCTATGCTGTAAAGGTTTATAATAAAGAAGATAAAGATGTTCTAATTCCCAAAATCGCTTTACAAGGCGGCAATTCTTCTCTTTACAGAATCAATGTGGATGGAAAAGTTGGGACGAGTTTTGAAAACGTAGCTCTAAGAAGAAAAGATAGTCTCTATGTTTTTGTAGAAATTGCGCCTGTTGCCAATGCACCAGAAGCAATTGCTGAAGACAAAGTGGTTTTCAATACGCCAGCCGGCGAACAAAAAGTCACGCTGTTCTCTGTTGTTCAGGATGCAGAATATTTTATCCAAACCGGGAAAGATCCCGTAACCATAAACACCAACACAACCTGGACCAAAGATAAAGTGAAGGTCATTTTTGGAAACCTGAATGTGGCTGAAGGCAAAACCCTAACCATGGAACAAGGCACCAAAGTCTATTTCCGAAAAAACAGCGGAATGAACTTTGAGAAAAATTCTGGATTGATTGTGAACGGTACTTTGGGCGCCGAAGTTATTTTTCGGGGCGATAGAAGTGACACCAAATATGACACGCTTCCTGCAAACTGGAACGGAATCAAAATGGCGGAAAACACACAACTAAAAATGAATTACGCTAAGCTTTTTGGAGGAAATGTAGGTCTTCAGTTAAAACAAAATACTGCAGAAATTAACAATTCTATTTTTCACACCTTCCAAAATGCAGGAATCTACGCCATCCAATCAAAACAGTTCACCGCCAATAATGTGGTGATGAATAATTGCGGAGAAGCTGACCTGGCGGTTGCTGGTGGCGGGACTTATAATCTGAATTACTGCACAATCGCAAATTATTGGAATCTGAACCCTTCATTATCTGCACTCGGTATTTTTGCGACCAATGTTTACCAAAACAATGATGAAAAAATTACGGGCAACCCTATCATTAATGCTAATAATTCGATTATTTACGGAAATATTCCTGACATGGTGGTTTTCAAAAAAATCGATCAGGGGAGTTTTACGATGAACATCAATAATTCATTCCTTAAAATAAGTGACAAAGCAACCTTTGTTCCTATAGGTCAAAATATCATCCGAAATGAAGACCCCGAATTTCAGAATTATTTTACTCAAAAAATGAACTTAAGAGTTAAAGCCAACTCAAAAGCAAAAGCAAAAGGGACTAATCTGAACACGATTGTTACAGCAACTGACATAGTTGGAAATAACAGAACCTATCCTGCAACTTTAGGCGCTTATCAATAATGGAAATCACAACACTTCAAAATCAAGTTGATGAATGGATCAAAACCATTGGTGTCCGTTATTTCAACGAGTTGACCAATATGGCGATGCTCACCGAAGAGGTGGGCGAAGTGGCACGGATTATCGCCAGAAGATACGGCGAACAGTCCGAAAAAGAATCCGACAAATCCAAAGATCTGGGCGAAGAATTGGCTGATGTACTGTTTGTGACGCTTTGCTTAGCCAACCAAACCGGAACAGATTTGCAGGCCGCTTTTGATAAAAAAATGAAGGTTAAAACCGAGCGTGACAAAGACCGTCACGCCAATAATGAAAAATTAAAATAAGTATTGATGATTATAAAAAAGTCTCAACTTAAAGACGGAAAAAACATCCAAATCACCGGTTCGAAAAGCATTTCGAACCGTCTTTTGATTCTGGGAAAATTGTTTGGCAATATCGACATTCAGAACCTTTCCAATTCCCAGGATACAACTTTGCTAAAAAAAGCACTGGACTCCAATGACGACATTATCGACATTCATCACGCCGGGACAGCAATGCGCTTTCTGACATCCTATTATTCTATTATGGATGAAAAAAAAACCATCCTTACAGGTTCTGACCGGATGAAAAACCGCCCTATCAAACCTCTGGTAGATGCGTTGAGATCTTTGGGAGCAGACATCACCTATCTGGAAAAAGAGGGATTTCCGCCATTGCAGATCATCGGAAAAAAGATTGAAAAAGATGCCGTTAAAATTTCGGCCAATGTGTCCAGCCAGTTTTTGACTTCATTGATTTTGATTGGAGGCAAGCTGGAAAACGGATTAACATTAGACCTAGTAGGCGAAATCACTTCCCGCCCTTACCTGGAAATGACTTTGAAAATCCTTAATGAACTTGGAATCAAATCCCATTTTGCCGAGAATAAAATAGAAATCCTGCCTCACCCTGAAAATACCCGGATCGAGCATTATGAAGTGGAAAGCGACTGGTCTTCGGCATCCTACTTCTACTCTCTCGCTGCAATTGGAAGGAAAAGCATTAACCTAAAAAGTTACCAGGCAATCTCGTTACAGGGCGACAGTGTGATTAAGGAAATTTATTGGAAATACTTCGGAATCAATACGGTTTCTGACTATGCCGAAAACTCTATTTCCTTATTACCGGAACCTTCCTTCGAATATCCCGAATTGATTTCTTTGGATATGAATGACTGCCCGGACATTGCACAAACCCTTTGTGTAACAGCCACAGCACTTAAAATCCCGTTCATCATCACCGGGCTCCATACTTTGAAAGTGAAAGAGACCGACCGATTGGTGGCGCTCCAAAACGAGTTGTTAAAATTAGGCGTAAGGACCTACATCACCACCGAAAAAATAGAATCATCAGAATTTATTGAGCCCGAAGACCATATCAGTATCGCAACATATAACGACCACCGTATGGCGATGGCTTTTGCACCGTTTGCTTTGGTTAAGGAATTAAATATCGAAAATGAAGATGTAGTAGAAAAATCATACCCTGAATTTTGGGAGGATTTCCGAACCGTAACGCAAGAAACAGAGTAATTATGTCGAAAACGATCATCATCACAGGCGCATCATCCGGAATTGGATTGGCCTTGGCAGAATATTTTGGAAAAAAAGGAAACAAAGTTTACGGATTGAGCAGAAAACCTGTAACTTCAGATTATTTTGTTTCGATCCTTACAGACATTACTGAAAAAGAACAAATTGATAGTGCCATTGCTGAAATCCTGAAATCGGAAACCAGAATTGATGTTCTGATTAACAATGCAGGAATGGGAATGGTTGGCTCAGTAGAAGATTCTACAAAAGAAGATATTACCAGACTTTTTAATCTTAATGTGATTGGTTCTGTCCAGATGATCACGGCAGTACTCCCCAAGATGCGGGAGCAAAAATTAGGGAAAATCATCAACATTTCCAGCATAGGTTCAGAGATGGGATTACCGTTCCGCGGATTTTATTCGGCATCCAAATCGGCGTTGGATAAAGTTACCGAAGCCATCCGATATGAGGTTTACCCTTGGAACATTGATGTTTGCTCGCTCCATCTGGGCGACATCAAAACCAATATTGCAGAAAACCGGGTGAAAACAAAAGTTTCCGAAGCTTACCAATCGGTTTTCGATAAAGTTTATGCTCTGATGAATGCCCACGTTGGCGATGGAACAGAACCGTTGGAGGTTGCCGCTTACATCGACCAGCTTTTAGCGAAATCAAAATGGAAAGCGCATTATTATTTCGGGAAATTCGGACAAAAAATTGGTGTTCCTCTCAAGTGGATTTTGCCTCAAAACACCTACGAAAACCTGATGAAGAAATATAATAAAATGGACTCATGAAAAAATTGTTAATTGCTTTTAGCCTCGTTTTAGCAAACCTTGTTTTTGCTCAAACATCCAATGCAGCACTCAACCGGGATTTGAATGCGATGAAAAAAGCCTTTCTGCAAAAAGATTTTGAAACTTTTGCCAATTACATCTACCCAAAATCCTTTGAACTTACGGGAGGCAAAGCGAATACTGTTGCGATGATGAAAATGATGTATGCCAAAATGGGAAAAGACCTAAGCATACAAAGCCTGAATTATAAAAACCCGGGGAAACCGATTACCCAAAACAACGAAATCCAGCTGACACTGGATGAAGACAGCCAAATGAAAACGCCTAAAGGTGTTGTGACCAACAAAAGTATTTTGATTGCCATCAGCAGTAACAAAGGGAAAAACTGGACTTTTATCAATACGATGAATCAGCCCAAAGAGAACCTCTTAAAAATGTTTCCTAACCTGAGCAACAACCTTGACATCAAATCTGCAAAAGCTAAATAAACAATAAAACAGACTGGTTTCTGTTTCTAATGGTAATAACATAAGGTCTTCTACTTCGCTCAGCCTGATAATTCAATCAAAAAGACATTAATCCACATTGACCCGTGTTTTATACATACTTGCTTTTTTCATCTTTGTTTTTTCTACAGCACAGAAAAAAGAATATTGGCTTATCGACAAAGAAACAAACGTTAAAAAAATTGTTTCTGATTCCGCCAAAGCAGTTAAATTTCTGGATTCTCTGGCAGAGAATTCTTATTTTTTCACAGAGCTGAAGGACGTCAAACAAACCGAAAACCATACTGAAATCTACTATGACAAAGGCCCCAATTTTAACCAGGCCAATGTCAATTTTTCCGACTCTTTAGTTAATGATTTAAAGTTTCAGAAGAATGAGATCTTCACCAAAAATTTAGACTCGCTTAAGAAAAACATCAACCAAAAGTACCGGGACAAAGGATTTGCCTTCAACCGGGTGAAAACCAAATTCCAGAAAATGGAAAATGGGATTCCTTCTGTAAAAATTTCGGTAGTTCCAGCCTCTCAAAGAAAAATAGATGGTATTGTTTTCAAAGGTTATACGCGTTTACCGAAACAATTCGTTAAAAACCTCAACAAACAATATCTAGGCAAAAACTATGATGACAAGTCGCTGGTTGCGATGAATCAATCCTTGCAGAATCATCAGTTTGTAGCATTGGAAAAACCGCCTCAGACATTATTTACAAAAGATTCTACCCAGGTTTTTCTTTTCACGCAAAAAAGGAAAACCAACACTTTTGACGGAATGATTGGTTTCGGAAATGATAAAACCGAAAAATTTACCGTCAACGGGACGTTGAATGTCCAGATGAAAAACATGTTCAACAGCTTCGAAAGTATTGGTATCTATTGGCAACGCAACCCGGACAAAGGCCAGACTTTTGACCTACAGACCGACATCCCTTACACATTTGGGAGCAATGTGGGGTTGAATGTGAATGTCAATATTTTTCGCCAGGATTCCACTTTTGCGAATGTCAAATTTTTGCCCGCAATCTATTACCACCTTTCGCCCAAGCAGCGGCTTGGTATCAAAGGCACATTCGAGACTTCTGCCATTCTGGATTCGCTTTACACTGGTGGCCGCGATTACAGCAAAAAAGGCGTTGGCCTGTATTACCAGTTTCAGGAAACGAGCGACATTCCGTTGTTTATCAATAGAAGCAACATTCGTGTAGAAGCAGATTTCCTGAAAACCACTTATGATAAAACCCAAGAAAAATATAATCAACTTCGGTATTTTCTTTCTGCAGAACACAATTTCAATCTGTCGGGCAACCATTTCCTCAACATCAAGGGAGAATCCGCCTTGCTGAGTGCCAAAAACGAATTATCCACCAACGAACTCTTTCGGTTTGGCGGCTGGAACTCCATGCGCGGCTTTAATGAGCAGAGCCTTATCAGTGATTTTTACGCATTTGCCGGCGCCGAATACCGCTATCTTGTAAACGATTCCGCATTTTTCGACCTCTTTGCGCAATATGGTCAAATGTCCAACAAAGCACTGGGAATAACGCCTAAACTTTACAGCCTTGGCTTTGGGTTCAACTTTTTTCTGCCTATTGGGCTTATGAGTTTTCAGATTTCCAACGGCAATCAGTTTGGCAACCCTTTCAAATTCAACGAAATAAAAATCCATTGGGGAATCCTCAGCCGCTTTTGATTAATTGTAAGTGATAAGAACTTCATTATTTTGAAGCCATTTCCTGCTGTCCGCTGTATCTTTTGCAAAACCATCGCTCTCCCATCGCCATATTGCAAAAGGATGCCGCTTCCATCAGGGCTAGGGGCCTTTGTCATCCATTCAACTTTTCCCCCGAATATTAAATTATCATCAATTAAAAATCAGATATTTTCCTGTTTGATAAAAATAATCTAATTTTGCAAAGAAAGTAAAGATGTCTATTCATAACAAAATTATAGAGACAGCCATCACTTTCGATGACGTTCTTCTAGTCCCTTCTTATTCAGAAGTTTTACCGAATCAGGTTTCCCTTAAATCAAGACTTACAGACAAAATTTCACTTAATGTTCCGATTGTTTCCGCCGCCATGGATACTGTAACGGAAGCTGAGCTGGCCATTGCTTTGGCAAGGGTTGGCGGACTGGGATTTATCCATAAAAACATGCCTATCGCAGAGCAAGCCGCTCAGGTAAACCGCGTAAAACGTTCCGAAAACGGAATGATTGCAGATCCTGTAACATTGTCCAAAGACCACACGCTGGCTCAGGCCAAGGAGCTAATGTCCAAATATAAGATTTCAGGACTGCCTGTTGTGGATCAGGACAACACATTGATTGGCATTATAACCAACCGCGATGTAAAATATCAGGAAAATCTGGACATCAAAGTAGAGGAAATCATGACAAAAGAGAACCTCATTACTTCTGACAAAAACACCAATCTAGAAAAAGCCAAAGAAATCCTTCTTAAAAACCGGGTAGAAAAACTACCCATCGTTGACAAAAACAACAAGCTGGTTGGCTTAATTACTATCAAGGACATCGATAACCAATTGGAATATCCCAACGCCAATAAAGACCAAAACGGACGCCTGATTGTAGGTGCGGGCGTAGGCGTGGGTGAAGATACTATTGAACGTATTACTGCATTGGTAAAAGCTGGTGTAGACATCGTCGCGATTGATTCGGCGCATGGTCACTCCAAAGGTGTTCTGGATAAAATTGCCGAAATACGCAAAACATTCCCTGATCTTGATATAGTTGGTGGTAACATTGTAACCGCCGATGCCGCGAAGGACCTGATAAAAGCTGGTGCCAACGTTTTAAAAGTAGGTGTAGGACCAGGATCTATCTGTACAACCAGAGTTGTTGCTGGTGTTGGAGTACCCCAGTTGTCTGCCATCTACAACGTTTACGAATTTGCAAAAAAGAAAAATGTAGCTGTCATAGCAGATGGTGGAATTAAACTTTCCGGTGACATTGTAAAAGCTATAGCCAGTGGTGCCGGCGCCGTGATGCTTGGTTCACTCCTTGCAGGAACGGATGAAGCACCGGGAGAAGAAATTATTTTCCAAGGTAGGAAATTCAAATCCTATCAGGGAATGGGCTCCCTTTCTGCGATGAAACGCGGTGGCAAGGAACGTTATTTCCAAAGTGAAGCCAAAAAATTTGTTCCCGAAGGTATCGAAGGGCGGGTTCCTCACAAAGGTAAGCTAGAAGATGTTATTTTCCAGTTAACCGGAGGATTGCGTGCGGGAATGGGCTATTGCGGAGCAAAAGATATAGAAACCCTTCAAAAAGATGGTAAGATGGTGATGATTACAGGAAGTGGATTGAAAGAATCCCATCCTCACGATGTGATTATTACACAGGAAGCTCCCAATTACTCTTTGTAATAGCTACAAAATAAACAATAATTAAATATCAACTGCTCCCATTGACTCAATAGGAGCAGTTTTTTTAAAAATAAGTCTTATTAATTCATAACTGGCATGGTTATCGAATCATTAATAACATTACTGATAATGAGTTAAAAAAATAAAATTTTGGAATCTCTGTTAGTAAAACATTTTATAAATTTGCACATCTGATAAAGACCATGAAGAAGACCACACTTTTCCCACTGCTATTTTTAACCGTTTTTGTCTTTGGAATGCTCTCATTCACATCTAACAAGAAGGTGATTGCAGTTGTTTTTAACAAAGAAATGACAAAAAAAGATCTAGTCAGTTTACAAAAAAACTTAAAAGATAAAAATATCATTCTCGTTTTTAATAAAATGAAATTTGTCAAAAACAAACTCTCTTATATCGATTTCAGTATCGATTTTGGGGATGGATTCTCTGGTACTACCAAGTCAGAAATTACAAAAAATAAAGAAATTGGCTTCCTGAGAGATTATAGTGACAACGCAGATCAGCCATTTTTAATTGGTAACCTGAAATAGTTCCTTAGAATTAATACTCCATTTTTCGCAATTTCTTAGAACTTGCTCCAATAAACAAAGCTGTCAAAACGGTCATCGTTCCACCAAAAACGACGGATCTTACCACACCCATCAGTTTGGCTGTCAATCCGCTCTCAAACTGCCCCAACTCATTGCTGGACATCACAAAAATTGAATTGACACTCAGTACCCTGCCGCGGATATGCTCAGGTGTTTTAAGCTGAACGATAGTTCCCCGGATCACAACACTGATTCCATCAAGCATTCCGCTTAAAACAAGAAACCCAAAGGACAGCCAGTACATTGTGGAGAGTCCAAAACCGATGATGCACAACCCAAATCCGGCTGCTACAAAAAGTAATATTTTCCCTTGATTTTTTCTCAAAGGAACCAGCGACAGCGTGATAATAATCAACATCGATCCTATATCAGAAGCTGCATTCAGGAGTCCAAAACCTTCGGATCCTACTTTCAGAATATCACTTGCAAAAACCGGGATCATAGCCACCGCCCCACCAAACAGCACGGCAAACATATCCAACATCTGAGCACCCAAAATCTCTTTGGTCTTGTAAATATATGCCAAACCTTCCTTCATACTTTCGAAGACATTAACATCCAGTTTTTTATTCTCAGAATGTTGTTTTTGTAATGTCCAGAAAAATAGAGATGCAACCGTCATACTCCCAACAATCACAACTAAAGTCCATTTAATACTGATCAATGCAATTAAAAAACCTCCCAAAGCATGCCCAGAAACCGAAGCCGTTAAAAATGTCGCCTGGTTAAGCGTTACGGCATAGGGCAGATTTTCTTGCCTCACAATTCTTGGTATCATGGACGGAACAAGGGGCCCAAGGAAAGAGCGGCAAATCCCCGTAAAGAAAATAACAGCATAAATAAAATAGGTAATTTGATGCCCGCTAAAATGCATCCGGTGTCCCAAAAATGCAGGGATTAACAGGAGACTGATCAAAACTACATAAGCATAATTACAGAAAAGAAGCAATTGTTTTTTTTCCTTCATATCAATAATATGACCCGCATAAAGCGCACAGGAAACTGCGGGAATCACTTCCGAGAGACCAATCAAACCAATGGAAAAAGGATCTTTCGTCAATTGGTAAACCCACCACCCCAGCAATGTTGCCAGCATGCGGAAGGCGATAATCAGGAAAAAACGACCAGTTAAAAGGTGCCGAAACTCTATATTGCTTAAAACTTTGAGCGGTGTAAAAGAAATCATAAGACAAAAGTAGTCGATCGTTAATTAATCTGATGTTAATTTTCAAAATTTTATCTTCGCAGCATGAATTGGCTTATACTCATTATCGCAGGACTTTTCGAAACCGGCTTTGCAACCTGCCTTGGAAAAGCGCAGGAGACTTCTGGCAAAGAAAGCATCTACTGGTGGATTGGCTTTGCCATCTGCATTGTTGCCAGCATGCTGCTAATGTTCAAGGCTATTTCCGGCGAAAATGGCTTACCTATTGGCTCTGCTTATGCTGTATGGACGGGCATTGGTGCCGTAGGTGGCGTAATGGTAGGCATCTTGATTTTCAAAGAACCAGCCACTTTTTGGCGGTTATTCTTCGTTTTCACATTAATTGCCTCCATTGTAGGACTAAAAGCCGTCAGTCACTAATTATTTAAGGAGCCGGGAACCTGCTGTCCACTATATCTTTTGCAAAACCAAAGCTTTTCACCGCCAATTTGCAAAAGGATGCCGTTCCCATTAGGGCTATGGGATTGCTCTTCTTATCAAAGCTTTCGGCATCATGACAACTTAAATTCAGACAAAAAATCTCCGATCTTACGGTCATTTGCCAGACGTGGGATTTTATTTTGCCCACCCAATTTCCCCTGAGATTTGGCATAATCCTGAAAGGCATTTTTCTTAAGCTTAGTAATAACCAAATGTTGCAGAATATTACCGGAAATCAAATCATCATAATAAGTATTTCGTTTTCTGAGTTGCAGATCCAGTTCAGATCTAAAAGCCTTAAAATCCATTGGTTCTTTTTCAAACTCGATAAACCACTCATGATAAGGCAAGCCTTCCGCTGGATTAACTTCTGGTGCGAGATGGAATTCGGTAATCTGCGCAGGATATTTTTTGACAGTCGCTTTCAGAGCTTCTTCCACCTCAAAGGCAATGACGTGTTCGCCAAACGCCGACGTAAAATGTTTCGTTCTCCCGCTTACCAAAATACGGTAAGGATTTTTATCAATAAATCTGACAACATCTCCAATCGAATAAGCCCAAAGCCCGGAATTAGTTGTCAGAATCAAAGCGTAATCTTTATTCAATTCCACATCTTTTAGCGTCAATCGTTCAGCATTTGGTTTCCCGTATTGTTCGAGTGGAATAAACTCGTAGAAAATCCCGTGGTTGGTCAAAAGCAACAATCCTTCTTTTTGATAATCATCCTGAAACGCAAAAAAACCTTCCGAAGCCGGGAAAGTCTGCACAATGTCAACAGGTTTGCCCAGCAATTCGTTCATCTTCTCCCGGTAAGGTTCGTAGTTAACACCACCAGTAATAATCAACTGGAGATTAGGAAAAATCTGAGTGATTTTCTTACCGTGTCTGTCAATCAGTTTTTCAAAATACATAATCAACCAAGGTGGAATCCCAGAAATCAAAGTCATATTTTCTTTCTCGGTTTCTTCTACAATTTTATCCACTTTGGTTTCCCAATCTTCGATACAATTGGTTTCCCAACTTGGCAACCTGTTTTTTTGAAGATAATTCGGGATGTGATGGGCAACAATCCCAGACAACCTACCAGTTTTTACGCCATTGACTTCTTCCAACTCGGGAGAACCTTGCAGGAAAATCATTTTCCCATTCACAAAGTCCGCATTATCCTTTTGAGCGATGTAATGGAAAATGGCGCTTTGTGCGGCCGCAACCTGAAAAGGCATACCTTCTTTGGAAATGGGAATATATTTGGAGCCGGACGTTGTTCCAGACGTTTTCGCAAAATATTCCGGCAAGCCTGGCCAGAGGATTTTGGATTGTCCTTTTTTGATTTTTTCGATGTATGGTTTCAGGTCTTCATAATCCGCAATGGGAACATTTTTTTGAAAATCTTCAATTGATGTTATGGACTCAAATTGATGTTCTCTGCCAAATAATGTTTTCTCTGCTGTTTTTACCAAATCTAAAAGCAATTCTTGCTGATTCTGGATGGCATTAGCTTTGAAACTTTTGGATTTTTCGATATGTTTTTTGGCCCAGATGAGCGCAATATTTCTCTTGATAAAGTTGAGCATTGATAAAATTTTCAATTGTCAAATTTAAAAGTAATCTTTTAGATTTAATAGAAGTTAGAGGTTAGATTTTAGATATTAGAGCATAAATTGCAGTAATAGTTATCATGCAACGTAGAATTGCACGCAGTCTCACTTACCTAGATTTTTTTAATATTTCAGTTGTAATCGATGAATCCCATCCCTCAATTTGAGCGGAAATCCTTTTTTTTGCATACCTTAAAATTTTATTTAATCTAAAATCGTTTGCAAAAAAGATTGACTGCATCGAACATTCTATGTTATATTCCAAAATTTTTAGGTTCATTTTTTTAATTATTTTGC
>NZ_JBWEYV010000018.1:0-81684 GCF_056329745.1 Epilithonimonas sp. | reverse complement strand
TTACAAAGTAACTAAATATGGCGCTGAGAAAGCTACCGAAGGTTTAGTTCAACATTGTATTGGCAAAATGCGGGGCTTAAATCAAAGTTGAACTTTTGGTATTTTTTTCACGCAACTGCTTTTCAATTCCGTATTTTTTTGTAAGTTTATTTCATTGAAAAAGCATTTGCTTCGTTTGGTTGAAACTGAACTTTTCGTTTATTTTCGCCCGCACTTCGCCAATACTTTTTCCGTTAGCTGCAATTACAGAAAAATTCAACGTTAATTTCACAATCCGTATAAATTTTGTATTTTTGTCCGTATAAAATATTATTATGGATACAAAGCTGACTTTAAAACTTAATGAAAGTGTTATTGAACGAGCTAAAAAATATGCTTCCAATAAAAAATTAAGTTTGTCGAGATTAATTGAAAATTATCTAGATTCATTAACTAAAGAACAAGACAATGATTTTGAAATTTCTCCATTTGTAAAAAGTATTGCAACTGGAAAAAGCATTCCTATTGATGTTGATTGGAAAGAATTGAGAGATAAATATTCGGATTATTTAGATGAAAAATATAAGTAAATGCAAAAGATTTTTTTAGATACGAATATTGTACTCGATTTTCTTGGTGAAAGAGCCGAATTTTACGATTCCGTTGCCAAAGTTTTGACTTTAGCAGACAAAAAGAAAATTAAAGTTTTTACATCTCCAACATCAATTGGAAATACTTTTTATGTATTAGCAAAGTATGAAAATGCAAAAATCGCTTTAGAGAAAATTAGAAAGTTTAAATTGCTTTGTTCAATTTCAGTAATGGACGAAGAAGTGGTAGAGAAAGCCATAAACTCAGATTTTAAAGATTTTGAAGATGCAATGCAATATTATAGTGCAATCTCAGCTAATTGCGATTTGATAATAACAAGAAATGAAAAGGATTTTAAGAATTCAATGATACCTGTAATGAACGCGGAAAGTTATTTACAAACTGTTAAAAAGTAACTACAGCTAACATTGGTAACCGTTGCACAACTTCAATTTTCAGAGAATAATAAAATATATCGCCTCGTTTAAGCCGTTTTAAGCGAGGTTTTTTTGTGGAGTAACGTGGCTGGGATGGTGGATTTTGTCACGATTTTTGGTCAAATAGACGCGCCAAAGTCTTTTGGTTCTTTTTTCTCCCCCGGTTGGCACCGGAGGCTTTTAACAGGTACGCCTACGGCCTGCGGAGTGGTGTTTTTTTGTGGGGATTATGGGAAGGTATAATTCTAATGAAAAGAAATAGTAATTTGGTTGTGGAAAAATATTGGCTGTGTTTAGATGAAATTTGACTTTGGTTCATTTTTGCACGCCGAGCCAGTACTTTTTCAGTTATCTGCAACCCGATTTGATAATTTTCCGTAAAAGCAACTTGGATAATATACCAAAACTTGGTATATTTGATTTAGTAATTAAATTGAAAAATTATGGCTAAAAATACTTCGATTTTATTGGGTGATTATTTCGACAATTTTATCAATTCGCAAATAAAAAATGGAAAATATTCTTCTGCAAGCGAAGTTGTACGAGCAGCATTGAGAATGTTTGAACACGAAGAAACTAAAAAAGCTGAATTAATAAAAGAACTTAAAAAAGGTGAAAAATCTGGATTCTCAACCAGTTTTAATCGTGAATCTTTTAAACAAAACTTACATCAAAAATATTCTGCTGAATAATGAATTACAAATTAAGTATACAAGCAGAAATTGATTTAGAGAATATTTGGCTTTATACTTTCGAAGAATGGTCGATTGAACAGGCTGACTATTATTATGATTTAATAATGGATGAAATTGAATATATCTCAACAAATCCAAAATCCGGAACAGATTATAATTGTCTAAGAAAAGGATATTTGAGATCTCGAGTAAAATCGCATTT
Source organism: Epilithonimonas sp. (assembly GCF_056329745.1). Lineage (NCBI taxonomy): Bacteria > Pseudomonadati > Bacteroidota > Flavobacteriia > Flavobacteriales > Weeksellaceae > Epilithonimonas > Epilithonimonas sp. The sequence goes on along the minus strand of NZ_JBWEYV010000018.1, from coordinate 79,780 downwards.
TATTTTTTATAAAATAAATTTAAGAGAGGAAAAAGTAAAAATTATCAGAATTCTACATCAACAAATGGATATTGAATCAGATATAAATATATAACAAACTGCGATTCTGGCTGCAGATAACATTGGTAACCATTGCACAGCTCCATTTTCAGCGGAAAATAAAATGTATCGCCTCGTTTAAGCCGTTTTAAGCGAGGTTTTTTTTTGGATGATGTGGCCGGGATGGTGGATTTTGTAACGATTTTTTGTCAAAAATTCGCACAAAATCTTTTGGATTTGTGGTTCTTTTTATCCCCGGTTGGCACAAGGGGCTATTAACGGGGCACACCTACGGCGTGCTAAGTTTTTTTTATAATGTAGAAAAGTGTGATGGGGATTGAGGGCAATTTGGGTATATTTCGGTGTTAGCTGCAAGCAAATTCAAAATTGCGAATATTATGAAATCAATTGATTTAAATAGAAAAAATTGGTGGGAAAACAAAAGAAAATATTATAATATTGGATTTGTATTTGCTGGAATTATTGCATTTATTTTATACGTTTTTTTTGGTAATATTTTAATTATGCCTTATGATCCAGAATTTGAAATAAGCTTGTTTACAATTATTTTTCTAGGAATCGGATATTTATTCATGATTTTATTTGCTAATTTATTTTATAGTTTAGGAAATGTCGTTGATAAAGAGTTGAATAAGGAAAATGATGAAAAATTCCGAAAAAAATTATTTTATTCAGGCTTTATTTTTTCTGTTTCCTTAGCTTTTCTAATTCCGATAATGATTGTTATATCATATTTCATTGAATTTACATAAACAAAAACAATTTTGCCTGCAGCTAACATAGAACTATGGTAACTACCGAAATTTCTATGCAGAAATTAGCGAAAAATTTTCGCAATACGACTTCCAAGATTTCGGAACGCGAACGATTGTTTGAGCAGCGAATGCCAAATGGCAGAAGTAAGGTGGTGAAATTAATAGATGATTCAGTATATTTGGGAGTTGTCAAAAATTTTAAACCTACACGCGTCACAATGAGATTTATTATCATTTTTCTTGGAATTTCTACATGTTGCTTTTCGCAAAATTTCAGTTTCATTTATGAGACAAAATACAAGCTAAATTCACAAAATCCTGATGGCATTAATTCAGATCATATGATTTTGGATTTAAAAAACAATACCTCCCTATTTAGAGAATCACAAGATAAGAAAGCGGATTCGTCAAGACTAAATAATGGAAGAGTCATGTTTAAAATGGGTGTTGAAAACCAATTCTATGTCAAAAAAAATCTGGATGAAAAAAAAATTGAAAAAATAATATCGTACTTGAGAACAGATTATGTTCTTCCTATTGAGGAGGTGCTGAATTGGAAAATCAGTTCTGAGCAACAAGTAATTGGAAAATATAAGGCTCAAAAAGCAGAAACTAATTATGGAGGCAGAAACTGGATTGCCTGGTTTACGACAGAATTACCTTTTGGTGATGGTCCTTATGTCTTCTGTGGTTTGCCTGGGTTGATTGTTTCTATTCAAGATTCAAACAACGACTATTCATTCAATTTGATAGAAGTTAAAAAAGGCGGAAATCTTTTTGATGCACGTAAAAAAACAATTACAATTGATTGGAAAAAGTATGAAACCCTTGCTCAATCATTTTATAATGATCCATACGACGTGAAGTCAAAAATAGCAATGGGGAAAACAGTGACATTTACAGACCCAAAAGGTAATACAGTGGATATTGCTATAAAAAATAAGGAAATGCAAAATAGTATTTTACAAGACAATAATCCAATTGAATTGAATCACAAACTAAAGTATTAAATAACCTTCTACTAATTATAATGGTTTTTTTGTGGTATATTTTACATAATAATACAAATCTTCTTTAGCTTCAGCTCCTTCAATTTAGCTTTGTATCATAGAGAAATGAAAAACCAAGCAGTAAAAGCTGTTCTTGTTCTATAACTTTGCTTAGGATTAACTGGGAAGCTACGTTTGGGTAACAATGATGCTAGAACATTTTTGTAGTGTAATTATGAAGAGTAGAAGCAGCTACATCTTTTTCAATATATTTTATTCAACCGTGGCTACTCATATAGTTTGGAAATAAAAGGCAAATTGTTTAAAGCTCATTGTGAGATAATAGTGTAATGGGTTGAAATGGTTTGTTTTGTGAGAAAAAAGCACTCCTGAATAGCTTTTTTAAGTTAACAATAATTTTTATAAGCCCTTCTTGAAAGGCTTGGTAAAAGTATGATTTGCATAATATTTAAATTAAATTTGTATTGTGAAAAAGATTTGATATGAATAAGAATTTACTATGTGCATGTCTGCTAGCAAGCTGTGCAATAAGCTACGGCCAAGTGGGTGTTAACACCAATAACCCACAAGGGGTCTTCAACGTCGATGCAAAGAAGAATAATCCAACATCCGGTTCAAGTTTTTCTGAGGAAGAACAAGGGGATGATTTTGTGATTACCAATAGTGGGCAAGTAGGGATTGGAACAATAAATCCCAGCCAGAAATTGGAAATCCATACAGGTGGAACACAGGCATCACCGGTTACGGGGTTTAAGCTTGTAGATGGCAACCAGTTTAATAGTCTTGTTTTAACATCAGACAGTGATGGTGTAGGAACCTGGAAGCCGGTAAGTCTTACAACGGTAATGGGGGTTATACCTTCGGGCCCAGGGGCGGGCGATTACGCCTTTCAGTCTAATGCAACCTGGCAGTCAACCCACTCTTCCATCAAGTTGCCACAAGGTACGTGGAAGGTGGAAGTAACAGAGCTTTTGAGATATAATGGCAGCGTAAATCTAGATGCTGCCGACTATATGTGGGTTCGTTTTACTTTTGCAGACAGCGATGCGACCTTTCCTAATGATGATGGACTTACAAAAGACCTAGTAGGGTCTACCAAGTTTATCAGTGGTAATATTTTGGGTCCGTCAACAGGTGCCCAAAAGTATGGTTTAGCGCAGGGTTCTGTCATTATCAAAAATACGTCGGCCGTCGCAAAGACTTATTACCTTTTGGTAGGAAGTTCAACGTCCTCGGTCACAGATCCCAAAAAAACCATCAGCACAGTTGGTTCATCATCTTGGGGTGAAAACATCATAACGGCATTTCCTATAAGCCAGTAAGCCAATCTAATTTTATCGTTAATTACCATTCATATTGGTTTTAGAGCAAAGAAACCCCTGCCATTATTAAATGGTAGGGGTTTTTTCTAAAAGGACTTACAATTTTAGCGAATAGTTTTATTCAGATTTTTCTCAATCACTCAGAAACACAATTGCAGTTCTATGATGATTCTCCGGTAAAGTGTACCAATATAATTGATGGTTTTATCAATTTCAAAATCTAAAACTTCTTTGATTATAGAGTGCTTATTCTTGCAGGATATTCTCTATAATTGTTCACATTATGTTAACCTCGGCTAGGGCATAAATAGATTAGTTTTGCAAAAATTTTTGTAATTATTTAGCCAACTTTAATTTAAATCAATTTCTACATGATTAAGAAGTTTATCTATTTTTTGTCATTATTATTTTCTACACTTTCTTTTGCTCAGCTTTTCCCGTCCAATTACTATGACAAAGCTATCGGTTTATCTGGCTATGCCTTGAAAGACTCGTTGCACAGTATTATACACCTTGTAAATGCTAACTATAATAATAGTAGCGGATTATACAACATGCAGTCAATAGGTTATGGCTCGGGATCCTGCAAAACCGCCAATAACCCTGGGGTTTGGGGGGCGTACTGCGCCAAGAATTTGGTGATAAACGGTATAACTGTTAACAACCCGTTTATTGATAATTATTATGAAAAAGATGGCACCATCCTAGACGTTTATGAGGAAATATCCACTAAGCCGGATGTTCATCTCTACATACCGGGTTATCCTGGTGAGTTTACTGCCAATAATGGCGATATCTCTGGACCCAAAGGTGGCATGTCTAACCCGCCTAATGCTGATGGTAAATATTATGGTTATCAGCAGGGTAGTGGCGCTAATGGTTGCTCGGGTGGAGAAGGGAATTGTTATAACAGAGAGCATGTTATCCCCAAATCTTTGTGGAGGTTGACAAAGCCGGAAGGGTCCACCACGCCAGGAAATACCAATACAGCTCCGCAAATTGCAATAGGCCATGATCTGTTCTATGTTTGGCCTACCGATATGTCTGCCAATTCTACTCACAGTAATTTTCCCATTGGGAAAGTTATTCCTAATCCATATGGCATTCCTTCTGATCCCACTTATCAGGATCCTTACTCCAAGTCAGCCAATGGAACAAGGCTGGGCGCCATAGATCTTAAGTGCTATTCTGGTATCACACCCGTGAATGGAGGAAATATGCGATATACAGGTAGTGTTTGGGAGCCTACTGATGAGTTTAAAGGTGACTTTGCCAGATCTTACCTCTACTTTGCCACACGCTGGGGCAAAGATAGCACCATTACTTGGGACAGCTCTGTGCAGATTTATGATATGTTGCGTGCAGACCTTAATCAGGATCAATTCTGGAGTGATCAATTCCTAAACATCCTTCTTGCCTGGAATCAAATGGATCCCGTTTCTCAAAGAGAGAAGGATATGAATGATTTTGTTTATAATTATGTAGGAAGGGACGGAAACTCTCAAAAAAACAGAAATCCCTTTATCGATCATCCAGAGTGGGTGACGGCAATATGGGGTCAACCGCAAACGGGTATAGGGGAATTATGCCCCAATTTATCAACTGCGGATAACAGTATTTATCAAAACCAAAATGATATTTTGATTTATCCTACGCTTATTAAAGATTATCTGGTAAATATTAAGCTCACCAACAGTTCTAAGAAGATTAACCAAATTATGATTTTCAACCTATCAGGTCAGCTTGTCAAAACAATTGAAACCAACCTTTCCCAGATCGATAATATCGCCATGCCTTATGAGAAAGGTGTTTATATTATCAAAGTGGTAGGTGTTGGCCTAGAAGTTAACAGAAAGGTTATTGTGGAATAATCCACAGATATTGCTTAAGAGCTTATTAATCTAGCAATAGCCTTATGACACCAGCCTCTTCTATCAAACAGAAGAGGCTGGTTTTTTAGGTAGAATTGCATACAATGTGTGCCCATGATAAAACTTAAGATTTTAGTTGATTTTACTAGTTTTTCATTTCAGATTTAAAAAGATGACGAAGAGTTTGTGGGCAGTTTATCTCAAATATGTCGCCCATAACTGATTTTTACAATTTTCTATTAACAAGAATTAAATAAATTTGTAGCTAATATATAGACGTGGTTAGATATGGAAAGCTATACGGTTGTATTAATTTTTATTTCTCTGATGATTATCGTATCGGGAATTGCGGACAAGATCAAAATCTCTGTTCCTGTGGTGCTACTGATTGTAGGTATTTCCATAGGTTTTGTGCCAGCTATGCCTACAGTAGAACTGAATCCTGAAATCATCATGCTTCTTTTTCTACCACCATTGTTGTATGATGCCGCGTTTAATATCTCGTTTAAAGATTTTAAAACGAATGTCAATACCATCAGTACATTGGCTATTGGACTTGTATTTATCACTACTGCTGGTATTGCCACAGTAGTCCATTATATGATACCAGGTATGAGTTGGCCACTGTCTTTTGTGTTAGGTGCAATCCTTTCGGCAACGGATGCGGTGGCTGCCATTGGTATTACAAAAGGTTTGGATCTGCCCAACAAAACGGTTACCATCCTAGAAGGTGAAAGTTTAATTAACGATGCTTCGGCATTGGTTGCTTACCGTTTTGCCGTGGCGGCTGTTTCGGGAATGGCCTTTGTATGGTGGAAGGCTGCCGGAGGATTTGTACTGGTCATGGGTGGTGGATTTTTGATTGGCCTTATCACTGCCAAGATATTAGGTGTGTTACTGCGGTTTTTCAGAACCAACGAAATGGTCGTTATCAGTCTTACTTTACTTACGCCATTTGTTACCTACCTTATTGCAGAACACTTTGATGTTTCTGGCGTTATTGCAGTGGTAGTTTTGGGCTTGGGAATGTCTAGGCTAAGCCGTGAAAAATTTCCGGAGAGTATCAAGACCCAATCCAAACATTTTTGGGACATCATCATTTTTTTGCTTAACGGTTTCATTTTTTTATTGATAGGGCTTCAGTTTCCTGTGGTATTGGACAGAATGAAACCCGATGAAATAGGACTGTACATCGGATATGCTGCAATAATCACCATTGTAACGCTGGGGATACGGCTGATAAGAGTCTATATGCAGCAGTTTAACCTGGAGAGGGCTTTTAAAAAGATTCGGGGGCGGCGAAAAATCAGCGAAGATGCATTATTCGATTCCAAAACAAGTTTTATTATTACCTGGTCCGGCATGCGGGGAATTGTTTCTTTGGCCATTGCCATAGGTTTGCCGGTTACAGTAGATGGCACAGCACCTTTTCCTATGCGTAATGAAATTATTTTTTTATCTATCGCAGTGGTGTTGTTTTCCATTTTAGGGCAAGGTTTATCGCTTCCTTGGGTGGTTAAAAAGTTCGGTAATGATGATGTATCAAAATCTGAATCTTAATAAAAAGCAGCATGGTTATATACAAAGGAGTTTTAAAGACAGAATCATCAGATGGTGAAAGGCTTGTTGTATGATAGCTGCCGACAGGGCTGGTACTTTACGAAGATTTTTTCTTAATGCTTGGATCTTATGATTAGTAAAGTTTGCCACTAATTATTTCTTAGGCCCTTATATGCTTCTCATAAAAAATAGTGTGCTAGCAATTGATAACATAATGACCACGGAGGCCAAAAGTAGTAAGTAAGCGCCTGATAAAAATGGCACCAACAAAGCAGAACACACTCCTGATATTACTAAAATTATTTCGTTTAAAATAATGCCGGAGCCTAAACTGTAGATGGCAATGGTGTGGAGTAGCGCTGTTCTTTTTTTCTGATACTCCAGCATTTTCCATATCAAGAAAAGACTGATACCCATCAATAAAACAAGATGCAGATAAGCTATAATAATATTAATATTGCTGAAGGCAAAAGCACCTAAAACAGGTATTGCTGAAAAAAACTGACATACAGACTTCAGTAACAATGCCAATCCCGCAATTTTTAAGATCACACACTGTACTTTACTAAATTGTTTAGCAATGACCGACCATTGTACTTTTAGCACCCACAAAAGTTTCCCGGCGCTGTACAGTTGTAGAGCAGCCACCGCAAGAAAGAGTAAAGACCAACGGTTAATGTCCTCTATCCAAAGTAGGGATAACCCATACCCTAAAAATGTGCTGATTAGCAAACCGCTGAAAATGATCCTGTTTTGTTTCTCTGCAATGTAAATACCATGTTGTTTAAGTGTAAACAATAATATTCCGATGCATGAGAAGATAAAAAAACCATTGTACTGATAATGCAGATAGAAATAGGTAGAAGCGCGATATAGCACTTGTAATTCATCCTTTCTAGACGAAAAACAGGCCAACCCGGCTATACCTATGGAAGACCAAATGGCGAAAAAGGCGCCTGCCAGTAACCATTTTACTGCAGTATGGGTAATGTTCCTGGTGTCCCTTAGCAGCATAACAAAGTATGTAAAACTGCAAAAAAGAGCCACAGCTGAGAAAACGATGGATAACCAATAATAGCCATGATAGAGGAAAGTGACTAGCATACCGTAGGAAGCGATCTGGTTACAAAGCATGAGAACCTGGTAACGTTTGGTAGCGATTACCGGATTTTCCTGCTTAAGCCATTGTGCGACGAATAGGTAGATGGAGGAAGTCACCCAGCCATAAAATGCGAAGTGTGAATGTGACTCCTGCCAATAGATCTGCACCATGCCGGGCAAAGAAAAGGCTAGATTATACCGCATTACTACGCCTAAAATTGATACCACAAGAAAATTGAAAAGGTTAATCCTGATCCATATTCCAATATTCTTCATGACCCTGTGTTTTGTTTTTACTTTTTAGCGATGGTGTCGCATTTTTGTAGATCACCTGTTTTTATCACAGAAATATCCTGATAGAGCACCATGCCATTACTGGACTCTTCAAACTGTTTTGCCTTTTTATTGGCATATTCCGGGGTATAACCTACGCCCATTACCACTTTGTGTCCGGCGCAAGTTCCCATGGCCAGGTAAAGTAAATCCCCTCTTTTAGGAGCAATTTGTCCATTCATATTTTTTAAAATTTTGATGATTAAATATTAGTTTCCCATAACAATAGCAAACCTTTTGTAAATCGCCCTAGAGCGTCATGATTGATTCCAAAACTCATCGGGATAATCTTCTTCCTCTTTAGGATTTTTTGCAAGAGATGCTCCTATTTTCTCCAATTCAGATTGGGATAAATTTGCTTCATAATCCGGAAAAAGAACACGTTCTTCGAAACGGATATGGGCATGAAGTAGCTTTGCAAAATCCAGTAAGAGCTGCGGATCTTCAGATTCATTGATTTTTATAATCAAATTCCTGATCTCGTGATGCTCTTTCTCCATCTGCCTATAAAGGGCTTCATTTTTTAATTCGGGGAGTGCCTCATCTTCTGTTGCAAAATGCTTTTCCAAATGATGATCCCAGAAAAAACTGATGTAATCACGGATTCTGTGATATGAAATCTCCTTTTCAACACCCTGCTGAATCTTCCAGCAAAAGAGAAGTCCATAATGGTGATCCCTGGAAAGTGGTATTAGATTCTTATTTCTTTTCATTATATTCAATTATAAAAGAACTGCCGCCCGGTAGCGGCAATTCTTTTGATTTTAAGATCGATTATCTTTTCTCTTTCAAAGACCAACCGGTTTTGAGGCCTATGATAAAGATGACCAGCAATAATTCTCCTACAGCGAGCAAAATATCGCCTGGAACCCTTAACCAGCGAAGCGTATGCATGATGTCCGTTTGCATAAATTCTGCAGAACGTGCATACCAGTACCCCTCTTTAATAGAAGCTGCAGCTTGCATAATACCAATGGGCAACAAACTAATGGTTACCATTACCAGCAACCCAATATTGGTGAGCCAAAATGCCCAACCGATGAGTTTGTCATTCCATTGACGATCAGGGTAAAGCCCCCTCAGCATAAACAGCATTAGGCCGATTCCCAAAATGCCATACACCCCAAATAATGCCGCATGACCATGTACGGCCGTGGTATTAAGCCCCTGGATGTAGTACAATGCAATAGGTGGATTAATAGCAAAACCAAATATGCCCGCGCCTAAAAAGTTCCAAAAACACATGGCAATAAAGCAGTAAATCGGCCACTTGTAAGCTTGGATCCACTTGGTAGATTTGCTAATTTGATAATTCTGGTAGGCTTCAAAGCCAATGAGTACCAGCGGCACAATCTCCAGCGCACTGAAAGTGGCACCTAATGCCAATACTGCGGTGGGCGTTGCACTGAAGTATAAGTGGTGGAAGGTTCCCACGATACCGCCAGCCAAAAACACAATGGTAGAAAATAGGACGGCATTTGTCGCTGATTTCAATTTCAATAATCCCAGCCTTGTGAATAAAAATGCTGCTACTACGGTCGCAAAAACTTCAAAAAAACCTTCTACCCATAGGTGTACTACCCACCATCTCCAGTACTCTGCAATGGCCATATGTGTTTGCCTGCCATACATAAGGCCTGCACCATAAAATAGGGCTATCGCTACAGCAGAAAGTGTAAAAAGCAACAAGAGATGGCGATCACCGTCTTTGCGTCTGAGGGCTGGTAACAAAGCTCTTACCATCAAAACAAGCCACAAAATAAGACCTACCAAAAGTAACACCTGCCATACCCGGCCCAGCTCTACATATTCGTACCCCGAATGGCCCCAGAGGAAATTATCCACGTAGCCCAATTTCTGCATCACGCCCAGCCATTGGCCAGTAAGCGAACCCAAGACAACAATAAGTAGCGCAACAAAAAGGATGTTAACACCTAGTTTTTGATATTTTGGTTCGTAACCTGATACTGCAGGTGCGATATAAAGTCCTGTGGCCAGCCAAGAAGTCGCTATCCAAAAAATAGCCAGCTGTACATGCCAGCTTCTAGATACAGATTGTGGCAGAACCTGATCCAGAGGTAACCCGTAAAACGCACTTCCTTCTACACCATAATGCGCTGTAATTACACCGGCAAGCATCTGAACAAGAATCAAAAGTGCTACAATCCAAATATATTTGAGGGTTGCTTTCATCGATGGTGTAGGCTTCATATTCCTCAACGGATCTTCCAGCGGTAACGCTTCGCTGATTTCCTCCTCCTTATTACGGGCGTGGTAGAACACCAGCAAACCAACACACGCCAATAGCATGAGGACACTGAAACCAGACCACAGATGAAGTGATGTGGGTGGTACATTACCTACCAATTCGTCGTGTGGCCAGTTATTGGTATAGGATACATCGTCTCCGGGACGGTTGGTGATACAAACCCAGGCCGTCCATGCAAAAAAGGCATTCATCTTCGCCATGCGGTCTGGTGTTTTCACCGTGTTTTTAGGAATTGCATAGTGATCACGCAGTTCATCCATCTCTTTGCCACTCATAAAAATTTTGGCGTAGTATTCAGCCAATTCTGCCTGAACTTTTGCACGTTGTGGTGAAATAATTATGGTATTAGTAGCTTTGTTAAATGTATTGGTTCGCAATTCTTTTTTTAGTAAAATCTGATATTTGGCCTGCTCATCATCTGGCAGTTTGGTGTAGACTTTACCGTCTTTCTGAGCCAATTCATCCAACAACAGCAAAGATTCTCTGTGGAGATAGTCCGCGCTCCAGTCTGGGGCGATGTAGGCACCATGCCCCCATATACTTCCAACGGTTTGCCCGCCTATAGACTGCCAGACATTTTGTCCGTCTTTGATATCCTGTCCGGTCGTCACAACGGTACCATCTGTTGTGACGACTTTATCCGGAATGGGAGGTACCTGGCGGTAGATCTCCGTGCCATAGAAGATGAGAATGGCAAAAGACCCAACAATAACGGCTGCTAGCCATATCCATAACTTTTTTGGTGTCATAATCAATAATTAATGTTCAAAAACTGAGAATTCTTTTTCTAACCGAATTGCTTTTGGGAATAGAATATTATTTTCCAGATGGATATGGCGGTGCAAATCTTCTTCAAAATCCTTTAGCATGGCAAAAGCTACCCGGTATGTGTTGCATGCGTCTGCAGGAGGATTGTAGCCATCAGTCAGTTTTGAAATCTGGCGAAATCGTTCGCCTTCTTGGGAATGCTCGTCCATCATCATATGCACAGGATTTTGCACCGTCCCAAAATGAGGCTGCTCTATGGCAGTGCCACTTACTTTGGCCTTCACCATATTTCTGATAAACGGAAACAGTATCAATTCTTCTTTTTTTAAGTGCGCGCCCAGTTCTTTGGCTGATTCATCAAAAAGCGCTTTGATCTGGAACAGTTCTGGATGTCTGCCGCCGTGTACCTTACAAAGTTTATCCAAAAAAGCCTGTATAACAGGCGTTTTTTCCTCTACGTAGCGGTGATGTGTTTTTTCCACGTAATCTGCCAGCAAGTCCAGTGGCCAGCTTGTGAAATCTATTGTAGAACCATCACTTTTTGGAAGGTTTTTGATATCTTCCCTTATAGATGCTGCATCGATATTTTTGGAATCGCAGGCGTCATCAATTGTTCTGCCACCTTTGCAGCAGAAATCAATTCCGTTTTTTTTAAATATTGCAGCCGTTCTAAAATCCTGCGCTACAATGTCGCCAATATGGTCTGTATTAAGATTCATAATTAAATACCTTTTTATCTTTTATTAATATAAATTTTTTTAACTTTTTTTGAGAGAAAGAATATATTTCACCATCAGTTTCGCATTATCCTTAGTCAATCCGGCATGTGGTGTCATTGGAACTTCTCCCCAAACGCCCTTGCCACCGTCAATTACTTTTTGAGCCAGATGATCTACATCTGCATCGGTGTATTTTTTGGCTACATCCTGATAAGATGGGCCAACCAGTTTAGCATCCATCTTGTGGCAGGACAGGCAGTCTGCCCCTTCTATCAGCTTAAGGCCTTCGGGTTGTGCAGTTGTGCTAGACTGTGGTGCTGCCGTGGACTGGGCATTGCTGGCTGCCAATGCAGCGCTATCTATGGCAGGTGCCGCAGTAGTTTCGGTATTAGACGTTGTTGCTGACTGAGACGCTTCTGTTTCTTTTTTATCTGAACAAGAAACCAATGTGATGGACAGTACTAATGCTGTCATAATTACGTTTTTCATTACTATAGGATTTAAAGTTTAATTTGATTTTTAATTTCTTCTGCTGTAGCATCGTCACCGGTATCCAAGCCTTCTTTTTGAAAAGCGAGTTTACCATTTTTGGAATAGACACTAATGATGTTGGAGTGTGAAAACTCTATCGGTGTTATTTTTTTATATTTGATAGCCATTACGTTGGCCAGCGTTCGGGTATTTTCTTCGCTGCTTCTTAGGAAAAGCCATTCTTTTCCAGAAAATCCATTAGATTTGAGATAATTGCTCATAACCTCGGGCGTATCGGTGTCGGGATCAATGGATATCAGTACATAGCGGATATCCTCGGGATCTGTATCTCCCACTTTTTTTGCGATGTTCCGCATTTCGGCAGTCAGCCTGGGGCAGGCCGTTTTGCAAGATGTAAAAATCATGGCTGTTACCAATACCTTACCTTGTAAGTCTGCCAGTTTGATTTTGCTGCCATCCTGAGTTTCCCAACTGGAATCTACATTGTAAATAGAATCCGGGCTAATTTTTTGATTTTTCTGATTGCAGGAAAGCATCACTACAGCCAAAATTATATAACATATATTTTTCATTTTATTTATTTTTAGCACATCTGAATCCCAGATTATTAAGTGTGTAATTCGCTTTTATACTACCGCGAAGCGCATATCTTACAAAGGCAGCATAATTCCTTAAATCCGAAGATGTTACGGCAGCCCCTGCGCAAAAAAGTGACTCGTTGGCGGTATTGTCCTTTCTGGATTCGCCGCTCATCATCACCGAATTGAAATCATAAGTCCATTCCCAAACAGCACCGTACATATCGTAAACGCCGTAGTAATTGGGCTGGCCTTGCTTCACCTGTCTTTTTTTGAGTGATTTATCCTGATAAGCTTTCAAGATACTGTCTGTAAAAGATGGATCTTCTGATGCGTTTTTCCGATGTTCATCGGCAAGACCTACAAACTCCCACTCATCAATTGTTGGCAGCCTTTTACCAGCACTTTTTGCATAAGCTTCGGCCGCAAACCAAGAGACATTAGTTACCGGTGCGTTGGGAAGATGCCCTTTGGGGATTTCAAAATCGTTGTTCCAATCTTTGAGGTAGGTACTGTCCGCATATAATCTCAATACTTTGCTTCTGGTCCATTGGGGATTTTTTCTAAGAAAAACCAGGAATTCTGCATTAGTCACCGGTGTCTCATCTATGTAAAAGGTAGCTACTTTCACAATTCTCCCCGAGTCTTTCCCTATAAATGCTTTATAACTTCCGCCTTGTATCTCAACCATTTTTTTATCTGTGGAAATGAATCTTAAAGGTTGAATATCTGCATGTTTTTTCTCTCCTGAATCTGTTTTTGAAATACATCCAAAAGAAACAATGCTGAAAAAAATGAGGCCGAGTAGATTATAAATTTTCATTGTGTAAGTAATAAAATCCCCAGTTATGACCAGATTATAATAATAATTAAAGATCCTTATTAAGGTTTAGTCAGCTATTTATCTTTTTTGTATACGCCTGGATTGTCGGGGCCTGTAATTTTTATTTTGCCCAGAGCACCCTTGTTAAAAGCACGGAATAAGGCGTGGTCCACAATCACATACTCGCCAGGTACAGTGGCTTTGAACTCCACGATTGAGGCTCCTCCTGGAGGAATAACGGTAGTTTGCACGTTCTCATTGATTTTGCTTCCACCTTCCATGTAGACCCGATCAAATATTTCTCCGATGACGTGGAATGACGAGGTCAAATTTGGTCCACCATTACCTACAAAGAAGCGTACCGTTTCGCCGGTTTTGGCCTGCAATTCTTTATCACCTAACAATGAGGCTGTATTCCCATTGAAAACAACATATTCCGGACGTTCTGCAATAGCTTTATCCATGTCAAATTCCTGAAGGCCTTTATCCCCAAATTTTCCCTTGGTATAGAAGTCCCCCTGCATGATATAATATTCCTTATCCACTTTGGGCAATCCTCCTTCTGGCTCAATAAGAATTAGACCATACATCCCGTTGGCAATATGCATTCCCACTGGCGCTGTTGCACAATGGTAGACAAACAATCCGGGATTCAAAGCTTTAAAGGTAAATACCGCTTCTTTACCAGGTGCTACAAAAGTAGCTTCGGCTCCACCACCAGGACCGTTTACCGCATGAAGGTCGATATTATGTGGGAAAGTGTTGTTCTCATTGTTTTTAAGGTGTAGCTCTATCTGATCCCCAACTCTTGCACGAATAAAACTTCCGGGAACCGAACCATTAAAGGTCCAAAAATTATACTCGGTACCATCCGCAAGTTGTCCCACTTTCTCTATAGTTTCCAAATGAACCACTACTTTTTTTGCGGCCCGATCGCCAACTGGAGGTGGTACATTGGGAGGAGCTACCAGTTTTTCTTGCTGTGTTGTACCGTCGGTTTTAATGAGCTCCGTATTCTGAGAGCCAGAATCTGAAGTAGAAGAATTCTGTTTGCAACCAATCATTCCGAAAAGAATAAGATGAGCAGTACAGATGATAAATGATTTTTTCATGATGAAACTATTTTTGTTTTTATTTAATACTTTTTTGTCTTTTATTATAGTAAAATTTTTTTAACGGGTCAGAAATGTAATTTTAAGATCAAGATCTTCCACAAAGTGTTCAATTTTAGATTGCTCAAGCATCTCCTTTATGTCGTTTCTGATTTTTTTAAAATCATTATGAATAGGGCATGGGCGTTCTTCTGAACATAATTTAAGCCCTAAACCACAACCTGCAAAAAGCTTGTCACCATCAATATCCCTAACAATATCCGCAATTGAGAGATCCAGGTTTTCTGCATCCATATAGAAACCACCATTGGGACCCTTTGCCGACTGTACAAAACCTTTTCTGCTGAGGTCTTGCAATATCTTTGCAATAAAATATTCTGGTGAGTCTATGCCTGCAGCAATATCCTTGATACCAATCCTGCTGCCATCTTTTGATTTCTGTGCGATAAAAATCAACGCCCGTATTGCGTACTCACAAGTTTTTGAAAACATTTATTTCTCTTTTGCTGATACAAAGTTAGCAATAATTTTAAAATAAAAGATAAAAAAGTATTTTATTAAGATGATTATTATCATTGCCCATTACACAGCGTTTTGGTTGCGTCAGGTGTCAAGCAACAAAAAATAAAGGATAATAAACAAAAGAGGCCGAATAACAGTCTATGTCAATCGGCCTCTTTTTTATTGGATACTAAAAAATGTCTATTTAATGCTCTTGGAAAGATCTAGCATGGCTTCTATAGGTTTCAGGGCTTTGAGTCTCAGCTCTTCATCAATAATGATTTCTGGAAGTTCATATTTCATACACAGATAAAGTTTTTCCAGCGTATTTCGCTTCATGTAAAAGCACTCTGAGCAGTTGCAGCTCTCGTCAAATACTAGTGCGGGAATCAACGTTTTATGAGGCGCACGCTTCTTCATCTCATGTAGGATGCCCTCTTCTGTAGCGATGATAAACTCTTGACAGTCATCTTTTTCTACATAGTTGAGCAGGGCAGAGGTGGAACCTATAAAATGTGCCAGTTCCAAAACAGGCGCTTCGCTCTCGGGATGTGCAATGAGTTTTGCATTGGGGTGGTCTGCTAGTTGTTTGGCGATACGCTCCATAGAGAAAGCTTCGTGTACAATACAACTGCCGTCCCAAAGAATCATCTCCCGACCCGTTTTTTTGCTCAGGTAACGCCCCAGGTTCTTGTCCGGTGCAAAAATGATAGGCCTGTCTTTTGGTAAGGCTTCTATAATAGTTTCTGCATTGGAGCTGGTCACAATAATGTCACTTTCCGCCTTGGTTTCTGCGTTACAGTTGATGTAAGTGGCTACCAAAGCATTAGGGTGTTTTTCACGCATTTTTCTAAGGCCTTCTCCGCTGCAACCATCTGCTAAGGAACAGCCTGCCAGCGTATCAGGCAAAACCACTTTCTTATTGGGGTTCAGTATTTTTGCGGCTTCTGCCATGAAGTGGACACCACAGAAAGCAATCATGTCTGCATCGGTATCTTTGGCCTGCCTCGCCAACTGAAGGGAGTCACCAAGGAAATCGGCAATATCCTGTATGGGACCCGGCTGGTAATAATGGGCCAGGATAACGGCATTTTTTTCTTTTTTAAGATCAAGGATCGCTTTTATAAGATCATCGCCCGTTGGTATTTCCAGACCTTTAAGATCCAAAAAGCCTTTTACAGGCATATTGTCTACGGCAGTATCAAGTGTGTCTTTCATCTCAGTAATTTTCAGATTAATATAAAGAACGTTGTAATTAAGGAAACTAATGATTGATAAACTGGTTAATCACCTGCTCCACTTCGCTTTTAGCCTTTGCCAGATCGGTATTCACAATGATGGTGTCAAACTGGTCTTTATAAGCCATTTCTTCTTCTGCTTTGGCAACTCTGGTTTGGATTGTTTCGGCAGAGTCTGTTCCTCTGGAGATCAATCTCCGTTCCAACTCGGCAATGCTTGGTGGCATAACGAATATGGAGAGTGCGTGTTCCCCGAAAATCTTTTTGAGCCGGATGCCGCCTTTCACGTCCACATCAAAAATAACCACCTTGCCTTCGTCCCAGATCCGTTGAACTTCAGACTTCAGGGTACCATAATATTTATCGGTATAAACCTCTTCGAATTCTACAAATTCCTGTTCCGTAATTTTGGTTCTAAATTCCTCCGGTGTCAGGAAATAATAATCCTGAGCATGTTTTTCTTCGCCCCTTGGTAATCTGGTTGTAGCGGAAACCGAAAAGCTTAGTTGGGGCACTACAGATAAGCCATGCTTTACCAGTGTGGTTTTCCCGCTTCCTGACGGTGCCGAAAAAATAATTACTTTTCCCATACGCAATTGGTCATCATCTGATTATCAATTATCAATTATCAATTATAATATATTAAGTGTCTGTTCTTTGATTTTCTCTAGGTCGTCTTTCATTTCAACCACCAGTTTCTGGATTTGGGAATGGTTGGCTTTGGAACCCAACGTATTGATTTCGCGTCCCATTTCCTGAGCAATAAAGCCTAGTTTTTTACCATTAAAATCTTCGTTGTTCATCACATCCAGATAGTAGCGGATGTGTTGCGCCAGCCTTACTTTTTCTTCGGAGATGTCAAGTTTTTCTATGTAGAACATGATCTCCTGGTAGTAGCGGGTCTCATCAATGTTTTCAAATTCTTTCAGAGATGACTGGTAGCGGTCTTTGACATTGGATATTCTCTCTTCCTCAAAACTTGGCACTTTCGCCAGGTTGCTTTCTATTTTCAATAGGTTCTTTTCCAATTCCTTGTGCAATGTCTGGCCTTCGGTTTCCCTGAATTCAAGAAAACGATCCACAGCCTCTGTAACAACCCCGAAGAGGAATTGCCATTCCGGCTCTTCTATTTCCGACGTTTTTGTTGACAGTGCTTCCGGCATGCGCACGGCCATTTTGAGGTACTCGAAATCCGGTCCGTCTGCGGAGATGTCCTTCAACTGTGTGATGTAGTTATTGATAATATCCCTGTTGATGGTGACATCGTTGCTTTCTTCCATATTTTCGCACTGGATATAGCAGTCCACTTTGCCACGAAGGATCCGGTCGTTCAGCATTTTCCTGATTTCATATTCCTTTTCCTTGTAACGAACGGGTGTTTTTATGTTAAGGTCAAAGTTTTTGCTGTTCAGCGACTTGATGTCAACAGATACTTTTTTCCCTTGGAACACAGCCTCGGCTCTGCCGAACCCTGTCATCGATAATATCATAAGATTCTTGTAAGACTGCAAAGATAATCATTTTAATTCAGGCAAAAATCCTAAACAATTAATCGTTAGCCTGAAAAGTAACAATTAATATAATCATTATAAAACTTGGTGTTTTTTGGAATACTATTTGTGTAAAATCGTATTTTTGCGGTCTATGAAAAGATGGTATCTCTACCCTTTTTCCTTAGGTTATCATTTGGCCACTTCTATTAGGAACCGGATGTATGATTGGGGAATATTTTCTTCTACGAAATTCAAAACACCTATTATAGGTGTTGGCAACCTGTCTGTGGGCGGCAGTGGCAAATCGCCGACTGTCATGTACTTGGCAGATCTCTTGTCCCGATCTTACAGGACGGGTGTATTGTCACGTGGTTATGGCCGAATTACAAAAGGTTACAAAATCGTCAACTACGACAGCAATTATAAATTAGTTGGTGACGAGCCGATGCAGCTGTTTGAGCGTTTCCGGAATAAGTTTGTAATTGGCGTTTGCGAGGACCGAGTATATGGTGCCAAAAAGATTATTGATGAGATGGATCTGGATGTGCTGATCCTGGATGACAGCTACCAGCACAGGGCCATTAAGCCCGGGATGAATCTCTTGCTGACAGATTATAACGATCCTTATTTCAAAGATTTTATATTGCCTGCCGGAGACCTTCGCGAGAGCCGCCATGGGATGAAGCGCGCCAATATCATCATGGTAACCAAGTGCCCTGACGATCTTACCGAAGAAAAAAAACAATACTACATTTCCAGGATTCGGCCGCAGCATTACCAGAAGGTATTTTTTTCTGCCATATCGTATGACGAAAATATCCTGGGTATCAACAAAATGATGCCGGTGAAAAATCTGGATTATTATGATGTACTCCTAATTACCGGGATTGCCAATCCTTCGCAGCTTCTGAAAGAGATTGCCAAGTACAACAAAAAAGTAAAACACCTACAGTACAAAGACCATCATAATTTTACTGATGATGACATCAAAAAGATTACGGCAGAATATAAAAAAATGGGCGAGTACAAAATGATTCTCACTACAGAGAAAGATTATGTACGCCTGAAAACCTTTGATTATCTTCGGGATAAGATTTTCTACTGGCCTATCAATGTAGAGATCGACAAGCGCGAAGAGTTTAATAAAATCATTCAGAATTATGTTAGAAAAGTATAAACAGACTGCAGATTTTATCAGAAATATCATTGGCGAGACACCAGATTTTGCCATTGTGCTGGGCTCCGGGCTGGGGAAACTTCAGGATGAAGTGCAGGCCATACATGTTTTGGATTATAAAGATATTCCCAATTTTCCGCAAACCACGGTGGTGGGGCATGGCGGCAAACTGATCTATGGCAAGCTAGAAGGTAAAAACGTTCTGATGATGAGTGGCCGTTTCCATTATTACGAAGGCTATTCTATGGAAACTGTAACCTTTCCCATAAGGGTTTTCCATCTTTTAGGGATTAAGAACCTGGTTCTTTCCAATGCGGCTGGCGGTGTGAATGCTAACTTCAAAGTGGCAGATATAATGATCCTCACAGACCATATCAATATGATGCCGGAACACCCTTTGCGAGGCCGGAATATTGATGAACTCGGGCCGCGCTTTGTGGATATGAGCGAACCTTATAACCGGAAAATGATTACTGTGGCAAAAGATGTTGCCGATCAGGAAGGAATTAAGATTCAGGAGGGCGTTTATGTGGCACTTACCGGGCCAACTTTTGAAACCCCGGCAGAATATGGCATGGTAAAAGCCATTGGCGGAGATGCCGTTGGGATGAGCACAGTGCCGGAAGTGATTGTTGCCAAGCATCAAGGAATGGATTGTTTTTGTCTGTCGATTATTACAGATTTGGGAGGTCCGGATATTGCCTTTGCGGTTTCTCATGAGGAAGTGCTGGAAGCAGCTAATAAAGCCATGCCTAATGTTATTAAATTAGTAAAGGGCTTAATCAGGAATTATTAAATTAAATGATGTATCATACATAGGCGGCCAATGTGCCGTCTTTTTTATTTAATTAATATTGCCTAAATTCGTTTATAAATTAATAAAAAATGAAGAGGATTTTAACCGTTAGCTTAGCGCTGATATGTCAGTTGGGGTTTTCTCAACAGGTTCCCAATGTTCTGAAAACCAAGTTTTCCAAAGAAGCTGTTGCCCAAAAGGTACAGGATGAAGCGGGCAAGGAAATTACGATTAAGGATATTTTGCATCAGCACAAAGGCAAAGTGTTGGTTCTAGATTTCTGGGCAGGGTGGTGCCGGGATTGTATTCAGGCTCTGCCAAAGGCTGCGGAGCTGGAGAGCCATAATCAGAACATCGATTTTGTATTCCTGTCATTAGAACGTAATCAGGAAGGCTTTCTGAAAAGTTTGGATAAGTTTGATATGAAGGACAAAGAAAATTATTGGTTCGCTGCCGGCTGGAAAAATAATTTCAATAATTATATTGATCTCAATTGGATCCCAAGATATATTGTGGTAGATCAAAAATCTAATATTGCCAAATACTACGCTATATCGCCGGATGATCCGGACATTCAAGCCACTATAGACCGGCTTACCAAATAACAACATCACAATCCCGACACATTCGGGATTTTTTTTGCCTAAATTTGTTTAATTGATTTTCACCAGCCTATTCTGATGCAGCGCAAAATAATTCACGTAGATATGGATGCTTTTTATGCATCTGTGGAACAGCTCGATAATCCAGGGTTGCGCGGGAAAGCTATTGCTGTAGGAGGTGGACATCGTGGCGTGGTGGCTGCAGCCAGCTATGAGGCTAGGAAATTTGGTGTTAGGTCAGCTATGCCAAGCAAAATAGCAAAGGAGAGATGCCCACAACTGATTTTTGTAAAGCCAAGGTTTCACAGATACAAGGAAATTTCTGCTAAAATCAGGGCGATTTTCCACGACTATACAGATTTGGTGGAACCATTGTCTCTGGACGAAGCCTATCTGGATGTTACCGAAAATAAAAAAGGGATAGAATCTGCCAATGATCTGGCAAGGGAAATCCGTCAGCGGATTTTTGAGGAAACAGGTTTAACAGCTTCGGCGGGCATTTCTGTCAATAAGTTTCTCGCCAAAGTTGCTTCTGATATTAACAAACCCAACGGCCAAAAAACGATCCACCCAACCAAGATTCAGGATTTTTTGGAGAAACTCCCGATTGAGAAGTTTTATGGCATCGGGAAGGTGACTGCCAACAGGATGCACGAGCTGCATATCTTTAAAGGTGCTGATCTCAAAGCCAAATCAATGGAACAGCTGGAAGGGCTTTTCGGCAAGTCGGGGCGGTATTACTACAATGTGGTTCGTGGCATCCACAATGGGGAAGTAAAACCCAACAGGATTCAGAAAAGTGTGGCTGTGGAGCGTACGTTTTGGGATGACATCAATGAAGATGAAGAGATTGACGAAAAACTAAAATCACTGAGCGAAGAACTGGAGGAACGCCTAGGTAGGAAAGAGATTAAAGGAAAAACACTGACCCTTAAAATTAAATATAAAGATTTTTCCCTCTTTACCAGAAGCAAAACGCAGGATGTTTACTATGAGAATGCGGCGGCATTTTATGCTACTGGCAAGCAACTGTGGGAACTCCGCCCTTTTGACAAAGCTATCCGGCTTCTTGGCTTGTCCCTTTCCAATCTGAATACCGATGAAAAAAAACAAATTTCGGTACAGCTGAAAATTCCTTTTGAAGAGTTTGATATGTAAGCTTTTCAATCGGTTGGCTTAATATTTTCATAGGTCAACGGTCTTTAAAATCATTACTAACAGAAAATATCTACTCAACTATGAATGGCACCATGATTCAATTTTTCCACTGGTACACACCCGGTGATTCATTTTTGTGGAAACACGTAACCGAATCTGCTTCTTATCTGTCTGGCCTTGGCATCACGGCTGTTTGGTTGCCTCCCGCTTACAAAGGGGTAAACGGCGGTTTTGGTGTGGGCTATGGTCCATACGATCTATTCGATTTGGGTGAATTTGACCAAAAAGGGACCGTACCCACAAAATATGGCAATAAAGACGAATACCTTGCGGCCATTAAGTCCCTGAAAGACCAAAACATGCAAGTGATCGTGGACGTGGTGCTGAATCACAAGGCTGGAGGCGATGAGCTGGAAAAATTTCAGGTGGTGCAGGTGGATAATAATAACCGGAACAAGGTGATTTCCGAAGTGATGGAAATCGAGTCTTATACCAAGTTTACCTTCCCCGGACGGCAAAAAAAATACTCTGACTTTGAATGGAATTTTACCTGTTTTACCGGCGTGGATTATGCCGAAGGCAAGGATAATGGTATCTACAGGATTATTAATGATTATGGGGATAATTGGGATGAGATTATCAATGATGAAAAAGGCAATTACGATTTTCTGATGTATGATGACATAGAACACCGTAACCCTTTTGTACGCAAGGAGCTGAATTATTGGGGCAAGTGGTATCATGAGCAAACCGGTTTTGATGGCGTTCGCCTGGATGCCGTTAAACATATTTCGCCCGATTTTTACAGAGAATGGCTCAACAACCTTCGCTCCAATGTAGGTAAAAACATCTTTGCTGTCGGCGAGTATTGGGCACCGGGCTATCTGAAGCTTTTAGAGGCTTACATCGATTCTACTGATGGTTGCATGAGCCTTT
The DNA here is from genome assembly GCF_056329745.1 of Epilithonimonas sp. Taxonomy (NCBI): domain Bacteria; kingdom Pseudomonadati; phylum Bacteroidota; class Flavobacteriia; order Flavobacteriales; family Weeksellaceae; genus Epilithonimonas; species Epilithonimonas sp. The sequence continues at coordinate 57,106 of NZ_JBWEYV010000018.1, read as the reverse complement.
TTGATTCTTCTTTGCAGAATAATTTACATACCGCTTCTAAAAACCCAGATTATGATTTGATGGAAATTTTTAAAGAAACTCTGGTTGGTTCACATCCCGATAAGGCCGTAACTGTCGTTGATAATCATGATACCCAACCGCTTCAGGCTTTGGAAGCACCGGTAGATACTTGGTTCAAACCGATTGCTTATGCTTTGATCCTGCTGAGGAAAGATGGTTATCCCTGCGTATTTTATCCGGACTTATATGGTGCCAGCTACAAAGACCACGGAAAAGATGGTAACGAGTACGAGATATTTTTGGACAAAGTAGATGCGATAGAGGAATTGATCAAAGCAAGGAAAGATTTTGCTTATGGCGGGCAGAAGGACTATTTTGATGATCCCCACTGCGTTGGCTGGATTCGCGAAGGTGATGATGCGCATGCCGGATGTGCAGTGGTTTTAAGCAATAAAGACAAAAATCAAAAACCTATGGAGATGGGTAAACTTTATGCTGGCAAAACATTCTATGATTTTACAGGCCACTTGCCAGACAAAATCACCATCGATGACAATGGCTGGGCAAATTTCTCTTGTCCTGCGGGCAATGTCAGTGTTTGGGTGGCAGAACAATAAAGGCTATTTTTACATTTGATATGTCGGTCAGTTTTGAGTTTAGAAAGATTAATCAGGATGAAGCTTTGTTTGACTTCGTTTACAGCTTCTCTGCTTTAGAGGCTGTTTCCGAAATTTCGGATGGTGTCATTATTCCCAACGGCAGAATTGACCTTCATTTTTATAAAGCCGATAGTGGCGAATTCCGCATCAGTCTCGTAGGGCTGGAAACGATGCCGAAAAAGATGAGGGAAGAAAAGATTGGCAAATTGTTTTCAATCAGTTTTAATCCATTAGGCGTAGAATATATTTTGCAACGCAACATTTCCGGGATCCTGAATCATGGCGAAATGATTTCCACTGATTTTTGGGGTTTTAATGAAGCTGATTTGGATCATTTCGAAGGTTTTTGCGAAAAGGCAGTTTCCAAAATGATGTCATTGATTCCTGCTGACACAGATCCCAGAAAAAGACAGCTCTTTGATCTTGTCTTCAAATCGAATGGTGAGATCAGTATCAAGGATGTTTCCCAACAGATTAAATGGAGCGAGCGCCAGATCAATCAATATTTCAGCAGGCAGTTTGGGCTTTCACTCAAAGCTTATTGCAATATATTACGGTTTCAGGCTTCACTGGCTCATATCAGTAACGGGCAGTTATTCCCCCAGCTCAACTATTATGACCAGTCTCATTTTATCAAAGAAATCAAAAAACTTTCCGGTGCTTCGCCAAAAGAATTATTCAAAAACGAAAACAGCCGATTTTTACAATTTTTGCATCTGGGTGCCGATTAATTTTGCAGCATAAAATAGAAATTATGCTGTTAAAAAATAAAAAAGTTGCCATTGTTGGTGGCGGGCCTGCAGGTTTGGCACTTGCCAGGCTTTTACAGATGAATGATGCAGATGTTAAAGTATATGAACGGGATCTTAACCGCGATGTGAGGGTGCAGGGATCTACGTTGGATTTACATCCAGGAACAGGATTAGAGGCTATCAAGCGCGCCGGGCTTTTAGAAGAATTCTATCAGCATCACCGTCCTGATGCCAGCAAAATGATTTTGGTGGACAAATTGTTAAATGTCAAATTTGATGAAAGTTCTTTTGCCGACATCACTTCCGAAACTCGTCCCGAGATAGACCGTGCGCCGCTGCGTGATATCCTTCTTAATTCTCTAAAGCCCGATACTGTGATCTGGGACAGCCACTTTCTTTCTATCGAGAAATCTGATGGTGGATGGTTATTGTCATTTAAAAATGAGACAACTGCGTATGCAGATTTGGTAATTGGTGCAGATGGGGCTAATTCAAAAGTGCGTCATTATCTTACTGATATTAAACCGGTTTATTCCGGAGTAACGCTGATAGAAGGTAATATTCATAATGCCGGGAAATATATACCTCAATTTTTAGCATTTGCAAAAGGCGGGAAAGTCATGGCTTTTGATGAAGAGAAATTTATAGGATTTGGTTCCAAGGAAGATGGTTCTGTCATGTTTGTCCTTAATTTTAAAACGCCTGAAAATTGGCTCGCCCAATCCGGTATTGATTTTAAAAACAAGTTGCAGGTTTTGGATTGGTTCCGAAAAGAATTTGCGGATTGGAGTCAAGATTGGGAAGAATTGTTGGCCAATGATGATGTTTATTTTATTCCGCGCCCACAATACTATTTTCCTTTCGACCAAAGTTGGGAAACCCAGCCCAATCTCACCATTATTGGCGATGCGGCGCACCGGATGCCACCTTATGCAGGCGAAGGAGCCAATGTGGCCATGCAGGATTCTTTTGAACTGGCAGAGGTCTTGACGGGAAATTCCTTTAAAGATTTAAAATCAGCCATTGCCAATTACGAAAAAGGAATGGTAAAAAGAGGTGCCGAAGCTACTAAGGAAACACTGGACAATCAGGAAAGAATGTTCTCAAAAGATGCTTTGGATCAGATGACAACATTCTTTAATCATGTTAGGGATCAGGCGTAATGCCTAATATCCACCTTCTGCATGACCGTCGCCAAGCAGGGCTTTTGCAGAGGATGTCCCAATTCTTTGGATGCCCATTGTAATCATTTGCTCTGCATCGGCAGGTGTTTTTACGCCTCCGGCCGCTTTTACAGGAAGTTTCCCGGCGTTGTCTAGCATGATTTTTACACCCTCGAAGGTGGCTCCGTTGGGTTTGCCGCCTTCGGTTTTATAAAAGCCTGTGGAGGATTTCACAAATATTTTTGGGAAGTCTTTGTCTTCAAAATTCTCCTGAGCCCATTTCCAGATATGAGCCGTTAAGTCCCCAATCTGTTGATCTGTAAGGGCGGCAATCTCGATAATCCACTTAACGGTTTTATCAAAGTGCAAACCCAATTGGGTGCCTTCTAGAAATTCTTTTTCAACCGTTGCAAGGTCGCCGGCTTTGTAAGCCTCATAATTGATCACATAATCCAACTCATCGGCACCGTCCAAGATAGCTTGGTTGGCTTCTTTCAGTTTTTCTTCTAAAGAATAAGTACCTTCATGAAAACCGATGACCGTACCAACCAAAACATCAGAATCTTGAGATACAAGATAGTCTTTGATCAGTTTTACAAAATTGGGGCGAATCATCACTTCTTTGAAATGGTAGGCAATCGCTTCATCGGTAAGGTTTCTGACTTTTTCGAGAGTTTGTTCATCATTCAGCCCGGCCTGTTCAGGCGTTTTGAGATAGGTAGAGTCCAGATATTGATTAATTTCCATAAGCACAAAAATAAAAAAAAGGACTTCATATTGAACTCCTTTTTTAGAATTTTATAATATTAAACCCGCAGTTGCCTGTTAATACTCTGCTCCAGCGATATGAAAGTCTCTGTCCTGGTAACACCTTTCAGTTTTTGGATTTTATTCAGGATCTGCATCAGATGGTCATTATCTTTACAAAGCACTTTTAGGAAAATGGTGTAATTGCCTGTCGTGTAATGGGCTTCTACCACTTCATTCACTAGGTTGAGGTTTTTGATAGCGTCCTGATAATGGCTGGGCTGCTCCAGGAAAACCCCAATGTAGGAGACTACCTTGTAACCAATTTTTCTGGGATTAAGGAAAGAAATCGAGTTCTCTATCACACCGGCCTGCTCCAGTTTTTTGATTCGCTGATGGACAGCGGTGGTAGAAATTCCAACATTTTTGGAAATTTGCGCAAGCGAAGTTTTAGCGTTGTCCATTAGCATGTAGATAATCTCTTTATCCACGCCATCCAGATGGTATCCGCTTTCAGAAGCACTCTTCATATCTTAAGTAATAGTTAGTTCTAAAATTTAATCATTCAATTTGATACAAAAATTTTCAAATTGACTGAAAATAATGTTTATTATTTTTTAATCTTTGGTAAAAGTAAATAAATTAATAGAAAATATAAAAAATAATGTTAATATTCTATAAATATTCTTAGTCTTAGAAATAATAGTTAATGTTAGTTGTGGTTAACTTTTGGTTAATGTTAAATTAATATAATTTATAATTTGACAAAAAACTGTAATTGTAATTTGTTGACAATTAACGTTTTAATTAACTGTAATGTTCATAATTGCGAAATGTTTGGCGGTTCGTTAAAAAGTATATATTTAAACCATATATACAGACCTTATGAAACAATTTTATAACCTGATCGCACTTTTTGTTGCGATCCTTACTTTTGCGCAGCAGCAAAATGTAAGCTATTCGGTAACGCCGACCTCTTTCAATGAGGATGAGCAGATTACGATTACTTTTAACGGTAATAGCATTGATGAATCCACTTGGAGTGTGACTAATCATGCCCTGTATTTGTGGGCATGGTCATACGATATCAATGGTGCTAATGCTCAAAACTGCCCTACTAATGGTGCGTGGGAGTCATCTGATGAAGCCAATAAACTGGTTTATAATTCGGGAAATGATACCTATTCTATTTCTTTTATTCCAAGAACATTCTATAGCAGGACAGGACTGGGTAAAATTGGCTTCCTGCTGAAAACAAAAACCGGCAATGGCCAGTCACAGGATATTTCTGTAGAAGTTGGAAAATTGCAGTTTTTGTCTGCTACACCCAAGAACGGTAGCGTTAGTTTTGTAGATTCCGGTAGCAATGTTCCTATTTTGTACAGCACAACGGTTCCGGCAAATTTTGTTCTTAAAGCCAACGGAAATGTCATCCAAACACTATCAAATGCAAGCACATTTTCAACCTCCTATCAGGTTAATGGTGACAGCCATTTTGAACTAGTAGCTACAGGCGTGGCAGACGGAACGGTTTTGACTTCAGGCTTTTCTATCAGCCCTACGCCGGTTGTTCAGACTTCAGCGATACCTTCTTATATCAGGCAGGGCATTAGCTATGATCCCAATGATGCCACAAAAGTCGGGTTGGCACTGTATGCACCACACAAAAGCTTTGTGCATGTGATTGGTAGTTTTGACAATAATAACTGGCAAATATCCTCCAACTATCTGATGAAGCGAGATGCCAGCAATCCGGATCTTTATTGGCTGGAAATTACTGGGCTGACACCTCAGAAAGTTTACACTTTCCAATACAGAACCAGCGATGGCGTAAAGGTGGCAGATCCTTATTCCACAATAGTTTTGTCTCCGGATGATGATCCCGGGATTTCGCCAGCAACTTATCCTAATTTGCCATTGTATCCTTCTGGCCAGCAGTATGACGTCTCTGTAGTACAGACTGCAAAACCTAAGTATAACTGGACTGTGACCAATTTTCAAAAGCCAGCCAAGCAAAATCTGATTGTTTATGAAGCCTTGGTAAGAGATTTTACCGAAGGAAAAAACTGGCAGGCCATGATTGATAAAATCCCTTACATCAAAGGCCTTAATGTAAATGCTATCGAGTTGATGCCGATTATGGAATTTGATGGGAACAACTCCTGGGGCTATAATCCGGGATTTCATTTGGCTTTGGATAAAGCTTACGGAACACCTGAAAAATTAAAAGAATTTATAGATCAATGCCATCAGAATGGGATTGCCGTTATCTTGGATGTGGCTCTTAACCATGCCACGGGACGCTCGCCATTAGAAAGGCTTTGGTCAACCAGCACAAACGGAGGTTATGGTGATGTGGCTGCCAATAACCCATATTTTAATCAGGTCGCCAAACATACTTACGGTGTTTTTTATGATTTCGACCACTCCAAACCAGAAACAAAATATTATGTCAATCGTGTTTTGGAGCAATGGATTTCCGAGTATAAAATTGACGGTTTCCGTTGGGATCTTACCAAAGGTTTTACGCAGAATTGTACATATTCGAATTATAACTGTACAGATTCTTATCAGCAGGACAGGGTAGATATTTTGAAAACCTATTCTGATTATCAATGGTCATACGATTCGTCTTCCTATATTATTTTTGAACACTTGGGATCTGATGCCGAAGAGCAACAATGGGCCAACTACCGTGCTAATGAAGGCAAAGGCGTTATGATGTGGGATAAAATCGTAACACCATTTAACCAGAATACTATGGGATATGATTCTGATAGTAATTTTAACAGGGTTGATTTTGAAAACCACGGATTTGCAGAACGTCGGAATATGGCGTTTGGCGAAAGCCACGATGAAGAACGCTTGATGTTTAAAAATCTGGCTTACGGTAATTCAACCGGCTCATACAATATCAAAGATCTTAACACAGCTTTAGAAAGACAAAAGGCTTTTGGTGCGGTATTTCTTACGGTTCCCGGCCCCAAGATGATTTGGCAGTTTGGAGAGTTGGGCTACGAATTCAGTATCAACCGTTGCGAAGATGGTTCTATAAAAGACGATTGCAGGACATCTCCAAAACCTGTCGCATTTACACTAGGTTATGATACCAATGCCAATCGCAAAGCGGTTTACGATGTTTGGTCTAGGATCTTGGCTTTGCGCCTTTCTAATCCTGTCTTTGATACCACCACATTTACTGTAGAATCTGGCAATCTGTTACCTAGAATTTACATCTGGAGAGACGATTTCTCTGCTAATCAGTTAAAAAATGTCGTCATTGTGGCCAACTTTACCACCATGGCTCAGACAGTAACACCGAGCTTTCCTTTTGCTGCAGTATGGTACAATTTGCTGGATAATTCCACGCTGCCTGGCGATAGTAATACAACTGTGGTTTTGCAACCCGGAGAATTTAGGATTTATGGAAACCAAAGCACGTTGGCAAGTGACGAAACTAAAATCGATGTGAACAAAACCTCACTCCAAATCATCCAAAACCCGGCAACTGACGGATTTTTGAAAATTAGATACAACAAAGCTAAAAACGGACAAATCAACATATTCGACCTTAGCGGAAAACAGGTAAAAACGTTTGGGCTAAAATCTGCCAAAGGCGACGAATCATTCTCTTTGAACGGAATTCCGGCAGGTAACTACATGGTACAATTAAAATCAGATGAAGGTTTGGCCGTTTCCAAACTCATTGTTAAATAGTAAACTATCAATTATTGTTTTACAGCTTCCCTTGCCGGAAGCTGTTTTTGTTTATATGATATTTTGGGCGTCTTTTCCGCGCTCCACTCCCGCTTTTTTGTCCTTCGTTCCTCAGTCAAAAAGAGCTTCGTTCAGCTCGGGACGCAATTTTGTCATACTTTCAACTTTAGGTATTAAATTTGAGCTTTCTAAAAAGTTAGGTAAACTAAATTTTATTCAATATGATGAATCCACTTTTAAAAAAATTCGATAAAAAATATGCATCATCGCCTTTCGAGGATATTAAAGAAGAGCATTATCTTCCGGCCTTCCAAGAATTGGTGAAAATTTCTGAAAAAGAAATTGACGATATTGCGGAGAACTCCGATAAACCGACTTTTGAAAACATAATCGAAGCCTTGGCTTTCTCGGGTGAGCAACTGGACAGGGTTTCCAATATTTTCTTTAATATCAATTCGGCGGAAACTAACGATGAGATCCAAAAAATAGCGCAGGAAGTTTCGCCGCTTTTAACCGAATTTTCTTCTAAAATTTCTCAAAACGAAAAGCTGTTTGAAAGAATAAAAACTGTTTTCGATGAGAAAAATAATTATAATTTGAACGAAGAGCAGAAAACTTTACTCGATGAAACTTACAAAGGTTTTGTAAGAAGCGGTGCATTGCTAAATGAAGATGACAAGAAAAAGCTTGAGAAAATCAATATGGATTTGTCTATCAAGTCGCTTCAGTTCGGGCAAAATGCGTTGGCATCTACCAACGCTTATTTCAAACATATCAGCAATAAAGAAGATTTGATAGGAATTCCTGATGCAATTCTCCATCAGTACGAGGAAGAGGCGAAGGATAGAGGTCTGGAAGGCTACGTGATTACCTTGCAATATCCAAGTTACCTTCCCGCCATTACCTACGCAGAAAAGCGGGAACTGAGACAAGAGCTCGCTCTTGCCAATGGCAAAAAATCCTTTGACGGCGGCGAATTTGATAATCAAAATCTGATTAAAGACATCGTAAAACTCCGTCAGGAAAAAGCAGAATTGTTAGGATATAAAAACTTTGCAGATTTCGTTTTGGAAGAAAGAATGGCACAATCGCCGGAAAAAGTGTTCGCCTTTCTGAAAGAATTATTGGAGAAGGCAAAGCCTTTTGCTCAAAAAGAAATCGAAGAACTAAAATCTCTGGCAAAAGCGGACGGCATTGATGATATGCAAAGTTATGACCACGCTTTTTACGCCGAGAAGCTGCGTAAGCAAAAATTCGATCTGAATGATGAAGAGCTCAAACCTTATTTCCAACTGGAGAAAGTGCAGGAAGCGGTTTTTGGATTAGCTGGTAAATTATTTGGTTTAAAATTCGAAGAAATCAATGATGTTCAGAAATATCATCCGGATGTTAAAACCTACAAAATAACAGAAAATGGCCATTACAAAGCTTTGCTCTATGCAGATTATCATCCCAGAAAAGGCAAACGTGCCGGCGCATGGATGACAAGTTATAAAAACCAATATAAAAAAGACGGTGAAAACTCCCGTCCGCATATTTCGGTGGTGTGTAACTTTACAAAACCAACAAAGGATACGCCTAGTTTATTGACCTTTCAGGAGGTTACCACCTTATTTCACGAATTTGGGCACGCCCTTCACGGTGTTTTAGCAGACACGCAATATCCTAATCTTTCCGGGACTTCGGTTAAATGGGATTTTGTGGAACTGCCTTCCCAATTTTTGGAAAACTATTGTTACGAACCCGAATTCCTGAAAACATTTGCCAAGAATTACCAGACCGGAGAGATACTCCCAACCGAAAAAATTGAGAAACTGTCGCAAAGCAAATCGTTTATGGAAGGCTACCAGACCATGAGACAACTTGGTTTTGGCTTACTGGATATGGCATATCATACAAAATCTGATAAAGTTATCGATATCAAAACGTTTGAGACAGAAGAAATCAAAGCCACAAATCTTTACCCTAGCAATCCGGAAACCGCAGCAAGCCCTAGTTTTTCCCATATCTTCCAGGGTGGCTATTCGGCGGGTTATTATTCCTATAAATGGGCAGAGGTTTTGGATGCGGACGCTTTCCAATATTTTAAAGAAAATGGCATTTTCAACTCGGAAATTGCTTCCAAGTATAAAGTCCTCTTGTCTTCCGGCGGAACAAGAAACCCAATGGAACTGTATAAAAACTTCCGTGGCAGAGAACCGAAGGTAGAGAGCTTATTGAAGCGTGCTTTTGGATAGGCGCTCAGATGTATTCAATCAAAAAAGGGTTGCCAAAAAATTGGTGACCCTTTTTATAATGAGATTTATTGACTACATTGTCATTCCGCCGTCCACGGCTAAAGCTTGACCGGTAACGTGTTTTGCTTCTGCCAAGAATAGTACGCCTTGTGCAATATCTTCAGGGCTTTGGTCAACGCCTTGAGGAATAAGAGATGTTTTGTTTCTTTCCCAAGATTGCTCCTCGGTTTCGCCTTCTTTTTTCCATCTGTCGGCAATTCCGCCTTCGCCACGCCACATTCCTGTTCCGATAATTCCCGGACAGATGGCATTAACCGTTATCCCTGTTTGGGCAACTTCTTTGGCGATGCTGTTGGTAAACCCAATCACTGCAAATTTTGAAGCCACATAATGTGAAAGGTGCGCCATTCCCATTTTACCAGCAATAGAGGCTGTGTTTATAATGGCTCCTGATCCCTGAGGTTTCATCACTTCCAAGGCTGCTTTTGTACATACAAAAACGCTTTTTGCATTGATTCCTACCACACGATCCCATTCTTCAGGTGTTAGTTCCTCGATGCTGCCGATGCCTACCACGCCGGCATTATTGCACGCTACATCTACCGAACCCAATTTTGAAGCGGTTTCCTGAAAAATGGCTCTTACCGTTTCATAATCCGATACATCACCACCAAATGTTAGAGTCTTAGCACCCAATGCTTCAACATCATTTTTGACCTTGTTCAAGAATTCTTCCTTCAGATCAACCAATGCCACATTGGCACCTTCTTTTGCAAACGCCACTGCAATGGCGTGGCCCAATCCACCTCCAGCACCAGTTACCAAAACAACCTTGTTTTCAAATTTTTTCATAATGTCTGATTTTAACTTTCACTTTTTATTGATGGTATGAAGGTAGCAAAAATCAGTATTAATAGGAAAAATATGGATGCGACAAATGTCAGTTTTTGGGAATTAAGCAGTAAAAACTTAAAAATAAATTTTATAAAGTAATTAACTATTTTGATAAAGATGAATAATTCAATAAAAATCAATATTTTTGTAACTGAAAAATAGATTGATATGAAAAAATTATACACATTTTTGATCATGATTTGTGCTCTTTGCAGTATGAGTGCTCAGGATACAGCAATTTGGAATGGAACAGATTGGGTTGATGGTATTGAGCCGACTTGGGAGAAAAATGCTATTATAAATGGTAATTTTACTTTAGAATATGATTTGGAGGCGAAGGATGTCACAATCTCATCTGGTTTTACTTTGACTATACCAGCCAATAATTCCTTAACAATTTATGGTGATGTGGAAAATAACGGGAATATTGTTATCGAGAATGATGCTAATTTTTGGCAAAAAGCTTCAGCTTCGAAATACTCTGGATCTGGTACAGCCACGGTAAAAAGAGAAGCACGTCTCAAAAAAAATGATTTTAATTATTGGAGTTCTCCGGTTACGGGGCAAAATTTGTATGCTTTTTCAGAAGGTTACAATCAGGCAGATCCCTTAGCTAATACACAGGGTACACCGTGGTATGATTTTTATGTATATGATGAAAAGACTGATTATTTTGTAACAATGGGTCTTGATGCCTCCAGTCAATTTGATGAAGGTAGAGGTTATGCCATCCGCGGTAAAAACAAATATGGAAACATTCTGACTACCGAAACGTTCTCTTTTAATGGGAAACTTAACAATGGTTCTATTGATATTGTATTGGATTGGTCTGGTGTTGACAATGGATATAATTTAGTAGGAAACCCTTATCCTTCTAATATTGATGCAATTGCATTAATGAAGAATAATTCCAAAGCGATTAAATCAAACTTGTGGTTTTGGACTAATACCAATGAGGTTACTTCCCAGCAGGGGTCTAATTATCAGGGTAATAACTACGCGACGAGGAATTTGGCAGGAGGTGTACCCTCAACCTATGTTGCTGGCGGAAATGCTAGTGCTACACCAACACAATATATCAAAGTAGCACAAGGGTTTATTGTGCAGGCAAAAAGTAATGATGCTGTCTTAAAATTTACTAATAATATTCGTAGTAACAACACCAGTTCCAATTTTTATAATAAATCATCAGATGAAGAAGATGATGAAACTAAAAAAGACCGCTATTGGTTAAAATTAATCTCTCCGCAAAATATTGTCAATACGATATTGATTGCTTATGTGGATGATGCTACTAATAACTACGAAGATGGTTATGATGCGGATCTGTATGTGGAAGGCTCAGATTCTTTTTACTCGGTATTGGGTGCGCATAAGCTTCAGATCCAAGGTAGAAAAGCAGGACTTGATCTGGATGATGTGGTTGCTTTGGGTAACAAGCATTATGTTGCCGGTAAAAATACCATTGCGCTGGATGACAAAAATGGGATTTTTGCCAACGGACAAGCTATTTATCTAAAAGATAAAATTACAGGAAAAATCACCAATCTTCAGGATGAGAGTTATAGTTTTGATTCTGCGGCAGGGGAATTTGCGGATCGGTTTGAGATTGTGTACAAAACAACTTTGGCTGTGGGCGATACCCCGTCTAAAAAGATTAGTGTTTTCAAAGACCAATCGGATTTTGTAATCAGAACGCCAAATAAGGTGCAGAGCGTTGATCTTTATGATATGTCTGGCAGAATGATCCAGTCAATCAACGCTAAAAATGCTTCCGGTGCAGATATAAGGATTAGCCATACACAACTGAATAAAGGGGTTTACATCATTAGAGTGAATCAAAATGGTGAGATCTTTACACAGAAGGTCATCAAATAAAATTTGGCCATAAAGTATTAAAAAAGGTCAGCTTCGAAAGCTGACCTTTTTTATGACTACATCCAATAATTGTGTTAATTTTTGATAATAATTTTGTACGCTGTTTCTTGTCAAAATCTAAAATCCAACATATTTCATGTGTGTTTTCCATTTAATGGCACAGCGTTTGCAAAATGTTAAAATGTTAAATATTAACTTAAAAATTATACATATGAAAAAAATACTTTTGGGTGCAGTTGTTTTAGCAGCAGGATTGTTTTCAACTGCAAACGCACAGATTCAAGAAGGTAACTGGATGGTAGGTGGAAATTTAGTTGGTGCTAATTTCGGTTTAAATTCAGGAAGTGGATACGACTTTTCTATCCAGCCAAAAGGTGCTTATTTTATCAAGGATAATGTAGCTGTTGGTGGTTATGTTAATTTGGGCTTTAGTGGTGCAAAAGATGCTCCTACAACATTTGTCTATAATGTTGGTGCTTTAGGTCGTTATTATCTTGCGCCGGGACAGGAAGGTGTAGACAATCTACTTAACCACGGACGTTGGTTTTTTGAAGCCAATGTAGGTGTGGGTGGTACATCAATTTCAAAAGGAGGTTCATCTTCTAACGGATTAAATTTCGGTTTCGGGCCAGGTTATTCTTACTTCATTACACCTAATATTGGTTTGGAAGGTTTGGTTAAATACGATGCGAATGCCGGATTTGGTAATGGTGGGTACACTAACAGAATTACCTTCGGTCTAGGTTTTCAAATTTATTTGCCAACATCTCAGGCAAAAAGAATTGCAAATGATGTAAAATAATTTTCAAATCATTTTAATATATTTAAAACCGGCTTTTGGGTCGGTTTTTTTTATTAAATCTTTTTATATGGAATATTTGCACACTGTTTATGCAGTTTTGGAACGATGGTACATTCGGTTCGCTGAGCTTACCCCGCGATTGATTGTCGGGATTTTGGTTTTTCTATTTTTTTTAACAACGAGTACTTATCTCAGTAAGTGGTCTGTAAAGCTTTTTCACAAGTTTTTTCCAAAAACCAAAAATGACTCTGTTGTAACGCTGATCGCCGTGTTTAAGTTTCTTATTATCTTAATGGGCACATTTATCGCTTTGGAGATTATGGGCTTCAGTGGCTTTTTTATGAAGTTTTTGGGAAGTTTGGGTGTCGCGGGTGTTATTGCCGGTGTGGCTCTCAAAGATTTGGTGTCAAGTATTTTCTCGGGGATGTTGGTTGGGATAGATAAATCATTCAAAATTGGTGATTACGTCAATATTGGTGGTAACTCGGGCACAGTACAGGATATTGGATTGCTTACTACAAAACTGATTACCGATGACGGTAAAAAAGTATATATCCCGAATCAGGTTATTTTTAGTTCCCCGTTTTTTAATATTACCGCATCTCCACAAAGGCGTATTATTTTGGATTTTTCTATTCCTGTGGGGGAAGATATTGCCAGGGCCAAAGCTGCAATCCTGGATGAAATTAAAGGATTAGAACATATTGACCGTGCCGAATCAGCAGATGTTCTTTTTACAAATGTTGGACAGGGTTTCTTCAATATTCAGGTTAAGTTTTGGCTGGAAATTGGACAGGATTTTTCAAGCATCAAGAGTGATGCAATTTTGAGAATTAATGACCGATTGGCAAAAGAGGGAATTAATCTGGTAACGCCTACCAGCATTAGTATTACCAATGCAGGGAATGCAGAAGGAAAATCAAATAATGGAATTTCTTAAATAAAAAATTTGTCGCATTAAAATAAAAAAAAACCGCTTTGTAATAAAGCGGTTTTTTTTGATATTTATAAGTATGGTGATTAAGCCAAAACTTCTTTTACTTTGTCAGCAGCTTCTTGAAGGGTAATGGCTGAGTGAATTGGCAAACCTGCTTCATCAATCAGTTTCTTAGCTTCTTCTGCGTTGGTTCCCTGCAATCTTACGATCAAAGGAACTGGGAATTTTCCGATTTCTTTGTAGGCATCTACAACACCTTGTGCTACTCTGTCACATCTCACGATACCACCGAAAATGTTGATTAAAATAGCTTCCACATTTGGATCTTTCAAAATAATGTCAAACGCAGTTTTTACACGTTTTGCATCCGCAGTACCACCTACATCAAGGAAGTTGGCAGGGTTACCACCAGATAATTTAATCATATCCATGGTTGCCATCGCAAGTCCGGCACCATTCACCATACAAGCTACATTACCGTCCAATTTTACAAAGTTAAGTCCGGCGTCACCAGCTTCTACATCCATAGGATCTTCTTCTCTTTTATCTCTCAGTTCAGCAAGATCTTTGTGTCTGTACAGTGCGTTGTCGTCCAAAGTTACTTTAGCATCTACCGCAATAATCTTGTTGTCAGACGTTTTAAGAACCGGGTTGATTTCAAAAAGTGAAGCATCAATACCTGTGTACGCATTATAAAGTGCAGTGATGAATTTCACAAAATCTTTGAAAGCATTACCTTCCAATCCAAGGTTGAAAGCTATTTTTCTAGCTTGGAAAGGCTGAAGCCCATAAGCCGGGTCAATCACTTCTTTGTGAATAAGGTGTGGCGTAACTTCTGCAACATGCTCAATGTCCATACCACCTTCGGTAGAATATACAACAGTATTCTCTCCAAGAGCTCTGTCCAAAAGGATGGATACGTAGAATTCTTTGGTCTCTGTCTCACCTGGGTAGTAAACATCTTCTGCAATTAGCACAGAGTTCACTTTTTTACCTTCAGCAGAAGTCTGTGGTGTTACAAGCTGCATCCCAATAATGTTCCCTGCGTTTTCTTTAAGTTTTTCCATTGTTGGAGAAAACTTAACACCGCCACCTTTACCACGTCCACCAGCATGGATCTGAGCTTTTACAACCCATCCCTGCGCACCGGTTTCGGCTGTTAGTTTTTCAGCAGCAGCTACTGCCTCGTCCACATTGTTTGCAACAAAACCGCGCTGGATGTTAACGCCGTATTTTGCTAAAATCTCTTTTGATTGATACTCGTGAAGATTCATAATATTGTATTGATTAATTTTTAAATTTTATAAGACGGACAAATTTAATAAAAAGTGATGAATTATAGGATATAATTGTCTGATTGAAATCAGTTTTGACAACAGCCTTGTAATTAGTCATAAAATGATTTTCTAAGCTCAAAAAAACCTGTGTTAATTAAATAATTTGGAATATTTTACAAAACCGTTGAAAGCCCAGTTGGCGGTGTAATACATAGATTTAAGCGTAGAAAATTTCATATAATCTTTGTAAACCAGATATTGGTCTTTCATCACATCGGTTTTCTTTCGAGAAATGCTGTTGGGCAGCATCCGGTATTTTGACAATGTTTTTTTTAGCGGTTTTCCTTCCGGAATTTTTTTTAATAATTCCAGCCACATCACGTGGTCTTCGCGTTTGGTGCCTTCTGGGAAATAAAATTTACCCACTCTTTTAGAATCATACATCGATGCTAATAAAGAAAGCCTGCAGGTTTTCAAAAGATTACTAAAAGTCACAATTGTATCCGCTTCGAAATCACCAATTTTTGTAGGATTGAGGTTTTCATCAGAACGGGAATAAGTGGAGTAGGCGAGTTCTGCATTCTCAGATTTCATAAAGCTCACCATTTCCTCAAGGAAAGTGGGTTCCCAAAAATCATCTGCATCTAAAAATGTTATGAATCTTCCCGTCGCATTTTCCAGAGAAATATTCCTGGCGTGGCCGGCGCCGCCGTTTTTCTCAGCTTTAAAAACTTTGATTCGGGAATCCTTTTGATTTTCTAAAATCTCTATTGAATGATCTGTTGAGCAGTCATCTGTAATCAGCCATTCCCAATCCTGGAAAGTTTGGTGGAGGACAGAACTGATGGTTTCCTGAAGATATTTAGCAGAATTGTAACAAGGTGTGATAATTGAGATTTCCGGCACTTGCGATTTTTTGCAAAGATAATAAAGACAGGAAGATAAAAGAATAAAGAAAAAAGACTTCCTCATTATGTCAGTTTGAGCCTTTCGGCAGGCTCAGGCTAAACTTACTTGGAGGCTTTTTGATCATTAGATTTTTTTGTTTCTGGACAAAACCCTTTCAGAGTTTTAAACTCTGAAAGGGTTGCAATTGACGTTGGTTTAAAAGCTGTATTTTGGTACAAATGGTGAATAGAAGTGGGAAACCGCGCCCCGGCCTAAGTGGAGCTCTTTTTATTTTTTAGCTATGGGAAAAGGCTCTGGAGAAAATTAAAAAAGCGGGAACGGAGGACGGATATAGGCGCTCAAAAAATTTAGATTGTCATTTCCTCCCAAAATCTTAACTTTGTGAATCTTAAAAAAATTATTCATTATTAATTCCTTATTCAGAGAATGTTTTACGACCATCAGCAGATAGAAAAAAAGTGGCAGAAATATTGGGAAGACAACCAAACTTACAAGACTTCCGACTCAACAGACAAACCGAAATTTTACGTCCTCGATATGTTTCCGTATCCTTCCGGAGCGGGTTTGCACGTGGGACATCCACTCGGTTATATTGCTTCTGATATCTACGCGCGGTACAAAAGGCATCAGGGTTTCAACGTTCTGCATCCGGTAGGTTACGATAGTTTCGGGCTTCCGGCAGAGCAATATGCGATCCAGACAGGGACGCATCCTGCTGTTACAACAGAACAAAATATCACGAGATACGAGGAGCAATTAAGGAAAATTGGTTTCTCGTTCGACTGGAGTAGGGAAGTGAGAACGTCTGACCCTTCTTATTATAAATGGACGCAATGGATTTTTATCCAGTTATTTCATTCTTGGTATAATAAAAATACCGATAAGGCAGAGCCTATCGAAACTTTGATTTCTCAATTTGAAACGAAAGGAACAGAAGGTCTTAATGCCAATCAAAATGAAGAACTGAATTTCTCTTCCGAAGATTGGAAATCCTATTCTGATATCAAAAAAGAAGAAGTTTTACTCAATTATCGTTTGGCTTTCCGCGCAGAAACGAGCGTGAACTGGTGCCCAGCTCTGGGAACGGTTTTGGCAAATGACGAGATTAAAGACGGGAAATCAGAAAGAGGCGGTTTCCCGGTTTACCAAAAGAAAATGATGCAGTGGAGTATGAGGATTTCCGCCTATTCCGAGAGGTTGTTGCAAGGTCTTAAAACTTTGGATTGGCCACAACCTTTGAAAGATGCTCAGGAATATTGGATTGGGAAATCCCAAGGTGCTCAAGTTAGATTCTCCACTGAAAATGGAGAAACGATTGAGGTTTTCACAACACGTCCTGACACCATTTTTGGGGCTACATTTATGGTTTTGGCGCCAGAAAATCCTTTGGTTCAAAATTTAACGACTCCGGAACAAAAAGCTGAGGTTGATAATTATATAGAACAAACATCGAAAAAAACAGAACGTGATAGAATGGCTGACGTGAAAAACGTGAGTGGTGCTTTCACGGGAAGTTATGCGATTAACCCTTTTACAGGGAATAAAATCCCGGTTTATATTTCGGATTATGTGTTGATGGGTTACGGAACTGGTGCTGTGATGGCTGTTCCTGCGCATGATGAGCGCGACCATAGATTTGCGAAGAAATTTGGTTTAGAGATTATCAAAGTGGTGGAATCTGATGTGGACGTTCAGGAAGAAGCATTTGATTCCAAAGATTCGGTTTGTGTGAATTCTGATTTCTTGAATGGTCTTAACTATAAGGATGCGAAAGCTAAAATAATTGCTGAAATCGAAAATAAAGGAATTGGTCACGGAACAACGAATTACAGACAGCGTGATGCGATTTTCTCAAGACAAAGATATTGGGGCGAACCAGTTCCTGTATATTATAAGGAAGGAATGCCTTACACTTTGCCCAACTCTGCTTTGCCTTTGGAATTGCCGGAAGTTGAAAAATATTTGCCTACAGAAGATGGCGACCCGCCATTAGGAAATGCAAAAACATTCGCTTGGGACGAGGCGAATCAAAAGGTTGTTGATACCAATTTGATTGATGACAAAACTATTTTTCCATTAGAATTATCAACGATGCCGGGTTGGGCGGGAAGTTCTTGGTATTTCTTAAGATATATGGATCCGGACGATGATGAGGTTTTCTGCAGAAAAGAACTGTCGGATTATTGGGGACAAGTCGATTTGTACATCGGAGGAAGCGAGCACGCCACCGGACATTTATTATATTCCCGTTTTTGGAATATGTTCTTGAAAGACCGAGGTTATATTGAACAAAATGAGCCTTTCCAAAAGTTGATTAATCAAGGGATGATTTTAGGAATGAGTGCTTTTGTTTATAGAATTGATGGCACCAATCAATATGTTTCTAAAAATTTAGCAAAAGATTATACAACTCAAGCTATCCATGTTGATGTCTCTTTATTAAAAGGAACAACTGACGAATTGGATACTGAAGCTTTTAAAACTTGGAGACCAGATTTTGCCAATGCAGAATTTATTCTTGAAGACGGAAAATACATCACAGGTCGTGAAGTAGAGAAAATGTCCAAATCAAAATACAACGTCGTAAACCCAGATGATATTTGTAATGAATATGGTGCAGACGGCTTAAGATTGTACGAAATGTTCCTTGGGCCGCTGGAACAATCCAAACCTTGGAACACGCAAGGTTTGAGTGGTGTTTATGGTTTCTTGAAAAAATTCTGGAACCTATATTTTGATGGCGATACTTTCTCCGTTTCTGATGAAGAGCCTACGAAAGAAGAATATAAAGTGTTGCATACATTAATCAAAAAAGTGGTTTACGATATTGAGAATTTTTCTTTCAATACATCGGTGTCATCTTTTATGATTGCCGTGAACGAATTGCAAAAATTGAAATGCAATAAAAGAAAAATTTTGGAGCCTCTTGCGGTGATTATTTCACCATACGCCCCACACATATGCGAGGAGGTATGGAATTTGTTAGGTAATGAGACTTCGGTAGAGTTTGCAGCGTTTCCTGTATTGGACGAGTCTTACTTAGTAGAGAATGAGATTGATTATCCGGTAAGCTTCAATGGGAAGATGAAACTGAAGATCAAGCTGGCTGCTGATTTGGAAAAAGAAGCTGTTGAGGAGGCTGTAATGGCAAATGACGAGGTGAAGAGGCTTTTGGGAGCAAATTCGGTGAAAAAATTCATCTTTGTTCCGAAAAAAATCATTAATATTGTTAGCTAATTAAGTGATTCTTGGGAAATGTTAAGAAAAATTATTATTCTGAGAAGTGTATTGATTAGAAATTAAAATGATAATAAATACAAATCAATTTTAATAATTTTATCTTAATGTCCGCAGAACAGATAATAATTTCACAAAAACGATGTTTTAATTTAATTAATAATTAAAGTTCTGTCTTTTTGTAGATAAAAAAATCAGAACTCAAAGCCAAAATATTTTTGCATTTTTAAAATATTTGACTTTATTTTACACGATAAAATTTAACAATTATAATTTAGTTTTAATATGGAAATGAATGTTTCAAACACAGATGAGCAAGTAGTTGCTAGAAAAAAGGGAGGTCTTAATCCTGCGATTGTTATTCCAATTTTACTTTTAGTTGGTATCGCAATTTATTTATTTATTTTAGGAAATCCATCTAATTTCCAACAGGAAGCACAAGATGGTGGCGCTTCCGTGGCATTTTCAAGTATTGCACACGAAAAACTTGCACCACAAGGGCTAGGTATTATTTACATGGGGGGCTTCCTTGTACCTGTTCTTATTACATTCATGATCATTGTAATCGTTTTCTCTATCGAGCGTGCTTTTGTTCTTAGCAAAGCAGCAGGAAAAGGAAATGTTGACAATTTTGTAGTGAAAGTAAGAGGTCTTTTAAACAACAACAAGGTTGATGAAGCATTAGAAGAATGTGACAGACAACAGGGGTCAATTGGTAATGTTGTAAAAGAAGGACTTACTACTTACAAGGCTTTAGCTCACGATACAACGTTGGATAAAGAGCAGAAAATGGCTGGTCTTAACAAAGCGATCGAAGAAGCAACAACATTGGAAATGCCAATGCTAGAAAAGAATATGAATATTTTATCTACCCTAGGTACAGTAGCGACATTGGTTGCACTATTGGGAACGGTAATCGGTATGATTAGATCATTCCAGGCTCTTGGTAACGCTGGTGGTACTCCAGATGCGGCAGCTTTGTCTATCGGTATCTCTGAAGCTTTGATGAATACGGCTCTAGGTATTGGTACTTCGGCTGTAGCGATCATCCTTTACAACTATTTTACATCTAAGATTGATAGTCTTACTTACAAGATCGATGAGATCTCAATGAGCGTTCAGCAGTCTTTTGCAGAATTTCATTAATTAGTGATTGGGAAAATCCCCATCAATGTATAGAGGTGTTATTATGAACATTTCTTAAATAGTATAAATAGTAAATAAGGTATTCAAATAATGGCGAGAATAAAACCAAAAAGACACGGTGTGGCTTTGGATATGACGGCGATGTGTGACGTAACGTTCTTACTTTTGACGTTCTTCATCATGACGACGCAATTCAAGAAGCCAGACGTGGAACAGATAAAACCGCCTTCCTCAATATCTGAAAAGTTACTTCCCGATGCCAGTCTAATGACAATCAATGTTACAAAAGATGGTGTATTCTATTTTCAACCTGTAGACAACGGAACTGAGAAAATTCAGTTGTTGGAAAAAATGGGTCAAAAATACAGAATGACTTTTACAGATGCAGAGAAAGTTGCTTTCTCTAAGCTGACAGCGGTAGGCGTTCCTATGGGACAACTAAAGAGTTTTCTTGATCTTCCTGCTGATAAACAGAAAGAGTATAAGGCAACCGAAGGTGTTCCTATGGAGGATACAAATAAACAATTAATTGATTGGGTACAGCAAAGCCTTGCGATCAATCCTAACTACAAGTTGGCGATCAAAGGTGATGTAACCACAAAATATCCAAAGGTTAAAGGTTTGTTTGAAGGTTTAAGAGATATTGATTTTCTTAAATTTTGGCTGATAACATCACAAGAATCTAACCCAGGAAATTAATTCTATAGAAAATGGCAGAAGTACAGGTTAAAGAAGATAGCGGGAAAGGCGGCAAGGTCCGTTCGAAAAAGCATAACCCCCGCGTAGACATGACGCCGATGGTAGACTTAAACTTCCTAATGTTAATGTTCTTTATGTTTACCACAACGTTTAGCAAACCCAATGTAATGGATCTTGGTCTTCCTGCGAAACCAAAGGAGAACCAAAAACCACCAGATACAGAGATTAAATTAAGTAATTCCATTTCAATCATTATAGGGAAAGATAATAAGGTGTTTTATCATCAACAAGATCAACAAGGTCTTAATGATCAAACTCTTATACAAACCAATTTTGATAGAGATGGTATTAGAAAAGTAATCGAGCAGGCAAAAGCCGGAGCAGCTGATAAAGACAAATTTACTGTTATTATCAAGCCAACCGATGATGCTGTATATAAGAATTTTGTAGATATTCTTGATGAGATGGCTATTACCAAAAACGAAAGATATGGGGTGACCGATATCAAACCTTGGGAGTTGGCTGTGTATAAGAGAAAAGTTGGAGAGCAATAATCCATCTGCAAGTATCACTTTAAATTTTTAATAATGACAGAAGATAATGTGAACTACAATCCATCCTTGGATGAAATTGTATTTCAGAACAGAAATAAAGAGTACGGCGCATATGACTTGAGGACGCAATACCCCAAGTTGCTTACGAGATCTTTTATTATCGGGACTATATTATTTCTTCTTATTGCTGTATCACCTTTGATTTACCTTAAAATTCAGCAGATGAATGCTAAGGAAAAAACAGAAGTTGATGCCAAGCTGGTTAACATTCTAGAAGAAGAACCAGTGCTAGAGCAACCAAAAGAAGAAACACCACCACCTCCACCACCTCCAAAAGAGGAAGAAAAGCAAGAGGTGATTCAAAACGTGGTTCCTGAGCCTAAAAGGGTTCCTAAGATTGAGACACCACCGCCGCCAATTACAAAACAATTGGAAACAACGACAGGTTTGCAAAATCAGGAAGGTGTGAAAACACCAACTTATACACCACCGCCACCGCCACCAAGTACTGGTACAAGAACTGGAACTGCAGAGGTGAAACCGGTAACCAACGAAGTGTATGAGTCTGTTGACCAGTCTGCGGAATTCCCAGGTGGTACCAACTCTTTCCGTACAAAATTCCAGAACAATTTTGATTCTGGCAATTTGGAAGGTGAAGGAACACTTAAAACAGAAATTACCTTTGTAGTTGAGAAAGATGGTTCTATCACTCAGGTGAAGGCTACTGGTTCTAATGCTGATTTTAACAGAGAAGCAGAAGCTACAGTAAAAGGAATTAGAACAAAATGGACACCTGGTAAGGTTAATGGCCAGCCGGTAAGATCCAGATTTAGATTCCCTGTTACGATGAATTTCCAATAAGAGATTAATTAGTAACATATTATATAAAAGAGAAGTTTTTATAACTTCTCTTTTTTTATTAGATTTGTAGTATGTTTAACTGGCTTTCTTTATTAACCGGCTTCTTTTATATCGTATTGGGAGTGGTTGTGATACTTTACAAATTTTTCGTAATTACCCTGGAGCAGAATGTAGCCTATATGTTGGGTGCACTGCTGATTGCCTATGGTATTTTCCGTATTGTTAGGGGGATAATTAGAATAAAAAATAATCAATAATCTGTGAAAAAATGTATTTTTTTGTTGTTGGTTGCTACAACAATACTTTTCTCCTGTTCCAAAACAAAAGAGAAAGAAGTTGATAATCCTAATAAAGGTGTTATTACTATAGAAGCAGATGAATCCTTCAAAAGCGTAACCGAAGCTTTAGCAGAACGTTATGTAGCACTCAATCCTAATACAAAGATTAATGTTGTAATTAAAAAAGAGGATCTGGGGTTTCTTGATCTTTTAGACAAAAGGGCTAGGGTTGTTGTTATGTCTAGGGAATTATCTAACGAGGAAAAAGCTGCTTTTGACACTAAGGTAGATTTGCCTTGGCAGCCCGCTAAATTTGCTGTTGATGCGGTACTTTTTGTAGTTCCAAAGAATTCCCCATTAGAATCTATTTCGATGCAGGAGATTTACAAAGAACTTACATCACCTGATAAAAAATTGATTTTTGACGGTACTAATGCTAGCAACCTTAATTTCGTTGCACAAAAATTTAAAAAAAGGCCAGCGGATCTTAAGTTTTCTATTATAAGTGGTAATGAAAATGTGGTAGAACAACTTAAAAACTTTCCTGGAAAAATTGGTGTGATTAGTTATAATACCATTAGTCGACCTTTTGGTGAAGAGGCGCAAAAATTAAGATCAGAACTGAAGATCTTGAAAGTTGTAGATCATAGTAAGGTTTTTGAACCTTCATTAGACAATTTAAGAACGATGAATTATCCGTTTACACGAGTACTATACTTTCTCACGAATGAAACTTACTACGGGTTAGGCAACGGTTTTATCCGTTTTTCGTGCCAGCAATTGGGACAAATTGTGGTAGAAAAAGAAGGCCTACAACCCTACAATATATTTAAGAGAGAAGTTCAGATGCGTTGATATTTTTAATGTTTTTTTAATCTGAAAGACTTTTTTTTATGCTATATTGGTCTAAATATTGTGATTGGTTTTGTCGGTTTATTTAAGAATTATAACGAAAACAGAGAATATAATGAATTTATCAAAAAAAATAGCTATTACTGCTGCTGTAGGTTTTTTTGTGAACCTTTCTTTTGGACAAAGTGTTCAGGAGGGTATTAATTATGTAGATAGTCAGAAATATGCTAAAGCTAAACAGAATTTTACGGACCTGATTAATCAGAATCCTAAAGATGCCAATAATTACTTTTATTTAGGTAGCACTTATCTGACGCAGTTCGAACCTAATTTTGAGCTTGCCTTAGAAAATTTCAACAAGGGACTTGCTGCAGACCCTAAAAGTTATCTTAATAAACTTGGTTTGGCAACTGTTAAATTAGGAAAAGGTGACAAATCTGCTATTGCAGAGATCCAGCAAATTGTTAAAGATTCTAAGGAGAAAGATGCAGAAGTTCTGTTCCGTGCCGGTGAAGCTCTTACAACATTTGAAAAAAACAGTTCGCCAGATTTGGCTATTGGTTTTCTGAATAAAGCGATAGAGAAAGCTCAAAAAAATGGTGTGCCGGCTAATTATTATTATTCATTAGGAGATGCCTACCGTTTGAAAAAAGATCCAGGTAATGCCATGTCAGCATATGACAAGGCAGAAGCTGTCGCTAAAAATAAGGCTTCCGTTTATACAAGGATGGGAACACTTTGGATTGCGGCGCAACAGTGGCAAAGGGCTAAAGAAAATATCGATAAGGCTATTGCTGTAGATCCTACATATGCGCCGGCCTACAAAGCTTTGGCTGGATTTAATATCAAGTATCAGAAAAATGCTGAAGCTACTCAGAACTTAATTAATTATACTAAGTACGCGGACGAAGATCCTTATACTCAATTGGAAATTGCAAAATTGTATTTTACTAATGAGGATTATGCCAATGCAAAAACGACATTGGACTCTGTTTTTGACAAAGTAGATGATCCAATCAAATACAGATTGAGAGCCTATATCCAGTATGGCGACGGTGATTATGCCGGTGCTCAGCAAAATATCAGCACATTTTTATCAAAGGCTGACAAAAGTAGGGTACAGCCTTCTGACGAAGGATTACAGGGACTTATCGCTGCCGGTTTGGCAAAGAATGAAAAGGATGCCGCTAAAAAATCACAACTAGAAACTACCGCTCAGCAAAAAATTGCTATCGCCAAGGCCGCCAAAGATGAAACATTAAACTGGGATGAGGAATTAGCTAAGTTGAAAGGTGGCATTACTACAGGAGCTGCTGATCAAGGTGCAACCTCACCAGAAATACAGGCTCTTAAAGCTAAAGTAGCTGCCAATCCTCAGGACACAGATGCTTTATATAAATTGGCACAAGCATATCAAGAAGTTAAAAACTGGAGTGGAGCCATACTTACTTGGGGCAAAATGTCGGCAGCATTGCCTGATTGGGCACCAGCTTATTATAGTCAGGGTTATGCTTATCAACAAGCGGGAAATAATGATATGGCCAAAACATCTTATGAAAAATTTATTTCTTTGGTAAAACCTGCAGAAATTGAAGCCAACAAACAAAGCTTGGGCTATGCTTATTTCTTTGTAGCATTCATGGAAAAAGATGCTAACCCAGAAAAAGCAAAACAGGATGTGGCTAAATCTTTGGAGTATGAGCCTACTTATCCCGATGCTATCAACCTTCAAAAAACATTGAATAAATAATAGTTATCAATACTAATACAAGCTTCCCAGTTATATTAATTGGGAAGCTTTGTTTTTATTAAATTTGTATTGTAAAAACTGAAAACAATTATGAAATTAGATATATTGGCAATTGGGGCTCATCCCGATGATGTAGAACTAGGTTGTGGCGGAACGATCATTAAATTAATTGCTGAAGGTAAAAAGGTAGGGGTCATAGATCTTACCGAAGGCGAGTTGGGGACAAGAGGGACAAGAGAAACCCGCGCTACTGAAGCCAAAAATGCGGCTGATATTTTGGGAATCAGCAGCCGTGAAAACCTAAAGCTCAAAGATGGATTTTTAAACAACTCTGAAGAATATCAACTGAAGATTGTTGAAAAAATAAGAAAATACCAGCCCGATATTGTATTGGCCAATGCTATCGATGACCGGCATCCAGATCATGCCAAAGCCGCAAAATTAATTTCTGACGCATGTTTCCTTTCCGGTCTTAGAAAGATTGAAACTCATGATAATGGCAAAACTCAGGAGGTTTGGCGACCCAAACATATTTTTCATTATATCCAGTGGAAGCATATTGTCCCGGACTTTGTAATAGATATAACAGGGTTTTTGGATCAAAAGATTGACGCTTGTATGGCCTACAAAACCCAATTCTATGATCCTAATTCGGATGAACCTGTTACGCCGATTGCTACGAAGGATTTTTTGGAAAGCCTCACTTACAGGGCGCAAGATCTTGGCAGGCTATCCGGTGTCGCGTATGCAGAAGGTTTTACAACAGAAAAATTGCTGGCATTTAAAAATTTTGACGGAATTATTTGTTAATAACGGAGAAAATATTATATATTTGCACACGCAAAAACGGTGATTGTAGCTCAGTTGGTTAGAGCGTCGGATTGTGGTTCCGAAGGTCGTGGGTTCGAGACCCATCATTCACCCCAAAAAATCGCTTCTACAAGAGAAGCGATTTTTTTATGCCATAATTTTTAAAATTAAACGATAAAAAAAGCACACCTTAAAGATGCGCTTTTCATTTTATTTAGACCTCGTCGTCAGACTCAATCGTGTAAGATGATTTGGTTTTGTAATCCTTGTCATGCCTTTCTGATATTACATCTTCGCCCTTCTGCTGAATGATGAAATCTGTGGATTCGTTAAACAATTCCTGAAAACTTTTAAAATCCTCTTTGTAAAGATAAATTTTATGCTTTTCAAATGTTGCTTCGCCGTTTTCCCCAAAGTTCTTCTTGCTTTCTGTAATTGTCAAATAGTAATCACCTGCTTTTGTCTCCCGCACATCAAAGAAATATGTTCTTCTGCCTGCTTTCAACACCTTAGTGAAAATCTCATTCTCATGTCGTTCCTTAAATTCACTCATTGTTAAATATTTTTTAGAAATCTGTATAAACAAATATAACAGAATTCTCGGAATTTCAAAATATTTTGTTAAAAAAAGATGTTAAATCCTGCTTTTTCTTAAATTTTTAATAAAATCAAATTAAAATCTAGTTTTAAGATCAATTTAAATGAAGGATAGAATCAGCCCGCTTGGCACTTGATTCTCTGTGAGTTATTATGATAGAAGTCGTGGTCCTGATGTCACTATCGATGTTATGGAGGATGTTTTCTTCCGTCTCGGTGTCCAGTGCAGATAGGCAATCGTCAAAAATTAGAATGTTGGGTTGTTTTATCATCGCACGGGCGATACAAATCCTCTGTTTCTGCCCGCCAGAGAGCATTACACCGCGTTCCCCAACCATTGTGTCGTATTTGTTTTTAAACTCTTCTATATTTTTATGGACATCCGCTTTTTTTGCCATTTCTACTACCAGACTGTGTGTTGGATGATCTACTGCAAAGCCAATATTGTTTTCTATCGTATCAGAAAAAAGGTAACTTTCCTGCGGTGTATAACCGATTTGGTCCCTGTATAACTTGAGATTGTGCGTTTTCAGGTTTTTGCCGTCAATCAGGATTTCACCTTCATCAGGATCTATCAGGCGGCAAAGCAATTGGGCGATTGTGGATTTTCCGCTACCCGTTTTTCCCATAATAGCCATAGATTTTCCCGCATCAATTTTAAAACTGAGTTTGTCCAATGCCTTAATCCCTGTATTGGGATAAGTATAACTGACATTACGGAATTCGATTTCACCAGTAATGGAATAGTTATCGTTGTTGGTGTTGATAATCTCGGATTTCATATCCAAAAATTCATTTACACGCTGCATGCTTGCTTCAGCCCTTTGATTGACTGATGTAACCCAACCCAGCATAGAGAAAGGGAAAATCAGCATATTAATGTACATGAAGAAATCGGCAATGGTCCCCACGCTCATCTCCCCGGCAATATATTTTTGTCCGCCGATATAAAGGATTGCCACATTCAGAAGTCCGATTACAAAGATGATAATGGTGAAGAAGTAAGCTTCTGTACGGGCAAGATCCAATGCCTTGTCCTGATAATCTTTTACCTTGATTCCATAGTTTTTCTCGATATAACGCTCCTTGCTGAAAAACTTCACCACGCGAATGCCCGAAAAACTGTCCTGCACAAACGTGGAAATCGCAGACTGGCTTTTCTGCATAATCTTTGATTTTTTGTTGATGATATCGCTGACTTTATATATTCCGTACGATAAAATAGGTAACGGAATCAAGGTCCACAAAGTCATCTGGAGATCGGTCATAAACATGTACACGCTGGTGATGATCAATAATATCACAAGGTTTACCACATACATAACGCCTGGGCCAAGGTACATTCTGATGGCCACAACATCTTCGCTAAGCCTGTTAAGGAGGTCACCAATCGTTGTTTTTTTATAATCCGTTACAGATAATTCCTGATAATGGCGGTAGATTTTATTCTTGAGTTCATATTCTATCCTTCGCGAGGCTACAATAATCGTCTGACGCATCATAAAGGTAAAGAAACCGGATAATAGGGAGCAGACTATCAATATCCCCGAATTGATAAAAATAACCCGGAAATACGTCCAGTTATTTTTGACGTTGTCGATGATGTTGAGATCGGGCGACAGCTTGAGTGTCGAGTAGTTTTTCTCAATAATATTAATGGTTTGCCCAATGTACTGGATCTTGTAAATCGCAAAAAAGTTGCTCAGGATAATGAAAAGAAATCCTAAGAACAGTAGCGATCTGTGTTTCCAGAAATAGGGGTTGAGTGTTTTTAAAGCCTTCATCTTATAAGCCTTGATTTTCCAAAGCTGCTGCAAAATTAATAAATATAAATTTCAGAATCGGTTTTAGAATTTATTTTGGAGTTTATTAATAATTATCGAGATTTTTATGCTGAAAATCGGGTCAAAATTGACATTTATGAGTTAATTTTGTAGCTGCAAAAATCTAAACAAGATATGACTCCTAAACCAAAATATGACGTCGCATTAATTGGAGGTGGTATAATGAGTGCAACATTGGCAACAATGCTTCATGAGTTTGACCCCAATCTAGAAATTGTAATTTTTGAAAGACTTGGCGAGGTTGCAAAAGAAAGTTCATCTGCGTGGAATAATGCCGGAACAGGACATTCCGCTTTTTGTGAACTTAATTACACGCCTGAAAAGGAAGGTAAAATCGATATTAAAAAAGCTGAATATATTGCTGAGCAATTTGAGGTTTCTAAACAGTTTTGGTCTTACCTAATTAATAAAAATATTATCCACAGCCCTAAAGAATTTATCAACTCGTGTCCACATATGAGTTTTGTTTTTGGCGAAAAGGATGTCGAATTCCTTAAAAAAAGACATCAGGCATTGCAGAAATCTCCATTATTTCAAGGGATGGAATTTTCTGATGACCACAGCCAACTTAATGAATGGATACCGCTGATGATGCAAAAAAGGATGGCAACAGACAAACTGGCTGCCACCAAAATGGATATGGGTACCGATGTGGATTTTGGAATGTTGGCGACAAAGCTTATTCAGCATCTTAATACAACAGAATCTGTAGAAGTTTTTACCTATCATGAGGTGAAGGATATTAATGCAGATGGGCATGGTGGCTGGGAAATGAAGGTGAATGACCGTAAAAACCTCCATAAGCAAACAATACATGCAGATTTTGTCTTTATAGGCGCGGGAGGTTATGCGCTTCCGCTTTTAGAGAGTTCTGGGATCGATGAAAGTCGTGGTTATGGCGGTTTCCCGGTAAGTGGGCAATGGCTTGTTACAACCAATCCAGAACTTGTAGAGAGACACCACGCCAAAGTTTATACGCAAGCAACGGTGGGTGCGCCACCAATGTCCGTTCCGCATTTGGATCTTAGGATTATTGATGGTCAAAAAGCTTTGCTTTTTGGTCCGTTTGCCGGTTTTTCTACCAAATTCCTGAAAGAAGGCAGCTACCTTGATTTGCCGGAAAGTATTAATTTTAAAAACATCAGGTCGTTATTCGGAGCATGGTGGCACAATATGCCGCTTACAAGATACCTTATCCAACAGGTGACGATGAGCAAATCCCAAAGGATGTCGCACTTGAGGGATTTTGTAAAAGATGCCAAAGAAGAAGACTGGGAACTGAAACATGCCGGGCAACGCGTTCAGATTATCAAAAAGGACCGTTTCGAAGGTGGCCGACTAGAGTTTGGAACCGAAGTGGTGGTGAACAAGGAAGGAAACATCGCGTCACTTTTAGGTGCATCGCCGGGTGCCAGTACATCAGCTTTTGCCATGATTATGGTTTTGGAAAAATGTTTTGGAAAAAAACTGTCTTCCGATTGGCATGACAAACTACTTGAAATGATCCCGAGTTACGGTAAAAAACTCGCAGAGCATCCCGAACTGATTAATACAATCCGAGAATATTCCAAAGAGAAACTGGAGCTGGAATATTAAATTTTCAGTTTATGGAAGAAACCATTGTAAAACCAGCGATTGCGGAAGAGATTCTGCTACAGCTAAAATCCTCAACGGAGCAAGAGAAGCAGGTTATTTTGCATTGTGGTTATCAATCCAATATTTATCTGGAAGAGAAGATCAGGATTTGGCCTTCCACTTATCTTGTAGATAGGCATTCTGACCATTTTTCTAAACTGATCCATTGTGAAAATATCAGCCTTTATCCAGATTGGACAGATTTGCCTTTTGGCAAGCAATATTGGTTTACACTCGTTTTTTCGGGATTGCCGTCAGATTGTACGGTGTTTGATTTTATAGAACATATCCCACAATCCGGTGGTTTTTTTCAGGAAGGCATTACCAGAAATGCTACTGATGTTTATAAGATTCAGTTAGATTAAATTAAATAAAAAAAGGTTTAGATATGTTGTCTGAACCTTTTTGTTTGTATTAGTTGGCAAGTTTTTGCATCTGCTCTTTTATTTTTTCCTGCAAACTTTCCGATGCCTGTACCAATGGCAGACGAAGATAATTTTTGATAATCCCTTTTTCTGCCAGGATGGTTTTTACACCACAAGGGTTGCCTTCTGCAAAAATCAGGCGGGTGATTTCTACCAAAGAGTTGTGAATTTTGTAAGCCTCATCCACTTCCCGGTTAAGTGCCAGCTTAACCATTGTAGAAAACTCTTTGGGGTAAGCCTGACCAATGACTGAGATTACACCGTCTCCGCCAGCCAACGTTACAGGAACTGTATACTCGTCATCACCGGACATAAGGGAAAAGTTTTCAGGTTTTTGTCTCAGGATGTCAAAATACTGCAGGATGTTGGGCGCTGCTTCTTTGATCATAAAAAGGTTGGGGAAATCATTTGCTAATCTTAGCGTTGTAGAGGCTTCCACATTCTGGCCCGTTCTTCCGGGTACGTTATATATGATGATTTTGGCACCAGTCTCCGCCAAGGCTTTATAATGTTGATAAAGGCCTTCCTGATTGGGTTTGTTATAATAAGGCGATACTGATAAAACAGCATCGAAATCTGAAAGGTCGGTTTCCTTGATCTGTTTGACAACTTCGGCTGTATTGTTTCCGCCAATGCCCAGAACAAGAGGTAGCCTGTTGTTGTTAATCTTGGTGATATGCGCAATGACTTTTTCTTTTTCTTCCTTAGATAGTGTTGCTGCCTCTGCAGTAGTTCCCAAAACTACCAGAAAGTTGGTCCCGTTGTCGATATTATAGTCAATCAATCTGGTAAGAGCATCATAATCTACAGACAGATCTTCATTGAAAGGTGTTACCAGAGCTACACCCACGCCTTTTAACTGAGTCATTTTAAATAAAAATTAATTTTCCAAAGTTAAAATTTTTCGTTAGATAGATCATAGTTGGTAATTGTTTTTTTGGATGGATAAAGTAACTTAATTATTTAAGATTGTAAACAGATATAGAATCATATTCTTTTTGGTAAGTTTTTATAGGATTTAAATAAGATTTATAGAGAATAAAATTGTTAATTATTATAGGGGACACAACTCTTTTTGTCAATGGATTTCTAATTGAATAAGTTGGTTGCTTTTTAAATAACGAGACAGAAATTCCTAAATAGTAAGGCACATCATTTCCTGTGAAAGCAGAGGGAAGTATGATATAACTGATTTTATTGTTTCTGAGAAAAGTTTCAAAATCCAAGTTAGTAATATCTTGGAAATATTTTGTATTGGCAACCAAACCGTCAGCAGGGATTATCTCCAAATCCGAATAAAAAGCAAGTTTTCCTGGAAAATCATAAGTAAAAGCTCTGGCGTTTTTTGGTAATTTGGTTCTTAATTCTTTTGCAAAATTCTGGACCTTATCTTTGCTGTCATCTTTGTAATTTGGCTTTTTTATAAGAGTGTTTTGTAAACTAAAATTGCTTGTTGCTTTCAAATAACCAATAGAGCAAGAGATCAATAAGCTAATTGTAATTAGAGCATAATTAAAAAAACGGACACTATTCTTATTTAGAATTAGATTTATAGCATCATAAATCAAAAATATGAGCACTAGCATTTGAGCTACATAATACCATTGCCCTATTTGTGATTGAAAAAGCAGGTTATATAATAATTGTAATAAGACACCAAGGGTAAATGATAACTTCAGCAAGCGGAAGGGGATGTTTTTTCCTACACTTAGAAATACGGTATAAATTAAACTAATAGTTATGAAAAATATGCTGAGATTATTGAATGAGATTTGTGTAGGGATTTCTGGGAAAGAACTTTTTATTCTTCCGCTGATTGGTACAAAACCACCAAACCAATACCAGTTGGTCCACAGGTATGCGCTACAAAAAAATAATATAGGGAATCCTGATTTCAAGAAACTCTGGAAGTGCCATTTTCTTTGATAAAAATAGTATAATGACAGGGTTGTTAAGAGAAAAATATTATCCAGCCTGCTAAGAAAAACTAACGAAAATAGAACACCAAACAGCCAATCATTTTTTTTATCAAAGGCCAAGAAAGATAATAACATTGAAAAACAGAATAAATTAAGATGAGCTTCTATAAGGTATAAGGTTCCTAAGCTGAAAAACAGGACACTGATTGTAAAGTACGCTACAATTTTGCCAGTTAAATTATTCTGAAAAAAAATATCTAGTTTTCTAAAACTTCCAATAACAAGTGAAACCTGAAAAAACCAAAGGATGCATACAACGTTCTGTTTTCCAAAGGGATTTATTAGCTCTGCAAAAACACAAACAAGCATCCATAAGGGATGATAACCGTTTGTTAAATATAAATCATTAAAATATGATCCTTTTCCATGAATAAAGTTATATGCAATCTGAGGATAAAAAAAACCGTCGTCTGAAGGAAATTTGGCAGGATTAAGGAGAAAAAATACTGCAGGGATACAAAAGCAAATATATAGGGTAATATTGTTTTGCAGTAAATACTTCATTGGAGTTAATTTTTTAACAAAGATATAGTATAAGAAATTTAATTAGAAGCTGGAATTAGAGATTAATTATAAAATCATATTATTAATTAACTTTATCCACTTTTATTCAAAACTAGATTATGAAAACAAAAAGCTACATTCTCCTCTGGATTTTCTTAATTCTTAATGTTGCAATTGCACCATTATTCATTCCCAACGGAGGGCTTGTAGGCGATATCCAGCATTATATAAGGATTGCGTATTATTGGCCGGAAGTTAAATGGAGTCTTTATCCAATTGGATATCCGCTATTGCTAAGAGCGTTTTATAATATTCTAGGCGATTATTTTTGGGCCGGCCGGCTTATTAATATGCTGTGTTTTTTAAGTATTGGACTTTTTGCTTACATAAAGAATTTCCATTTTAAAGAGACTGTCATTTTGTTATGTACAAAAACCTGTATTTTCTCTTATTTTAATATTCTTTCGGAAGGTATTTTTTTATGCGTGATGTATTTTTTGTTCTATCTTTTTTACCAATATTTTTATAATAAGAAAGCAAAACAACTGGTAATTGCAGGGTCTGTATTAATGATTCTACTTTTTACAGTCCGTTACTCTGCATTATATATTTATTTGGCGTTATTAGCTTATTATGTTTTTTATTATTACTTCAAGTTAAAGAGGCAAGGCTACTCATTTTTTAAAACGTTCTATTCTAATTTTTTATTGATTTCTGGGCTTGGAATTTTTCTTTACATCTCATTTAATTACATGAAGTTTGGTGATTTTATGGGCGAAAGTTTCAGGAATCCTTCTGATCTCAAACTTTTTACAGAGGCATTTTATATTGCTGTTCTAGGTTTTTTTAACGCATTCAATCCTGTACTGGGAATAAAATCTGTAAAACTTACCCCTTCGGCTATTGCTATAGAGATATTTTTGTTGATTATAAATATAATGTTCATCTGGTATTTTATCAGAATCTGTAAAAGATATTTTAAAAAGACCAAGGATTTCTTCTTTTATGGATTAATTATTTTTATAGGTATTTCTTATCTTTTGTTGATTTTCTTTTCTTCGTTTTATCAGGGGATAGACAATATGGACATGAGGATCTTGTGCGAAGGTTCATTTTGCATTTTCTATGCCTTCATTTTTATATTATATAAAGAAAAACACAATGAAAAGGTGATTTTTATGATGGCAGTGTTGTGTTTAGCTTTCAATACCGTTTATGCCATTAAAATCCCTAAATTTTATCTAACTCAAAAAAAAGAAACGGAAAGTGATTTAGCCGCTGTAATTGATGGAAAAAAATATTTTTACAATGATACTGCGGAAATACCGGAAATGACCACTTATAAGATTCCGTTCATTGGTAAGGAAATTAAAAAATCGAATCCCTATTCGCAAAGTGGTTTTATCAATGCGTACATCATCATGGCAAAATATCCTGAGATTTCGGAACTTCGGGATGAGAAATCTATCGTTGATAAGAAACTGAT
This sequence comes from Epilithonimonas sp., assembly GCF_056329745.1. NCBI lineage: Bacteria > Pseudomonadati > Bacteroidota > Flavobacteriia > Flavobacteriales > Weeksellaceae > Epilithonimonas > Epilithonimonas sp. The sequence continues at coordinate 22,477 of NZ_JBWEYV010000018.1, read as the reverse complement.
TATTTACAATTCTGATTTGCAAAAGGCACATGATGCAAAAGAACCGGATAACAAATAAGTTGTTGGATTTGTCCTTTGAGATGCAGTTTAATTTTAATTAATCTCATATAAACATTATCAGTTTAATTATTAGCTTTGTATCTCATTAGTTAGAAATGAAAAACAAATTATTTACACTGGCTTTGGCTGGTATGCTGATAACAGCTTGCAAAACGCCTGTTAACCTGGCCAGTGTTCATACAGAGAAAAATATTTACATTACCGGTGATCTTGCGCAAGACAAGGCGATGGATGATGTGATACAACCCTATAAACATGAGCTGGATGGGCAAATGAACACCAAGTTGTCTCATACCAACACCGAACTTAATAAGTCTGGCGACAACAGCAGTCTCGGTAATCTACTCGCAGATTATACCTTTCAGGGGGCTGATGAATGGGCCTCAAAAAATCATCTACCGCCAGTGGATGCTGCTGTCATTAATATTGGTGGCATCAGGACAATTATCCCCAAAGGCGAGATTCTCACCAAACAGATTTATGAGGTGATGCCTTTTGAGAATGAAGTAGTGATTGTAAAACTGACTGGCAAAGATGTAGAAGGCCTTTTTGATTATTACTTGTCTACACAAAAAAACAATCCTGTCTCACATTTGGTTATAGAAACCGATAATTCCTCGATATCCAGGAAACTCATCAATGGGAAACCGGTAGATTATAATCGGGATTATTATATTGCAACATCTGACTATCTGGCTTTAGGCGGTGATAATATGTCATTTTTTGAAAAAGGAAAAATGATAGATACCGGAATCAAAATGCGTGATCTTTTTATAGAAAAATTCAGGCAAAATCCCGAGATCTCTGCACCGGATGATGTAAGATTGATTTTTAAAAATAAAAAAGTAGAGGAGTAGTTTTTACACTTTTTCAAAACTTATGAAAAGAAAAGAATTTCTAAAATATATTGGTGGTGGTAGTCTTGCACTATCCTTGGCGCCCAATCTGCTTTTTGCAGATCAAAACGTAGCATTGGAAAAATCGTCTTCTTATAAACTGACGATCTTACATACCAACGACCAGCACAGCAGAATCGAACCCTTTGATGCGTCTTATACCAAAAATCCCAACCAAGGTGGTTTTGCTAGAAGGGCATCATTAATCAAAAAAATCAGATCCGAAGAAAGCAATGTCTTGTTGTTGGATTCAGGCGATATTTTCCAAGGGACACCATACTTTAATTTTTTTGGGGGAGAGCTAGAATTCAAACTTATGAGTATGATGAAGTATGATGCCTCTACCATGGGCAATCATGATTTTGACAATGGCTTGGAAGGGTTTCTCAAAGTTTTGCCTAATGCCAAATTTCCTTTCATCTGCTCTAATTACGACTTTAAAAACACCATTTTGGAAGGTAAAACCGAGCCTTATAGAATATTTATTAAGAATGGAATTAAGGTTGGTATTTTTGCTGTGGGTATAGAGTTGAACGGCTTGGTTGGTAAGAAAAATTACAAAGAGACTGTTTATCAGGATCCTATAGAAGTGGCACAACATTATGCTGATTTTCTAAGAAACGAAAAAAAGTGTGATTTGGTGATTTGCCTCTCCCATATTGGCTTTGACTATATAGACGAACCTTCTAAAATTTCGGATAAGCATCTGGCGGCTAAAACATCTGGGATTGATCTTATTCTTGGTGGGCATACCCATACATTCCTCAAAGAACCGCTTGTTTTCAGGAATATAAATGATAAAAATGTCATTGTCAATCAGGTAGGCTGGGCCGGGATACTGCTGGGCAGACTGGACTTCTTTTTTGACAAAAATAAAGGAGTGAAAAATATTTCGTGGAATAATCAGTTAATAGATGAACGGATAATTGTTTAGGATGAAGAAAATTTTATTGATTTGGGCTGTTTTGTCTGGCCTCTGTTACAACGCTCAGAGCTCCGGAAAATGGAGTGACCTGTTTTCTTTTAATAATGTAAAATACATTCGGGAAGATGGGGAAAGGCTTGTGGCAGCTACCGAAAACGGCGTTTTCTATTATAACCTGAACAGTGGAGAAATTAAAAAAGTAACTAAAGCCAACGGCTTGCACGACGTTAAAATTTCTGCATTTGATTATGATTCTGCTTCCCAAACAGGCATTGTAGGTTATCTAAACGGGTCTTTGGATGTTATTACCTCAAGTGGGATTTATTATATTGTAGACATTCCTCTGGCTACAAGTTATAGCGGATCCAAAAAAATTAATCATATATCTATCACCGGCAACAAGGCTGTAATCTCAACAGGTTATGGCGTTTCGATTTTTAATATTCCTAAGAGAGAATTTGGGGACACCGCTTTCTTTGGCTCTGCATCATCTTATCTTACAGCCAATGCAGCGGTTATCAAAGATAATACAGTATATGTGGCAACAGATTCTGGTATCAAATATCATGATTTAACATCTACTTTTTCTGTTTTTACATCCTGGAGTAGTTTATCTATTAATGGCAGTTTTAAGAAGATCGATTACAAAGACTTTATGGTTGCCGCAACCAGTAATCAGGTCTTTTACGGAACACCTAATTCTTTACAGCAGCTTCCGAAAAGCTTTGATACTGTGAAAGATATTAAGGTTGTAAACAATAACATAGTAATTGCAGACAATATGCAGAGCTATGTTTACTCGGCAACAGGTACATTGCAAAAAAATATTAATGCAGGGGAAGTGATTAATACAGCTTATCTCTACAATAACCAGCTTTACGCGGGTACACAACTTTCCGGTTTGTATAATGAGCAGAAAACCAGCTACAAACCTGATGGGCCTTACAACAATACCTCTTATAAGATTTCTGTTTTGAACGGTCAGGTTTGGATATCCTCCGGCAAAAGAACTAGTTACAATATTCCAAATATAAGTTATTTGGGCTATTATCATTATAATGGTAGTAACTGGATCTATCCGGAGTATTTTAAGTCGAATACCAATTTTAATATTCTTGATGTAGTTCCCAATCCCTCCAATCCCTCTGAAATATATTTTACCAACTATATTCTTGCTAGAGAAAAGGGGATTTATAAAATGCAAAATGATGAGTTTGTTAAAGGTTATATGACAAATGATGATGCTAATACCAGTTATAATAGACCCGTGGGATGTGTCTTTGATGAGAATAATGATATAATTTGCAGTGCGGCATTTATGGATACTTCGGCAAAATCTGGCTATTATTACTTGGATAAAGCTTCGGATAAATTCATATCGAAAAACCTGAATGTAGAAGCGCGAGCTCAGAAACCCTTTGCCAAAGATGGCATATTATATTTGCCATTACCATTGGGAGGAATAATGGTTTATAATTACAATAAAACGCTTCCTAATAATTCCGATGATAGTTTCAAATTTTTGACAACCAGTAATAATCTTCCTTCTAATATTTGTTTAACGGCAGCTGTTGAAAAAAATAATGAGTTATGGATAGGCACATCTGCTGGTCTTCGTATACTGTCTAACCCCAAATCAGCAATTCTGGAGTCTTTTCCTCAGACAAGTACTATTATAGTGGAAGACAAAGGTTTGGCCGAGGAGTTGTTTCGTAATGCAACTATATTGCAGATTACAGTAGATTCGGGGAATCAAAAATGGGTTTCTATAGAGGACGGGGGTGTTTTCTATTTGAGCCCTAGTGGTGACAAAACCATTTACCATTTCACCAAAGATAATTCTCCTTTGCCTAATAATACCGTTACCGATATTCAGATTGATGAAAAATCGGGCAAAGTCTATTTTGCGACAATAGATGGCGTGGTTTCTTTTCAGGGTGATGTGACCGACGTTAATGCCAATTTTGGAAATGTATTGGTTTACCCTAATCCCGTTATCTATGCACAATACAAAGGTAATGTGAGAATCCGTGGTCTTGCACAAAAAACCAATATTAGGATTACAGATGCCGCCGGGAATTTGGTAAACTCATCAGTTGCCAATGGTGGTTATTTTGAATGGAATCTCGCCAATCAAAAGGGAGTGAGGGTGGCATCAGGAATATATTATGTTTTGATGACCAACGAAGATGGTACAGATACAGCTACAGCTAAGATTGCCGTGGTTAATTAGCAGGTAATGACGCAAGAGGTTTTTCTTTTATCTTATATCAAATATGGAGATCACGATGCTGTTCTCCATTGTTTTTGCAAAGAAAAAGGCTATAACAGCTTTTTTGCAAAAGGTATTTACGCGCCAAAAAACAAAAAAAAAGCCTTCTTGTTTCCACTTAACCAATTGCAGCTTCAGATATCGGACAAGAAAAAATCGATACAAAATGTATTGAAGATAGAGCAGGCTAATGTCTCTCTTTTCAGCTTGGATGTCAGGAGAAATAGTATTCTTTTTTTTGTTGCAGATTTACTCAACCAGATTTTAAGAAACGAGAATCAAAATCAGGAGATTTATCAGGAAATTGGCACTTTTATCCAGCATCTACAGTCAGATAACTTCCATTCTCACCTCGTTCTCATCTTTTTGTTGATAAAAAGACTTGGTCTGCAGCCTCTGTTTTCCGATAATATTTTTCTTAATCCGGAGACCGGCATTTTTGAAAATGCAGAATCACATCGAGATTTTGATGATGAAGTTTCTTCCGCATGGAAATTCTTGCTCCTTTCGGCAGATGTTTACAGCATCAAGATGGATCGGGCGATGAAGCAACGTTTCCTTAATTCTTTAATCATTTATCTGCATTATCACATTTCGGATTTCAGGGAGCCCAAATCCTTAGGAATTATAAAAGAAATATTTTAGATATGATTAGACAAGCCCAAGAGAAAGATATTGAGATCATCCGAGAACTGGCCAACAAATCATGGCATTCTGCTTATGCCAATATTTTGGATCAGGAACAGATCGATTATATGCTGGAAATGATGTATTCTCAACAGATGCTGGAGCAACATTTCCAAAATCCTAATTTTGAATATTATCTAATCTATTCAGACAATAACCCTTTGGGTTTTATGGGTTTTGAAAAACAATATGAAAATCTGGTTACAAAGTTGCACAGGATTTATTTTTTGGATGAAGCGCGCGGAAAAGGCTTGGGCAAGTCAAGCATCGATTTTCTAAAGAAAGAAACAGCGAAAAATGGTGATCTGCGCATTATTCTGACTGTTAATAAAAATAATGCCGCACAAAAATTTTATGAATCTCAGGGCTTTGAAATTTACAACGAAACCGTGTTTGATATTGGTAATGGTTATGTGATGGATGATTACCTGATGGAGTTTTTAATTTAATATTATTCGAGTTAATATTATTCGAGAAATAATACGAATAAAAAGATGATCATGAAAATTAATGGTTTGATTAACAGACTAGTCTTTCCGATTTGTCATAAAAATTCATAATAGTTTGCTTCATATATACAATTGTTGTATTTTTACGGGGCGTTTGAGACAATCACTCAAAAGCAATAAATTTTTTTTCATCATTTGTGTTTTTAGAATCGTACTTTTTGTACGATTCTTTTTTTTATAACTCATAAATAAGCACCAGTTGGGCAAAATAGGAGTAAGTCACACTGCCGGCCTGTTGGTTGGATTTTAAAAATAAATCGTTGGTTAAACCAAAAAAATCACTAACGATTCCTTCATTATTAATAAAGAATTTCTGCTCAATTGATCTGTCTAGTTTCATTTTTGGGGAATATTGCTCCAGGATATTTTTTACAAACTGCGGGTTTTTATTAGAGAGCGCTTTTAGGAGACTTTTTAGTACATAAAGCTGAACGCTGTATTGCAGTTCTTTGTTTTCCGAGTCTTTGCCACAGAGATAGGCGACAAAACTGGCTTCCTGCTCTCGCGCAAATCCTAATTGGTGAGACATTTCATGCGCTAGAGTAAAAGGCAGTTGCGATGTGGGTATATGGGCATTATATTGTGCTTCCGCCGTAAAAGGGTTGTAGTAGCCAAATATCCCGGTTTTATTCATAAAAGATCCAAATAGGCTTGGTTTTACTGATGGTTGGTCAACCGCCATCTTTTCACCAATTATTGCCGGAAGCTTCGTTTGTTGTGAAACGATTTCTTGTTCTAATTGTTTAATGCTTGCTACTTTAATTCTGTGATTTGTATCCTCTTTAAGCGTTTCACGTGTTATTTTGCAAAGATTAAGATATTTAACGGCCAGCTTCTGAATATCCATATCGGATATTTTCTTGTTATCCAATTGTTGTGAGATAGGCTTTTGAAAATATAACATGCCCCAAAAAGATTGGTATACAAAATAAAAAATATTAATAGTAATAAGGATGTATTTTAGAAAAACCCATGACTTTTTCAGGATTAAATGAATCAAAAAATAAATCAATAAAATGGAAATTAGTATATAAAAAACATCGCCTACAGACCAATTAATGCCAGCGAAAAAATTGGTGTGCACTTGTTTCTTCCATTCAAAAAGCTTGGAAAAAAAGTGGATGGCAAAATCAAATTTTGATAATACATAAAATAACAAAAATTGGACAACCAAGATGATTGCCCAAGATTTATTATTTGAAAATGTTTTATTTCTAATGTCCACCTCCCGAAACTTTTGTCTTATCTAGGCGTATTCCCTGTTTTTTTAGGATGCTCGTTACCTTTACCGCATAGAAGGCAAGGTATACAAAACATACAACGCAAACAACGTAACTGGTGTGGATAGAAGTAAGATCTGCAATATAGCCCTGTAGCCAGCTAACAATTCCACCACCCATAATCATCATAATTAGCATGCTGCTGCCTTCATTGGTATGTTTACCCAATCCGTTGACCGCACATGAAAAGATACAAGGCCATAACGTACTACAGAACAAACCAACACTTGTAAAAGCATATACCGAAAACATCCCTTCTGTAGACATTCCCAATATTAGTGCGATAATCCCAGCTATAGAGAAAATGAAAAGCATTCTTGCAGGATTTCCCTTGCTTAATACATCAGCAATGATCATCACCAGTATAATGAAAGGGTAGATGTAAAATGGTCGGAGATCATGTTGAGCGATAGCGTTTACCAACAAAAATACACCAAATGCCAGATAAGGTGCTAGAAAGCGAAGGATCTTTTTAAAACCACCAGAGACATCAAAAGCTTCTACAGCTCCTGTCCAACGGCCGATCATGAGACTTGCCCAATATAATGATACGTATGGCGCTACGTCTTTGGTAGAAAATCCCAATGATTTTTCCATGTATGCAGGTAAGTTACTGGCTGTAGAAACCTCGACACCTACGTAAAGGAAGATCGCCAACATACCAAGCAACAGTTGTGGATATTTAAGTGCTGAGGTCCTATGTTCGCCTGGTGTATTATCCTCTGTATTTTCTGTACTTACCTCGGTTCTTTGCGGTAAAGAAGAAAATTTGAGTAGAATAGCAACCAAAACAAATGCTCCGCCTAAAATTAGATATGGTATTTTAACACTTTCTATGCTTGCTGTGGTGTTTTCAGCCGAGGCGGAACCAAAAATAGCAAATGATACGATTAATGGTCCTATTGTTGTTCCAAGATTATTAATTCCGCCTGCCATAGTAAGCCTCTGGGCTCCAGTTTCCGATGGACCTATTTCTATAGCGAGAGGATTTGCTACAATCTGCTGCAGCGAAAATCCAAGACCCACAATAAATAATCCCGAAATCATAAGCGTAAAAGATCCGGTATTGGCAGCCGGATAAAATAATAGGGTTCCCAATGCAGATATAAGTAATCCCAAAATTAAACCGTTTTTGTAACCTATTTTATTGATGAGATCTTTCTTCATGCTTTTAGATATAAACATGTAGATTAAAGATCCCACAGTGTAGGCAACATAAAAGGCAAGCGAAACCAACTGGCTTTGGCTTTGGGTAAGATGAAACGCTTCTTTGAAAACGGGGATCAGGATATCGTTACTTGCTGCAACAAAACCCCAGAAGAAAAAAACTGTTACAAGCGGAACAAACTGTCCCCAATTGGTTTTTTGTGTTGTCATGGATTAATGTTTATTAATATAGAGTTAATGATTATGAAACAAAAATAATTAAAAGTTCTTATTGTTTCCATAATTATTTGCGTGATGAGTTTAAAGAATGTTTAATCTCGTTAAAAGCTTCTTCTTTCAGATCTTTAATTTTGGCATCAGGCTGTAAAATTCGGTTAAAAAAAACAGTCACTACACCGGGATAACCTTTTGAGTTGTCAAAAGGGAACATTTCTTTCAATCCTTTGAAAGTAAAAACGGCAATAGGAAAGCGGTGTTTGCTGGCAAGGATAAAAGCACCGTCTTTAAACTGATCCAGTATAACGCTGGTGTCATCAGGTACACCACCTTCGGGGAAAATTACAATACTTTGTCCTTCCTGCATACGTTCTGCACAACGTCTGTAGACGTCGGCGCGGCTTCGGGCACTTTTCCGGTCAACCATTACGCAGACACGTTTGTAAACGGTCCCAAAAATGGGGATTTTTACCAGCTCTTTTTTACCGACATAGCATAAAGGATGATCTGGGAAAAGGATGCATGGCAACATAATATCCATAAGGGATGTATGGTTGGCAATAATCACATAGGGCTGGTTTTTGTCGATCTGCTGTTGCGTTTCTTTGATTAGTTTGTACCGGAAACCCATGCCATAAAACATCCCGATGGCCCATAGCCTTACAAAAAAGTAACAATATTTGTAGTCCTGCTTCCTAATAGAAAGAACATAGACAGGGAGGAAAAAGATTAATGTAAGAACAGTGCCCAGTATCACCATCCAAAACCGCCATGCATACACCAATATTGTTTTCATCAAAGCTTTTACGTCGTTTTTATCAAACCAAAAATAGCGATTTATCCGTTAAAAATAATTTTTTTCTTGATGGAGTAATTAAGCATCGATACCAGCAAAATAGCTGTTATCTTACTCATCATTTCTTGGGAAAGGACATAAAAACCAAGATTAAGAGTATCCCGGAAGACAAACCTGTACAACAGCTGGAACAATAATAAGCTGATGAGTGTTGAGACTACAGAAACGGAGATAAAATAAACAAACTCCTTTCTTTTTGAATGTTTGCCACGCTCAAATACAAACCAGATACTCAAAAAATAGTTGGTTATAATCCCACAACATGTAGATAGTATATTACTGAATGGATATCGAATCCCATAAAGATTATACTCCCAGGTAAAATATTTCGGCAGATAAACGCTGAACAATTTAAAACTTCCAATCTCTACAATAGCACTCAGGCCTCCGGCAATGACGAAGAAAATAACCTGTTTTTGTCTTATCAGCAGTTGTCTCATTATTTTGCAAATGTATAGTAATTGTTAAATCTTTTAAAATATTAGTTAAATAATTTTTTTGTATCATAAATATTTTTACTTTTATTTAATGATAACGATGTGGTGTTTTAGTTGAATTATCAGTTTTTAATAGTGCTTTTTTTTGTGAAAATGTCAATTTTGGCATTTTTTAAGAATGGGATTAATGATTATAAGCACATTTCCTCACCAACACATACCAATTTCAAAATATTAATGTAAAAAATGAAAAACTCTAGCAGACCGTACAGAAAATTTCTGCCTCAGCAAAAAAAGATTGAGGAGTTGGAAAAGAGTAGCTCACGGTTCCGAAGAATCTACTCAGAATATGAGATGATGTCCGACGAACTATGGAATCTTGAGAGCAGCGAGACCACAGAAAGTGTTCCCGATGATTTTATTAATGCTATAAAACTTCAGACCTCCTATCTGGAAGATGAGATCCAGGACTGGCTCATCGATGATCAGGAGTAATAATTAGTTTAAAAACCAAGCTAAAAATACTACTTTAGCGTTTTCAAAATTTAAACTATGATTGCGATCGTTGACGGCGGGTCTACAAAATGCGACTGGGTTATCCTAGATAATAATGGTGAAGAAGTCCTGAAAACAGAAACAGTAGGTTTTAACCCCAATATCATTAATGCTGAACTTATCCCGTTGGAACTTCTCAAAAATGAAGCTCTAATTGAGGTCTGTGGTAGACTTGATAATATTTTTTTCTATGGGTCTGGTTGCGGAACGCCAGAAAACCGCTTGGTGGTAGAGCGCGAGATACAAAAAGTATTTACCAATGCGCAGATCCTGGTAAAAGAAGATCTTTTGGCAGCAGCCTACGCAGCGTACAGAGGCGTTCCGGCTATTGTTTGCATCTTGGGAACCGGTTCCAACGCCTGCTATTTTGACGGCGAAACGGTAAAGACAGAATTGCCATCTTTGGGCTTTCTGATTGGTGACGAGGGTAGTGGCAGCGCTTTGGGAAAGCAGCTCGTGCGTCATTATTTTATGAAAAAGCTTCCGCCGGATCTTCATGAGCAGTTTACTGAGATTTATCAGTTGCATATTGATGAGCTGCTGAAAAACATGTACCACAATCCGAGGGCGAATGCCTACATGGCAGATTTTACAAAGTTTATTGTCGACAGGAAATCGCATCCCTATTTTCAGAATTTTGTCTACAAAGAACTGAGCAATTTCCTTGAGTATCAGGTAATGCCCTACGAAGAATGCCGCTCCAGCGAAATCAATTTTATTGGCTCCATTGCCTACTTTTTTCAAGATTCTTTAAGGGCCGCCGCCGCCGATTTTCATTTTAAAATAGGCACAGTAGTTCAAAAACCAATCGAAAGCCTCGTAAATTATCATCGCCAATATATCATACCAAAACTTTAACTTTGCAAATGGTTTGGGCGTATCGCTTTGTATTTGCCTGATTATCGCTGGGGTATAACAGGATATTTTCAGCAGGCAAAAACAAGCGGGTCGGTCTGCGGGCAGTCGCTTTTTTTGTTTTTTTCTTAGAGGTTCTCAAAATGAAATCACATGGGAACTTCGCAAAAGAGGGAAAACAAAAAAGAGCTCCAACAGTGCCCTTCGCCCTTACGCATATTGAGTAAAAACCAGTGATTTGTAATCATATACAAGATCACACCAAAAAGTAAATTCATATAATGTCAAAAAATTCAAGAGATCAAAATGCTTTTGATAAAGCTGCTTTAGATTATCACAGTCAGGAACCCAAAGGTAAAATCGAGGTTATCCCATCCAAACCGCACTCGTCGCAAAGAGACTTGTCACTGGCTTATTCGCCGGGTGTTGCGGTGCCTTGTATGGCCATCCATGATAATCCACAGAGTGTATATGACTATACATCCAAGGGGAACCTAGTTGCCGTAATCTCTAACGGGACGGCAGTGCTTGGGCTGGGAGATATAGGTCCAGAGGCTTCCAAACCGGTGATGGAAGGTAAAGGCCTTCTGTTCAAAATTTTTGCAGGCATCAATGTTTTTGATATCGAGATTAATGAAAAGGATCCTGACAAGTTTATAGAAACCGTAAAGGCTATCGCCCCGACTTTTGGTGGAATCAACCTAGAGGATATCAAGGCGCCGGAAGCATTTTATATAGAACAAAGATTGAAGGAGGAACTCGACATCCCATTGATGCACGATGACCAGCACGGTACGGCTATTATCTCTGCAGCAGCATTGATTAATGCGTTGGAGATTGCGGGCAAAAAAATTGCGGAGGTAAAAATGGTAATTAATGGTGCCGGTGCGGCCGCTATTGCCTGCGCCAAACTTTATATCTCCCTCGGTCTAGATCCTAAAAACATCCTGATGTGCGACAGCAAGGGCGTCATCAATCATACAAGAGAAAACCTGACGCCCGAGAAAATCGATTTTATTTCCCAAACCGATATTTCCACACTTGAGGAAGCGTTGAAAGACGCTGACGTTTTTGTAGGTCTTTCAAAAGGGAACGTAGTGTCTCCGGAGATGTTGCTTTCTATGGCAGATCAGCCTATTGTATTTGCTTTGGCCAATCCAGATCCCGAGATCAGTTATGACCTGGCAGTTGCTACAAGGCCGGATGTGATGATGGCAACAGGCCGTAGCGACTATCCTAACCAGGTGAACAATGTTCTTGGTTTTCCTTACATTTTCCGTGGGGCATTGGATGTCCAAGCTAGAGGGATTAATGAGGCCATGAAGTTGGCTGCTGTTTATGCGTTGGCAGAGATTGCCAAAGAACCTGTGCCAGAGATGGTAAAGCTAGCTTACAATGTAAGAGATCTTGGTTTCGGTAAAGATTATTTCATCCCAAAACCATTCGATAACAGGTTGATTACAAAAGTGTCTATTGCCGTGGCAAAGGCAGCAATGGAAAGTGGTATTGCCGGTAAATCCATCGATAATTTTGAGGAGTACGAAAACCAACTGCTGGACAGGATGGGTCGCGACGAGAAGCTCGTAAGAATGATGCAAAACCGCGCCAAAGCTAACCCAAAAAGGGTTACGCTGGGCAATGGTGAAGAGTATAATATCCTGAAGGCAGCACAAATCTTACAGGAAGAAGGGATTGCCTATCCAAGTCTTTTGGGTAATAAAAAACTCATCAAGGAAAAAATGGAAGCCTACGGTATAACGCTGGATATCCCCATTATAGATCCTAATGATGAAGAACAAAAAGAAAACCGTAAACAATATCGCAAAACCCTTTGGGATAAACGAAACAGAAAAGGGATCAACGAGTACAAGGCCAAAAGATATGTGAGGCAACGTGACTATTTTGGGCCATTAATGTTGGAGCATGGTGATACTGATGCCCTGATTGTTGGCTTCTCTAAAAGTTATGCCTCGGTGCTGAAACCCATATTGGAAATCGTTGATAAAAAACCGGGCGTAAACAAGGTAGCGGCCATGATGATGATCTTAACCGATAAAAAGCCTCTGTTTTTTGCCGATACTTCCATCAACAAAAACCCTACTGCAGAAGATCTGGTGGATATTGCCAGGATGGCGGAAATCACCGTTAAGTCCTTTGCAATCGATCCAAGGATTGCCATGCTAGGCTATGAGAATTTTTCTGCCAAAGCCGATACGTCCAAAAAAGTGGCTGCTGCGGTAAAGATGCTGCATGAGAAATTTCCAAAGATGGTGGTAGATGGCGAGATTCAGCCGGATTTTGCGCTTAATGCAGACCACCTGGCAGATTATCCGTTCTCCAAACTGGGGACTAACCCGGCCAATGTTTTGGTATTCCCTAATCTGGAAAGTGCCAATCTCTCCTACAAAATCATCAGAGGAATGAAAGCGGCGCAAACCATTGGGCCTATCCTGATGGGGCTGAACCAGCCGGTGCATGTTCTGCAGATGAGATCTAGCGTAGATGAGATTGTCAACCTGGCTACCATTGCCGTTTTGGATGCGCAGATGAAGGATGAAAAATAGATTGATCTCTATTAATATAAAAGCAAAAGCCATTTTAAGTAATTAGAATGGCTTTTTTTTAACATAATTTATATCTTCGCAAAACCCAAATTTTAAGAAAAAATGATTTATTCTCTAAGAGGCAATGTTCAAGAACTGACACCTACTTTTGCCGTGATAGAGGTGGGCGGCGTTGGCTACTATGTTGGTATCAGCCTGCAAACCTCACAAAACTTATCCCAAGGGAAAGAAGTCCTTCTCTATATCCAGCAGATTATCCGTGAGGATGCCCATCTGCTTTTCGGTTTTTTTTCCAAAGATGAAAAAGATATGTTTAACCTGTTAATAAGTGTTAACGGTGTTGGGCCTGTTTCTGCGCTTATATTGCTGTCTTCACTCAGTCTTTCCGAGGCTGCCAATGCCATACTCTCCGGCAATAGCGCCCTTATCCAAAAGGTAAAAGGTATAGGCGCAAAAACCGCCGAGCGGATTATCATCGACCTTCGGGATAAGGTAGGCCAGTTCGGCAATTCTGAAGCAAAACTTTCTGCGCTGGCAGACAATAAAATCAAAAATGAGGCGTTATCAGCATTAGAAGTTTTAGGAATTTCTAAGAAGGTGAGCGAGAAATTGGCTGACCGGATCATGAAGCAGAATGCCGAAATCTCCGTTGAAGAATTGGTGAAGGAGATTTTAAAAAACATTTAACATCTGATAAAGATTTGTTATCAGAATCTTAAAAAAATATAAGTGAAGAAAAATTATTACCTCTATAAACTCAGTTTCCTTTTTCTGTTCATTATATCCTGTACCAGTGTCATGGCGCAGGAACGCCCATTGGACAGCCTTAGCATAAGAAAAGATTACGGCCTTGCAGACCCTGTGAGGTACGATGCGTTCTATGATCTCAAGACCGGCATGTATTATCTCTATCCCAAGATTGGAAACACCGTTGTAGGGGCACCAATTGCCATGACATCGGAAGAGTATAAGAACTATGTAATGCAAAACAACCTTCGTTCTTATTATGCAGAAAAATCTTTGCTTAATGATTTAGGTCGGAGGAAAGACCAGACCGATGCCAAGAAAAAAGGCCTGATACCAGCCATTACCGTCAAAAATAAAATGTTCGAAAATATTTTTGGCAGTAATAAGATTGAATTGATTCCGCAGGGGTTTGCTTCGGTTGACCTCGCTGGGCTTTACCAGAAGATAGATAATCCTTTAATTCTCCCTCAAAACAGAACCAGTTTTGCCATCAATATTCAGCAGAGGATTCAGTTGGGTCTTACCGGGAAGGTAGGCGAAAACCTCCAGCTGAAAGCTAACTATGATACCCAAAGTGGTTTTGCTTTTGAAAACCGCATGAATATGGTTTGGCAAGCCAAAGGTACATGGAAAGACCTGCAATCCAGAGGATTAAATGAAAAGGGACAGGATCCCGAAGATAAGATTATTAAAAGAGTGGAGGTAGGTAATATCAACATGCCGCTTTCTACAAGTCTTATCCGCGGATCACAATCGCTTTTTGGTCTTAAAACCGAGTTCCAGTTGGGTAAAACCACAGGGACACTTGTCTTTTCTCAACAGCAGGGCGAAGCAAAGACTATTGTTGCCCAGGGCGGCGGGATGATGAGCAGTTTCAAGATCAATGCTATAGATTATGAGGATAATCAGCATTATTTTCTAGGCCGTTACTTTTTGTATAAATATGACGGAGCGCTGGCGAATTATCCGTTGATCAATTCCCGGGTTAATATTACGAGGATGGAAGTTTGGGTATTGGACCAGGGAGGCTCCAACCTCGAATCTCAAAAGCCTATAGTTGCAGTGCGAGATTTGGGAGATCAGGATGGTGTTAACCCAAGTAATGCTAATCAGGGGCTTTACACGGCTATTTCTGGGGCGTTAGGCACTAGTAGGGTAGGCATCTCGCCACCGGGACTTTTGAATGGCAACACATTCCCCGGCAGTTCTACACCCTACAGTAATGACGGTGAACAGTATATCTATAACGGGAAAGCCAGAAAATTATCATCATCAGAATATAAATTCAATTCCCAGCTGGGTTACCTGTCTTTGAATCAAAGGCTTAATGACCAACAATTTTTAGCCGTTTCTTATTCTTACACCTTAAACGGCTCTCCCACGGTTTACAAAGTAGGGGAATTTTCTGAAGAAAACAGTGTGCTGATCACCAAGATGATTAAGTCCAATGTGGCTGTTAAAACCACATCGCCAATGTGGGAACTGATGATGAAGAATATTTATTCCCTTAATACCAGTCAGATTCAGGCACAGAACTTTTTATTAAATGTTTATTTCAAGGATCCAGCGTCTGGAGGTAAAGTGAACTATCTGCCAGGTGCCAATACCACTGTTAATAATAATGATAGCAATTTGCTGCGCCTTTTCAATTGGGATAGGCTTAATGCCAATAATGATGCGCAACAGAGCAGCACAGGTTTGCCGGGTGATGGTATTTTTGACTTTGTAAACGGCATCACGGTAGATGCGGAAAACGGAAGGCTGATCTTCACAAAGGCGAAACCGTTTGTGGATTATTTACAAAGCGTGATTACCAATACCGACAAATCACCCTACATAATCAAGGATCTCTATACCAAGTTTAAGGCACAATTGCCACAAGAGCAACGATATACCATAGAAGGTCGATACAAAGGCAGCCAGGGACAAGGTATCTCTTTGGGTGCCATCAATGTGCCGCAAGGTTCGGTAAAAGTTACGGCTAACGGAACCCAATTGGTAGAGGGTGTAGATTACACCGTAGATTACATGTTGGGAACCGTCAATATCATCAATGAAGCGATCAAACAGTCTGGCCAAGCCATTAATGTGCAATTGGAAAATCAATTGACCTTTAATACACAGCGTAAAAGTTTCTGGGGTATTAACCTCGAGAGAAAATTCAACGAACATTTAACCATTGGTGCTACGGCTGTTAATTATACAGAACGGCCTTTGACACAAAAAGTGAATTATGGTCAGGAAGCAGTCAGCAATACCATGGCAGGCTTCAATGTGATGTATAACAATGAGTTACCTTTCCTTACCAGGCTTACAGATAAAATTCCGTTTGTAAATACAGAGGCTCCATCCAACCTTAATTTCAAAGCAGAAGGTGCCTACCTGATTCCCGGACAGAGCAAAGGCATCAACAATCAGTCATATATTGATGATTTTGAACAAACTACTTCAAAAATATCTTTGAAAGAACCTTCTTTGTGGAGTTTGGCGTCCAGACCGGAGAAAAATATCGGTGATCCCATATTCCCTCAAAATATGAGTGATAACAACCTGTCCAATGGTAATGGGAGAGGACTTTTATCTTGGTACACGATTGATCCTAGATTTTATGGTGTTGGAGGCCGCGCTCCCAATGGTATTAATGCGCAGGTATTATCTAACCATGCTTCCAGAAGGGTTCAGATGCAGGAGCTTTACAACAACAGGGATTATGTGGCCGGAGAGCAGACTTTGCTTAACACATTCGATATCACTTATTATCCGGAATTGCGAGGTCCTTACAACGTCAATAAAAATGATGAAGCACCTTCCCAAAGGTGGGCGGGGCTGATGCGTCCTATTTCGGTAACCAATTTTGTCACTTCTAATATTGATTATGTCGAGTTTTGGTTGATGGATCCAAGAGCAGACGGCAATACTTTAGGTAACGATCCTAAGTTAATCCTTCAGTTAGGTAACGTATCAGAAGACGTGCTGAAAGATGGTAAGCTACAATACGAAAACGGTTTACCTACCGCAAGTACACCTGCCAATACCTCTACAACCAATTGGGGAACGCAGCCAAGCCAGCAGCCAATCCTGTATGCGTTCTCATCCGAAGGTGATGACAGAACCCAGCAAGATCTTGGCTACGATGGGTTGAACGCTGCGCAAGAGCAGCAGAAATTTGGGGTAGATTTTGTAAATCCTGTGACCAACGAACTGGATCCGGCATCAGATAACTTCTTGTTTTATATGTCAGACAAATTTCAGGGAGATATGGCAACATCGGTGACCGAGCGATACAAGTACTTCCGTGGACCGGAAGGTAATTCGGCATCCAACTCATTGGAGGTGGCTACACAAACGCCGGATGCAGAAGATATCAACAGGGATTATAACCTGGATCAGACAGAGAATTATAACCAGTACAGTATTGATCTTTCCCCTGCTAGTATGGCATTGGGCGCTGATAACAAAATTGTGGATATCAAGGAGGTAGATGTAAAGTTTGAAAATGGTCAATCTGGGAAAGTAAAATGGTACCTCTTCCGTATTCCTGTTGCCAACTATGAAAAAACAACTGTAGATGGCTCTGATGTATCAGTTCTTAATAACGTCAGATTTGCGAGACTTTTACTTAAAGGCTTTAACCAGAAATCGACGTTGAGATTTGGATCTTTTGATCTTGTAAGATCGGACTGGAGAAAATATACCAATAAAATCTACAGTACAACAGTTCCTAATATGGACGAGGGTAACAATGGTGCAGAAAGTCTTAATTCTAATTTTGACGTTGGAAGTGTAAACCTAGAGGAAAATGCTCTGGGAACACCACCGTATGTTTTGCCTCCGGGGATAGATCGTCAGGTTCTTAGCGGTAACTCCGGTGTACAAAGACAGAATGAGTCTTCACTTTACATGAAAGTAGATCGTTTGAAAGGTGAGTCCAGAGGCGTGTTTAAAAATACAAGCCTGGATATGCGCCGTTACAAAAAATTGGAATTGTTTGTGCACGCAGAGAATCAAACCAATCAAACTACGGCTAACATTAGTGCGCTGGATCCTAATGCCAAATTCTTCATCCGTTTTGGTAGTGATGCCACCGATAATTATTACGAGTATGAGTCATCTCTTACCTATACGGCCAAAAATGCGACATCGCCATTGGATATTTGGCCAGATGCCAACAATGTCAACCTAGAAATAGAAAATTTCGTAAATGCTAAACTCAAGCGCGATGAGTTGCTGAGAGCAGGGGGATTCCAGATCAATGAGCGTTTTACCTATGCAGATTATGGTGATGCCAACAAAAAGATTTATGTGAAAGGACGACCTAGTATTGGTAACGTTACAACCATTATGCTGGGGGTAAGGAACAATGATAACTCCAATGCAGAAGGTAAAACCCTTGTGCTGTGGGTCAACGAAATCCGACTGTCTGAGATCGAGAATAAAGGAGGTTACGCCGGTAATGCCAGCCTTAATTTTAATTTGGGAGATTTTGCTTTGGTTAATGCCAACGCTTCCTACGCCTCTATTGGCTTTGGAGCAATAGATCAGAAACCATCGGAACGGTCCCAAAATGAGAACTCTGCATTCAGTATCAATACGACTGTGAATGTCGATAAATTTTTGCCGGAAAAATCTGGAATTAAGATTCCGTTGAATTATTCCTATACCCAAACAATTACCGATCCCAAATATAATCCTCTGGATAACGATGTTGAGCTGAAAAAGGCTTCTAACGAAGCCGAGCTGAAAAAAGTGGTTAGAACCTATACCCAGCAGCGTAGCATTGGTGTGGTAAATATGAGGAAAGAAAGGGTGAATCCGGATAAAAAAGCAAAGTTCTATGATATAGAGAATGTGAATGTTACCGCGATCTATAATGATGATTTTTACCGCGATATCTATACCAAGAGAAATTATCAGCAATATCTGAAAGGTTATCTGGAGTATAATTATACCTTCAAACCGTATGTTTTGAGACCATTTAACAAAATGATCAGCGATACGGCCAAATCATACAAATACCTGAGATGGGTAAAAGAATTCAATTTCAATCCTGTTCCTACAAGATTATCCTTCAGAACAATATTGGACAGGAATTATAACGAGTTGGAGTACCGTAATGTAGACGCATTGCTTAGTGGTACCGGTGGATCGGATTTTGATGTGATCCGCAACAGGAACTTCTTCTTCGGGTGGCAGTATAGTTTAGGCTTTAATTTTACCAAGTCGCTAAAGCTTGAGATTAATTCTGAGACCAAAACGCTGAATGATCAAATGGATGTCAATAGTATGAATAACAGATCCATCTTTAGCAACCCGTTCAGGGCAGGCCGTCCGGTGTTGTACAATCACAGGGCACAGCTTAATTACAGATTACCGTTTGAGTATTTGCCATATTTGGATTTCATCAATGCAGAAGTGAGTTACCAGTTTCAGTACAACTGGAACGCCAGGTCTACTGCGGTGCGCAGTTTCCAAAACCCGGATACCGGAGCTTGGGAAAACCTGGGTAACATTTCTCAGAATACCAATGCGATTATCGGAACAACAACTATCGATATTCCAAAATTCTTTGGTAAGTTCGATTACTTTAAAAAGATTAATCTAAAACTGCAAAAACGTCGGCAGGAGATTGATTCTCTTAATAATGTATATAACCAAGCATTTACTAAGAAGAACAGTAAGTTCAAATTCAAATCTTACAAGTTTAAAAATAGGCTGACCCCAATCCAGGCGGCTGCCTATGCGCTGACATCCTTTAAGCAGATCAATTTTAACTATAACGAAAACAACGGTATTGTTTTGCCAGGATTGTTATCTGCGCCTAACTTCTTTGGTTATGGGCAAACTCTTGGTGGACCAACACTGGGCTTCTTACTGGGATCTCAGGCAGATATCAGAAGAACGGTGATAGAAAATGGCTGGGCATCCAACTCCAGATTGATGAATGATGCGTACTCAGAGCTTAATAACAGAACCATCACAGGGGATCTACAAGTAATGCCAGCAAATGACTTGCGTATTGATTTTAACATTCTCCAGAATTACAGCCGTAATTATGTACAGGGTGGCTATAACGTTGTCGATCTTCAGAATAATTATTTTGGTTTTAGAGATGCATTTGGTACAGAATCGATTACTTACTCAAATACATCGTGGACTTTCAATACTGCCTTTAAAGAGGGCAATGCGCTGTACCAGTCCATCAAAGAAAATGCGTTGGCAATCTCGCAGCAATATGATGGTATTGTAGATAGGGAAGGTTATGTGGCTGGTTATTCTAGGAGCAATGCCTATGTGTTGATTCCGGCTTTCAAAGCAGCAATAGAAGGTAAATCTCCTAAAAAATTGGGCAATCCTACTAAAGCTGGTGTGCCATTGCCAAACTGGAAACTGGTGTATTCTGGCCTTAGGAATATTCCGATTGTCAACAGTCAATTTTCCAAATTTGATATCTTGCACTCCTACATTTCAACATTCACAATGTCTGGCATCCAGTCCAGCATCGATTATTATAATAGGAATGTGAATGATGTCAACACGGTTTATGATTCCAATGGGAACAGGTATAATCCTTACACCTTCACACAGGTGGGTTATGTAGAAGCATTTGCGCCACTTGTTGGTTTTGATGTTACCATGCGTAACAATATGCAGTTCCGTTTTAATTATAATAGAGATAGGACTTATCTACTGGGATTAACCAATACAACACTTACCGAAGAGTACGGCAATGAGTTTGTGGTAGGCTATGGTTATATCCTCAAAAATCTGAAACTAAGAATTAATTATAAAGGAAAACCAAGAGATATCAAAAGTGACCTCAATATGAGAGCGGATTTATCAATGCGGGATAGTAAAACAACGCTAACCAACATCCTGATAGACGATTCTCAGGTCACCGGTGGGCAGAAGATTTTTAGCCTCAAGCTTTCTGCAGACTACAATATGTCTCAAAACCTAAACCTTAAGTTTTTCTATGACCAGATGATGACCAGGTACAAGATTTCCACGGCATTCCCGCTGTCCACTATTCGTGCTGGCATCACCGCCACGATGACATTTGGCGGATCAGGAAATTAATTGTAAACACATACCAATACAAAAAGAGTAAACTCAGTTTACTCTTTTTTTTGTAATTTATTTTTAATCTATTGTTAGATCTTAATTATATAATTAAATTTGCCTAAACCTAATTAAAGAAAATGAACACACCAGCAGAACTTAAATACACCAAGGATCATGAGTGGATCAAGGTAGAAGGCGATACCGCAACCATTGGCATTACAGACTATGCCCAGGGAGAATTGGGGGACATCGTTTTTGTAGATGTAGACACCGTGGACGAAGAACTTAACGAAGGCGATGTATTCGGAAGTGTAGAAGCCGTTAAAACCGTATCGGATCTTTACTTACCTGTTGCAGGAACCGTTTTGGAAGTTAATGCAGAGCTCGAAGATCAGCCAGAACTTCTTAACTCAGACCCATACGGGAAAGGCTGGATCATCAAATTGAAAGTTGCAGACGCAGCAGACCTTTCCACATTATTATCTTCAGAAGAATATCAGGAAGTTGTTGGATAGTCAGCGCATTTATCAGTACAGTAAGATTATATTGCCCATTTATTGGGCATTTCTTACTTATATGCTTTTACGCCCTGGCGTAGAAAACAAAGAGTATTTCTTCATGATCCCAAATCTAGACAAGCTCATTCATTTTTCAATATTCTTTTTGTTGGGATTTATCTTCAGGGTCAGATTTCCCAAAACGCAATTTTTGCAATTCTTTCTCATCCTAGTTTCGTATGCACTACTTACCGAGATTCTGCAGGACACCATGCAATTGGGCCGCTCGCTGGAACTTCTCGATGCTGTTGCCGATACATTAGGGCTTTCACTCGCATTCTACTTATATAATATATATACAAAATATAGAGACAAGCTGAAGCTTCGTCAATAGAAGTGTATTATTTTGGGCGGCTGCCAAAAGCCATACCGTTCCCAACGCTGTTTTGTCACCGGGCTATCCGCTCATATCTTTTGCTTCATTGCCTTTTTTATATTACAACATTCAGGCATATATAATAGCAACATTATATTAATTCGTTGTAGTTATAAGCAAAAGGATAACCGCTTCTATCCCTGCCGCAGCCTCAATCTGTTTAACACATTTAGTTGTTATATCTTGATTTAACATAATGTGGATAACTTTACAAGCCTTGTATAACATTGTTATATAGGTGTTTATTGAACCAAGTTTTACACAATTGTAAATTTATTGTTAACAAGATTTGCAAGTAGAGTTTATTTCAACATACATTTGCAGAACCAAAACGAAAGAATTGGCAGCGCAGGAGACGGTTAGATAAAGAAGATTAATAATAAGAAGTTGAAAAAAGCTTCAAAAAAATTAATTATAAAAAGTTTGGCTGTTAAATAAAAAGCACTTACATTTGCA